>NZ_JARVST010000006.1:0-411303 GCF_030209055.1 Pseudomonas sp. lyk4-TYG-107
GTGCATCGGGCATTTTGAGACTGAAACAGGTGTAAACCTATTTCAGGACTAGACAATTTACTGCGACGCTTAGATGTTGGCGTCGAGGAAAGCAGCCAGTTGCGACTTCGACAGGGCGCCGACTTTGGTCGCTTCAACGTTGCCGTTCTTGAACAGCATCAGCGTCGGGATACCACGCACGCCGTGCTTGGCCGGGGTTTCCTGGTTTTCGTCGATGTTCAGTTTGGCGATGGTCAGCTTGCCTTTGTAAGTCTCGGCAATCTCGTCCAGAACCGGAGCGATCATTTTGCAAGGGCCGCACCATTCAGCCCAGTAGTCGACCAGTACAGCGCCTTCGGCCTTGAGTACGTCGGCTTCGAAGCTGGCGTCGCTAACGTGTTTGATAAGATCGCTGCTCATGGAATTCTCCAGGTTGTAAGCAAAAAAACGTGGCCCATCATAGCCGCCCTTCCCTTGTTCAGGAAGCCGCAGTTGATTGAGTCTTGCTATGGCACTCGATGAGTTTGGGTATAGCCCAAGTCACGCCGTGGCGGGGGCAATGAAGGAAATTCCGGTGCGCAGGGCGGCGTTGCGCACGTGTTCCTGCATGGCCTTCTGGGCCGCAGCGGATGCCCGGCGCGCCAGTGCACGAAGGATCTTGCGGTGCTCCTGCCAGGTTTCCATCGCCCGTTCGGCGCGGATGAACGGTAGCTTCTGGCTCTCCAGAAAGATCTCGGCGCTGGCGGTGAGGATGCTCAGCATCGCCTGATTGCCGCTGGCCAGCAGAATACGCCGATGGAATTCGAAGTCGAGTTTCGCCGCGGCCTCGAAGTCGCCGGCCTTCAATTGCTCGCGCATCGCCGCAACGTTGTCCTCCAGCGCATCCAGATCGAACGTGCTCAAGGTCACCGCCGCCAGCCCGGCGGCAAACCCCTCCAGCGCATAGCGCAACTGAAAGATGTCCAGTGGCGAGGCCTGCGCTGCGAACGGCCAGCCCGGCGCATTGTCACCCTGCGCAATGTCCACCGGTGCCTGCACGAACACGCCTTTGCCCGGCTGGATGCTGACCACGCCCAGCGCACTGAGCGACGACAGCGCCTCGCGCAACGACGCCCGACTGACCCCCAGCTGCACCGCCAGATCCCGTTGCGACGGCAACGCATCGCCCGCACCGAAACCCTGCTCAGTGATCAGTTTGCGTATGGCTTGCAGCGCCACTTCGGGTACGGCGCGGGAGATCGAGTTCATGGTTTTTCAGACGAGCCAGGCCAAGGTGCGGCTAGTTGTAAAGCTATTCGCCGGATCCGGCAAGTCGTGCCCCAGCGGGGTTCGGCGCCCGCTGCCGGTGCGCCATCGGGGTGCGAAAAACAACCTGACTGTTCAGACCAGTAAGACCGAATAAACCCGGCAAACCCGCGGCCTGCCGGGGATAAATCCGGGTATTGGCACGGCCCGTGCTCTGTCCGATCGCAGAAATCACTTCCCGTCGATCCGGAGATTTGCCATGACCCTGCGTTACCGAGCCCTCCTCGCCGCTCTGTTTTCCAGCCTGATGCTGAGCCAGATCCCCGCCCACGCCGATGGCCTGGAAGACGTGATCAAACGCGGCACACTGAAAGTTGCCGTGCCTCAGGACTTCCCGCCATTCGGCTCGGTCGGCCCGGACATGAAACCCCGTGGCCTGGATATCGACACGGCGAAGCTGCTGGCTGATCAACTTAAGGTCAAACTCGAACTGACCCCGGTCAACAGCACCAACCGCATCCCGTTCCTCACCACCGGCAAGGTCGACCTGGTGATCTCCAGCCTCGGCAAGAACCCGGAGCGCGAGAAAGTCATCGACTTCTCCCACGCCTACGCGCCTTTCTACCTCGCGGTGTTCGGCCCGCCTGATGCCGCCGTCACTACGCTCGACGACCTCAAGGGCAAAACCATCAGCGTCACCCGTGGTGCGATCGAAGACATCGAGCTGACCAAGGTCGCCCCCGAAGGCGTGACCATCAAGCGCTTCGAGGACAATAACTCGACCATCGCCGCCTACCTCGCAGGGCAGGTCGACCTGATCGCCAGCGGCAACGTGGTGATGGTGGCGATCAGCGAGAAGAACCCGAAACGCGTGCCGGCGCTGAAAGTGAAGCTCAAGGATTCGCCGGTCTACGTCGGCGTGAACAAGAACGAGCCCGCGCTGCTGGGCAAGGTCAACGAGATCCTCGCCACCGCCAAGGCCGACGGCGCGCTGGAGAAAAACTCGCAGACCTGGCTCAAAGAGCCGCTGCCGGCCGATCTCTGATCGGTCGCGCGGGAGACAATCGATGGCTTATCAGTTCGATTTCATGCCGGTGGTGCAAAACACCGACCTGTTGCTGCGCGGCGCCCTGTTCACCCTGGAGCTGACGGCGATTGGCGCGCTGTTCGGGGTCGGCGTGGGCATCGTCGGCGCGCTGGTGCGGGCGTGGAACATCCGCCCGTTCTCGGCACTCTTCGGCGTCTACGTCGAGTTGATCCGCAACACGCCATTTCTGGTGCAACTGTTCTTCATCTTCTTTGGCCTGCCATCCCTCGGGGTGCAGATTTCCGAGTGGCAGGCGGCGGTGCTGGCGATGGTGATCAACCTCGGCGCGTATTCGACCGAGATCATCCGCGCCGGCATCCAGGCGATTCCGCGCGGACAACTGGAAGCCGCTGCCGCACTGGCGATGAGCCGTTTCGAAGCGTTCCGCCATGTGGTTCTGCTGCCGGCGCTGGGCAAGGTCTGGCCGGCCCTGAGCAGCCAGATCATCATCGTCATGCTCGGTTCGGCGGTGTGTTCGCAGATCGCCACCGAGGAGCTGAGCTTCGCCGCCAACTTCATTCAGTCGCGCAACTTCCGCGCCTTTGAAACCTATGCGCTGACCACGCTGATCTACCTGTGCATGGCGCTGCTGATCCGCCAGTTGCTGAACTGGATCGGCCGCCGCTATATCGCGAGGAGCAGCCGATGAGCGACTTCACTTTCTGGGACATCCTGCGCAACCTGCTGACCGGCCTGCAATGGACGCTGGCGCTGTCGCTGGTAGCGTTCATCGGTGGCGGCATCGTCGGTCTGCTGATTCTGATCATGCGCATCTCGAAAAATCCGTTATCGAGCAATATTGCTCGCACCTGGATCGAGCTGTTCCAGGGCACACCGCTGCTGATGCAGCTGTTTCTGGTGTTCTTCGGCGTGGCGCTGGCCGGGATCGAGATCTCGCCGTGGATGGCGGCAGCCATTGCCCTGACATTGTTCACCAGCGCCTATCTGGCGGAGATCTGGCGCGGTTGCGTCGAAGCGATCCCCAATGGCCAATGGGAAGCCTCGTCGAGTCTGGCGCTGAATCCGCTGGAGCAGTTGCGCTACGTGATCCTGCCGCAGGCGCTACGCATCGCCGTGGCGCCGACCGTGGGCTTCTCGGTGCAGGTGGTCAAGGGCACTGCGGTGACCTCGATCATCGGTTTCACCGAGCTGACCAAGACCGGCGGCATGCTCGCCAACGCCACCTTCGAACCGTTCATGGTCTACGGCCTCGTCGCCCTCGGCTACTTCCTGCTCTGCTACCCCTTGTCGCTCAGTGCGCGCTACCTGGAAAGGAGACTGCATGCCTCTGCTTAGAATTTCCGCCCTGCATAAATACTACGGCGATCACCACGTGCTCAAAGGCATCGACCTGAGCGTCGAGGAAGGCCAGGTGGTGGCGATCATCGGCCGCAGCGGCTCGGGCAAATCGACCCTGCTGCGCACCCTCAATGGTCTGGAGTCGATCAACGACGGGGTGATCGAAGTCGACGGCGAATACCTCGACGCCGCCCGCGCCGACCTGCGCAGCCTGCGGCAGAAAGTCGGCATGGTGTTCCAGCAGTTCAACCTGTTCCCGCACCTGACCGTCGGCGAGAACGTGATGCTCGCGCCGCAAGTGGTGCAGAAAGTACCGAAGGCCAAGGCGGCCGAACTGGCGCGCAAGATGCTCGAACGCGTCGGGCTGGGGGAGAAGTTCGACGCCTTCCCGGATCGGTTGTCCGGCGGACAGCAACAGCGCGTGGCGATTGCCCGGGCACTGGCGATGTCGCCGAAAGTGTTGCTGTGCGACGAGATCACCTCGGCGCTGGATCCGGAACTGGTCAACGAAGTGCTCGCTGTGGTGCGCCAACTGGCCAGGGAAGGCATGACGCTGATCATGGTCACCCACGAAATGCGCTTCGCCCGGGAGGTCGGCGACAAACTGGTGTTCATGCACCATGGCAAGGTGCATGAGGTGGGGGATCCGAAGGTGTTGTTTGCCAATCCGCAGACGGCGGAGCTGGCGAATTTCATTGGCACGGTGGAAGCAACAGCCTGAAATAGCCGCAGTGATGGGGCGGACGCCTTCGCGAGCAGGCTCGCTCCCACAGGGATCTCTGTTGGACCACTATGGTGAGTTCGCTGCAAAACCTGTGGGAGCGGGCTTGCTCACGAATGGCCGCGCCGCGGTCTCAAGCTTTTATGCGCAGGATCAACGGTTTGAACCATGCGCGTTGGCGTCAGCGTTTGATCGTGGCACGATGGCGGGGTTATCGACCGAGACCCCCTGACCATGCCGCAATCCAAAGCCAAGAATCTGTCCCTGATCGCCGCAATCGACCTGGGCTCCAACAGCTTCCACATGGTCGTGGCCAAGGCCCAGAACGGTGAAATCCGCATCCTGGAGCGCCTCGGAGAGAAAGTGCAGCTCGCCGCCGGTATCGACGATGAGCGCCATCTCAACGAAGAATCGATGCAGCGCGGCCTCGACTGCCTCAAGCGCTTTGCCCAACTGATCAACGGCATGCCACTGGGCGCCGTGCGGATCGTCGGCACCAACGCCCTGCGCGAAGCGCGCAACCGCCTGGAATTCATCCACCGCGCCGAAGAAATCCTCGGCCACCCGGTGGAAGTCATCTCCGGCCGTGAAGAAGCGCGGCTGATTTATCTGGGCGTTTCGCACACCCTCGCCGACACCCCGGGCAAGCGTCTGGTGGCCGACATCGGCGGCGGCAGTACCGAATTCATCATCGGGCAGCGTTTTGAACCGCTGCTGCGCGAAAGCCTGCAAATGGGCTGCGTCAGCTTCACCCAGCGTTATTTCAAGGACGGCAAGATCACCCCGGCCCGTTACGCCCAGGCGTACACGGCGGCACGGCTGGAGATCATGAGCATCGAGCACGCCCTGCACCGCCTGACCTGGGATGAAGCCATCGGCTCCTCGGGCACCATCCGCGCCATCGGCCTGGCGCTGAAGGCCGGCGGGCATGGCACCGGCGAAGTGAATGCCGAAGGCCTGGCCTGGCTCAAGCGTCGTCTGTTCAAACTGGGTGACGTCGACAAGATCGACTTCGAAGGCATCAAGCCTGACCGTCGGGCGATCTTCCCGGCGGGCCTGGCGATTCTTGAAGCGATCTTCGACGCCCTCGAACTGCAACGCATGGATCATTGCGAAGGCGCACTGCGTGAAGGCGTGCTCTACGACCTGCTCGGGCGCCATCACCACGAAGACGTGCGCGAACGCACCCTGACTTCGCTGATGGAGCGCTATCACGTCGATCTGGAACAAGCCGCGCGAGTTGAACGCAAGGCACTGCACGCCTTCGATCAGGTCGCCGCAGACTGGGAGCTGGATGACGGCATCTGGCGCGAATTGCTCGGTTGGGCAGCGAAGGTCCACGAAGTCGGCCTCGACATCGCGCACTACCACTATCACAAGCACGGCGCCTATCTGATCGAGCACTCGGACCTTGCCGGTTTCTCCCGCGAAGACCAGCAAATGCTCGCCCTGCTGGTGCGCGGCCATCGCCGCAACATCCCCAAGGACAAGTTCGCCGAGTTCGGTGACGACGGCGACAAGCTGATCCGCCTGTGCGTGCTGCTGCGCTTCGCGATCCTGTTCCACCACATCCGTGGTACCCAGGCGATGCCGCAAGTGACGCTGCACGCCAAAGGCAACACCCTCGACGTGGAATTCCCGGAGAACTGGCTGGATGAGAATCAGCTGACTCAGGCCGACTTTGGCCTCGAAGCCGACTGGCTGACGAGGGTGGGGATCGTTCTGACCGTGCATTGAGTAACGGGCAGGCACAAAAAAGGCGATCCTTCGGGATCGTCTTTTTATTGGGTGTTTGGCTTGGTTCAAAAGGGGTGCTTGAGATCGATCCCCCTCACCCCAGCCCTCTCCCCCAAAGGGGCGAGGGGGAAAGGGAGCCGATTTATGGGCCTTTCAAATCCTGAGTTCGACTCGAAATCTCAGGTCGATGTACCTCGAACATCCAACTCGGTCAGTCCCCTCTCCCTCCGGGAGAGGGTTAGGGTGAGGGCGCTTTTAAGCTGTTAGCTGCTCACCGGCAGAATCGGGCTGCCCAGGCGTTCCAGCAACGTCGCCTGCGCGCTGCGCGGGTTCTGGTTGCCGGTTGGCGTGTTGCGGATGTAACGGCCATCCGACTGCAGGCTCCAGCTGTGAGTGTTGTCGGTCAGATACAGCTCCAGCTCTTTCTTCACGCGGGTCAGCAGCTTCTTGCCCTCCACCGGGAAGCAAGTCTCGACGCGCTTGTCGAGGTTGCGCTCCATCCAGTCGGCACTGGAGAGGAACATCTGCTCCTCGCCGCCGTTGAGGAAGTAGAACACTCGCGTGTGTTCAAGGAAGCGACCGATGATCGAGCGCACATGGATGTTGTGCGAAACCCCGGCAATGCCCGGACGCAGGCAGCACATGCCACGCACCACCAGATCGATGCGCACGCCGGACTGGCTGGCCTTGTACAGCGCACGAATGATCTTCGGATCGGTCAGCGAGTTGAACTTGGCGATGATGTGCGCCGGTTTGCCTTCGACGGCGAACTGGGTTTCCCGGGCAATCATGTCGAGCATGCCCTTCTTCAGAGTGAACGGCGCGTGCAGCAGCTTCTTCATGCGCAGGGTTTTACCCATGCCGATCAACTGACTGAACAGTTTACCGACGTCTTCACACAAGGCGTCGTCGGAGGTCAACAGGCTGTAGTCGGTGTATAGACGCGCATTGCCGGCGTGGTAGTTACCGGTGCCGAGGTGCGCGTAACGCACGATCTCACCGGCTTCGCGGCGCAGGATCAGCATCATCTTGGCGTGGGTCTTGAAGCCGACCACGCCGTAAATCACTACCGCACCGGCCGCTTGCAGACGGCTGGCCAGTTGCAGGTTGGACTCTTCGTCGAAGCGCGCGCGCAGTTCGATGACCGCGGTCACTTCCTTGCCGTTACGCGCGGCGTCCACCAGCGCATCGACGATTTCCGAGTTGGCACCGGAGCGATACAGGGTCTGGCGTACGGCCAGAACATGTGGATCTTTGGCGGCCTGGCGCAGCAGGTCGACCACCGGGGTAAACGACTCGAACGGGTGCAGCAGCAGGATGTCCTGCTTGCTCACCACGCTGAAAATGTTCTCGCTGTTCTGCAGCAGTTTCGGGATCTGCGGGGTGAACGGCGTGTATTGCAGCTCCGGGTGGCTGTCCAGACCGGTGATGCTGAACAGACGGGTCAGGTTGACCGGGCCGTTGACCTGATACAGCTCGGTCTCGCTCAGGTTGAACTGCTTGAGCAGATAGTCCGAGAGGTGTTTCGGGCAGGTGTCGGCGACTTCCAGACGTACCGCATCACCGTAGCGCCGCGAGAACAGCTCGCCACGCAGGGCGCGCGCAAGGTCTTCGACATCTTCGGAGTCGAGCGCCAGGTCGGCGTTTCGGGTCAGGCGGAACTGGTAGCAGCCTTTTACCTTCATGCCCTGGAACAGGTCATCGGCGTGGGCGTGGATCATCGACGACAGGAACACGTAGTTGTCGCCCGGGCCGCCGACTTCTTCCGGAACCTTGATGATCCGTGGCAGCAGGCGCGGTGCCGGGATAATCGCCAGACCGGAATCGCGACCGAAGGCGTCGATGCCTTCCAGTTCGACGATGAAGTTCAGGCTCTTGTTCACCAGCAACGGAAACGGGTGCGTCGGGTCGAGGCCGATCGGGGTGATGATCGGCGCGATCTCGTCGCGGAAGTAGCGGCGCACCCAGGTCTTGATCTTGGTCGTCCAGTGACGGCGACGGATGAAGCGCACCTGATGCTTTTCCAGCTCCGGCAGCAGGATGTCGTTGAGGATCGCGTACTGGCGGTCAACGTGACCGTGCACCAGCTCGCTGATCCGCGCCAGTGCCTGGTGCGGTTGCAGACCGTCGGCACCGGCCTGTTCCCGGGCGAAGGTGATCTGCTTTTTCAGGCCGGCGACGCGGATTTCAAAGAATTCGTCGAGGTTGCTGGAGAAGATCAGCAGGAACTTCAGCCGCTCCAGCAACGGATAGGACTCGTCCAGCGCCTGTTCCAGCACGCGGATGTTGAACTGCAATTGCGAAAGCTCGCGATGGATATACAGGCTGCTGTCATCCAGGCCCGGGATCGCAATCACTGGCGCCACCGCGACGGCTTCGGTAACCGGCGCGGGTGGCGCAGGCTCGAGTTCCGGCGGGGTTTCGGTGATTTGCTCCACCACCGGTTGAGCTTCTTTTACTGCAACTTCAGTGAGTCCTTCGGTATTCATCGAATGTTCCTGGGAGGGCTATTTCTGCTCTCGTAACAATTGAGCGGCGCGGACAGCAAAGTAAGTCAGGATGCCATCAGCGCCGGCACGTTTAAAGGCGGTCAGTGATTCAAGAATTACCGCCTCGCTCAACCAGCCATTCTGGATCGCCGCCATGTGCATGGCGTATTCGCCGCTAACCTGATAGACGAAGGTCGGCACTTTGAAGGCATCTTTTACCCGGAAAAGAATGTCCAGGTACGGCATGCCGGGTTTGACCATGACCATGTCCGCGCCTTCAGACAAGTCCGCGCCGACTTCGTGCAGCGCTTCGTCGCTGTTGGCCGGGTCCATCTGATAGGAGGCCTTGTTGGCCTTGCCCAGATTCGCCGCCGACCCCACGGCATCGCGGAACGGCCCGTAATAGGCGCTGGCGTACTTGGCCGAGTAGGCCATGATCCGCACGTTGACGTGACCGGCCAGCTCCAGCGCCTCGCGGATCGCCTGAATCCGACCGTCCATCATGTCCGACGGCGCCACGACCTGAGCGCCGGCTTCGGCGTGGGACAGTGCCTGCTTGACCAGTGCGTCGACGGTGATGTCGTTCTGCACGTAGCCTTCTTCGTCGAGAATGCCGTCCTGCCCGTGGGTGGTGAACGGATCGAGGGCGACGTCAGTGATCACGCCCAATTCCGGGAACCGCTCACGCAACGCGCGAGTAGCACGTTGGGCAATGCCCTCGGGGTTCCAGGCTTCGGCAGCATCAAGGGATTTCAGTTCGACAGGCGTGACCGGGAACAGCGCCAGCGCCGGGATACCCAGTTCGACCCAGTTCGCCGCTTCTTCAAGCAGCAGGTCGATGGTCAGGCGCTCGACACCGGGCATCGAGGCCACGGCTTCGCGACGGTTTACACCATCGAGCACGAACACCGGCAAGATCAGGTCATCGACCGTCAGCACGTTTTCCCGCACCAGCCGACGCGAAAAATCATCGCGACGGTTGCGACGCAGGCGAGTGGCAGGGAACAGACGATTGGCAGGGGTAAAGCTCACGGCGGACTCCTGAGCCCGCGCAAACGGGCGAGCGTGACAGTTATAGACGGCCATTATGACCAACAGATTACAGTTGTGCGTACCCCGTGACATGTAGCCGCATTCCATTGTTAGCGTAGGAATTGTTCACGTCGAGACACATTTGGACACTTTCATGAATGTGTCCGAAGGGTTAGGCTGCGCGTTCATTTCGCCAGCACCCAGACAATGCTCCAACAATTTCTGCATGACTTTGGCTACTTTGCCTTGTTCCTCGGCACGTTCTTCGAAGGCGAAACCATCCTGGTGCTCGCAGGCTTCCTCGCGTTCCGTGGATACATGGACATCAACTTGGTAGTGGTCGTGGCGTTCTTCGGCAGCTATGCCGGCGATCAGCTGTGGTACTTCCTGGGGCGCAAGCACGGGCGCAAATTGCTCGCGCGCAAACCGCGCTGGCAGATGATGGGCGACCGCGCGCTGGAACATATCCGCAAACATCCGGACATCTGGGTCCTGAGTTTCCGCTTCGTTTATGGCCTGCGCACGGTGATGCCGGTGGCGATCGGCCTGTCGGGTTACCCGCCGGGACGTTACCTGCTGCTGAACGGCATCGGCGCGGCAATCTGGGCAACCGCGCTGGCGGCCGCCGCCTACCACTTCGGCGCGGTGCTCGAAGGCATGCTCGGCAGCATCAAGAAGTACGAGCTGTGGGTGCTCGGTGCGCTGCTGATTCTTGGCGTTGGTCTGTGGCTGCGCCGCCGCTTCAAGAATGCGCGACTGGCAAAACAGGTTTACGCCGATGAGCAAGCCGCAAAAGCGGCACTGCTGAATCAAGCCGAAGTGGCCAAACCTGCCGAACCGAAGACGCCAGCCGAATAACGCGCTGGCGCCTGGCGCACAGCCCTGCGCAAAGCCCGGGCTGGCCGGCTCTTTTAGTCATTTATCCCCTCTGCGCCAGCGGACTCCCGTTCGCCAGCGGCGTTCTCACGCCAAAAATCTCCTGCTCGTCACGAGGCAGGCAACCGCAAATAATGAACACCCCGCCGTTGTTGCGATCCATTTAGAAAGCGCTCCATGCAGGTGCCGCCGCCACTTTAGCCTATGGCAACGCGCGATAAATTAGTGGACATTTAGCGCCATGAATCTGGAGAGAAACCCATGAGCAAAAAAGTTGCAGTGATCCTGTCCGGCAGCGGCGTGTACGACGGCGCCGAAATCCATGAAAGCGTCATCACCCTGCTGCGCCTGGATCAACGCGGCGCACAGGTGCAATGCTTCGCGCCGAACATCGCGCAATTGCATGTGATCAATCACCTGACCGGTGAAGAAATGCCCGAAACGCGCAACGTGCTGGTGGAGTCGGCGCGCATTGCCCGCGGCAACATCAAGGACATCCGCGAGGCCGACGTCGATGACTTCGACGCGCTGATCGTACCTGGCGGTTTTGGCGCCGCGAAAAACCTCTCGAACTTTGCCGTAGAAGGTGCCGGCTGCGCAGTACAGCCTGAGGTGCTGGCCTTGGCGGAAGCGTTTGCCGAAGCGGGCAAACCGGTGGGCCTGATGTGCATCTCGCCGGCGCTGGCAGCGAAGATCTACGGCCCGGGCGTGACCTGCACCATCGGCAACGATGCCGACACCGCTACCGCGATGAACAAGATGGGCGCCAGCCACGAAGACTGCGCGGTGACTGACATCATTGAAGACAAGGCACGCAAACTGGTGACGACCCCGGCTTACATGCTGGCGCAGAACATCAGTGAGGCGGCTTCGGGGATCAACAAACTGGTCGACCGCGTGCTCGAACTGACTCACGAGAACGATGCCTGATGCGACCTTGATGAAGGTTTTTGTGGTGAGGGGATTTATCCCCGATGGCTGCGCAGCAGCCCCTTTGCATCTTGAAGCATTGGGCCTGCTGTGCAGGCCATCGGGGATAAATCCCCTCACCACAGGAATACGGTTGAATCAGGACTGACGTGCAAGGCGGGTGAGGATGCGGTCCAGCGCATTGGCAAACGCCTGCTTCTCACGCTCGCCAAACGGTGCCGGGCCGCCGCTGATCTGGCCCTGCTCACGCAGGTCGGTGAACAGGTTGCGCACCGCCAGCCGCTCGCCCATGTTCTGCGCATCGAATTCCTTGCCGCGCGGGTCCAGCGCCGCCACGCCCTTCTTCACCAGACGATCGGCCAGCGGGATATCGCTGCAGATCACCAGCTCACCAGGCACCGCGTGCTCGACCAGATAATCGTCCGCCGCATCCGGACCGCTGGGCACCACGATCAGTTTGACGATGGCCAGTCCCGGCTTGGTCTGCGGCTGCCCGGCCACCAGCACCACTTCGAACTGGCGCTTGAGGGCGAACTTCATCACCAGATCCTTGGCGGCCCGGGGGCAAGCGTCGGCATCGATCCATACACGCATGATTTTTTCCTCTTCAAAAAAGCATCGCGGGCAAGCCCGCTCCCACAAGGTTAACGCTAAACCTGTGGGAGCGTGGCTTGCCCGCGAATGTGAGCGCAGCGAATGCTGTTAAGCAGTGACCCGCTTCTTCTCCGCGATCCGACTCCGCCCGTACAGCACAACAATCGCCAGAATCGCCACGGCCTGAGCCGTCAGCGAATAGGCGTCGGCGTGAATCCCCAGCCAGTCGAATTCAAAGAACGCCACCGGTCGCGTGCCGAAGATCCCGGCTTCCTGCAGCGCCTTCACGCCATGCCCGGCGAACACCACCGACAAGGCACAGAGCAGACCGGCGTTGATGCTGAAGAACAGCGCCAGCGGCAGTTTTGCCGAACCGCGCAGGATCACCCAAGCCAGACCGATCAGCAGCACCAGCGCCGTCGCACCACCGGCCAGCACCGCGTCATGCCCGGCGGGGCCGGCCTGCAGCCACAGGGTTTCGTAGAACAGGATCACTTCGAACAACTCGCGGTACACCGAGAAGAACGCGAGGATCGCGAAGCCGAAACGTCCGCCGCCGCCCACCAGACTCTGCTTGATGTAATCCTGCCAAGCCGCGGCGTGCCGCCGGTCGTGCATCCACACGCCGAGCCACAGCACCATGACGCTGGCGAACAGCGCCGTGGCGCCTTCGAGCAGTTCACGCTGCGAGCCGCTGACGTCGATCACATACGCCGCCAGCGCCCAGGTGCCAAGACCGGCGAGCAACGCCAGGCCCCAACCGATGTTGACGCTGCGCACCGCCGACTGCTGGCCGGTGTTGCGCAGAAACGCGAGGATCGCCGCCAGCACCAGAATCGCTTCGAGGCCTTCACGCAGCAGAATCAGCAGGCCGGAGATAAAGCTCAGCGACCAGCTCAGACCATCGCTGCCGAGCAATTCGGCAGATTCTTTCAACTTGCCCTTGGCTACGTCCAGACGCTGTTCGGCCTGCGCCACCGGCAAGCCGTCCTGCAACGACTGACGGTAGGCCATCAGCGATTTTTCGGTGTCCTTGCGCACGTTGGCGTCGACGTTATCCAGCGAGCTTTCGACCAGTTCGAAACCTTCCAGATACGCCGCCACCGACAGGTCGTAAGCCTGATCGTGATCACCGGCGCGGTACGCCGCCAGGCTCTTGTCCAGCGTGGCGGCGGTGTAATCGAGCAATTGCGCCGGGCCGCGTTTGACCTGCGGCGGTTGCGCGCGCTGGGCACGGAAGCTTGCGGCGACCTGCGGGCCTTCGGCGGCTTGCACTTCGGCCGGCGTCTGGCGTGCCAGATCAGCGATGTTGAAGGTCTTGTCGGACTTGGCCGCAGCCGGGTCGGCACTGAAACCGGCAATGTAGGTCGCCAGATCCCAACGCTGACGGTCGTCCAGTTGATCGGCGAACGCCGGCATGTCGGTGCCTTCAACGCCTTGGCCGAGGGTGCTGTAGATCGCGTACAGGCTCAGGTGATCGATGCGTGCGGCATCGCGCAGATTGGCCGGCGGCGGCGTCATGCCGAGCCCCGCCGGGCCGTCGCCGGCGCCGGTTTCACCGTGGCATACCGAGCAGTTCTGCGCGTACAACGGCGCGCCCCGGGTCGGATCGGGAGTGATGATCGGCGCTTGGCTGACTTCATACGCCACCGCCAGTTTCGCCCCCAATTGTCGGGCGTGACGCGCGACGTCGGCGCCGTCCTGTTTCGCGGTGATGGCCGCGTGCAGAGCCTCGACACCCTGCTCTAGCTCAGCCTTCTCCGGTTTGGCCGGCAGACCGCCGATCAGCCCTTGCAGCACCTGGGTGAATTCCAGTTGCTCGCGATATTCGCCGTCGTCGACGACCTTGCCCGCCTCGACCGTCGGCGGGTAGTCGGCGCTGATGTAATCGAGCAGGTGCAGCGCCTGCGGGGCGCCTTCCACGGTGTCGGCCAGCAGGTTGAAACTGCTCAGGGCAAACAGCGGGAACACCAGCCAGGCCAGGAATCGGGACGCGGCAGTCATGAATGAGTCTCAAATGGAAATGCGAAGTTACATATTGTTCACTTCGAACGCTTTTCACTCAAGCTTTGTCGACGTCTCATGGCGTTTTAACGCAGCGCTGCGGCGGTGTTGCGGTAGTGCTCAAGCATGAATTCAACGAACACCTGCACCTTCAGCGCGACGTGCCGGGCATGCGGATAGAGCGCGTAATAGTGGCGCTGCCCAAGGCTGTAGTTGGGCAGGATTTGCACCAGCCGGCCGCTGAGCAGATCGTCCTGCACTGTGGCCCGGGTGAACGCGGCGATGCCAACCCCGGCCAACGCGGCGGCGTGCAGCGAACTGATCGAATCGGCCTTGAACCGGCCCTGCACGCGCACGCTGGTGGTGAGTCCACGCGTATCGGTCAGCACCCAGTCACTGCCACCGGCAAACGCCAGCAACTGCTGCTCGGCGAGTTCGCGCACCTGGCGCACCAGACCATTGCGCGCCACATACACAGGCGAAGCCACCAGCAACATGTCCGAGACAGTCAGCAACCGCGCCACCATGGATGAATCGGCCAAGGGTCCGCAGATGCGCAGGGCTACATCGAAACCCTCGGCGATCAGATCGACGAAGCGGTCATCGCAGGACAGGTCCACCTCAATCTCGGGATAGCGCTGCTGAAACGCTGGCAGCCAGCTCGCCAGTTCCAGCGTACCGATGACCATCGGTGCACTGATGCGCAGCACACCGCTGGGGCTTTCATGTGCCTGCCCCACCGCCAGTGCGGCTTGATCGAGGCGATCGAGAATGTCCACGCACGCCGCGTAATACTGCTGCCCCGCCGTGGTCAGGCTGAAACCTCGGGTGTTGCGATTGATCAGCCGCGTGCCCAGCTCGCGTTCCAGCTGCTGCAACTGCCGGGAGATGGTCGAGTGAGTGGTGTCGAGGCGCTCGGCAGCGGCGCTGAACCCGCGACACTCGACGATGCAACGAAACGCGCGCATGGCTTGCAGTTGATTCATTAAAGCCCCGGATCTGTTGAGCGCTGAGCGCGCAAGCCTAGCGCAATCCTTGTCCACCCGGCAGCAGCAAAGCGCCCCTATAATGCGTCACCTCCGTGCTTTTGCCGTTCAAGGAAGAACCCGTCTCCATGCGCCATTGCCTGCCGCTCTACCTGCTGCTTAGCCTCATCATGCAACTGAGTGGGTGCGCCGCTTACCGCAATTACGATCAGGAAATGCAGCAGACCATCGATCAGATGGCGCAGGGCAATCTCAACGAAGCGCTTTATCTGATGGAGCTGCACAATCCTTGGGAAGACAAGGATCTGCTGTATTTCATGGAACGCGGCGCGATCCTCAGCGCCGGCACCAACCTGCCAAAAAGCCAGGAAGCGTGGCGCAGTGCTGACCGGATGATTTTTCAGCGCGAAGAAGCCGTGCCCTCCGCAGGCATGAAGTTGCTGACCCGTTTCGGTAATGAAATGGGCACCATGCTGGTCAATGACAAGCTGCAGCGTTACGAAGGCTACGACTACGAAAAAGTCATGCTGACCACCGAAATGGCCCTCAACCAACTGGCGGAAAACGATTTCGACGGGGCCCGCGCCGACATCAAGAAAACCCACGAGCGCGAAACCCTGATCGCCCGCCAGCGGGAGCGGCAATACGAAGAGGCGCAAGAGCAAGCTACGCAACAGGGCATCACCTTGCACTACAAGGATCTGGAAGGCTATCCGGTGGCCATCCTCGATGCCCCGCAAGTGCTTGAGCTGAAGAACGGCTACCAGAGTGCATTCAGCCATTATCTGGCCGGCTTCACTTATGAAGCGCTGGGCGAACGCGCGCTCGCAGCGCCGGGGTATCGACAGGCGATCGAATTGCGCCCGGGCGTGCCGCTGCTCGAAAACGCTTTGCGCAACCTGGACAAGCCCGGACCGGCAGCCGATGAAAGCGAGATTCTGATCGTGGTCCAGGCCGGTTTCGCCCCGGCACGCAGTTCGGTGCAAGTGCCGATCCCGGTGCGGCTGAACGAAAACCTGACGATTGTTGCACCGATCTCGTTCCCGCTGATGGTGCCCGACACCCTCACACCTGCCGTGACCCAGATCCTCGTCGACGGTAAAAAGCACCCATTGACCATGATTAACAGCGTGTCGGACATGGCCATCCGCACATTGCGCGATGACATGCCGGCGATCATCTCTCGCGCCATGTTCCGCGCCAACATGGCCGCCATCAGCCAGGCGCAAAAGAACGAGCGCGATCCGTCCAAGGCGTCGTTGGTGGTGACCGATCCTGATCCTTTTGAAGAGGCTGACACTAGAACCTGGCGCACGCTGCCGGACAAAACCCTGGTCGCCCGTCTGCGCCTGAAAAAAGGCCTGCACCGCGTGCGCTTTCCGTATTTTCGTGCAGAAGACGGGTTCACGGTACGCGTCGACCACAGCCATCAAGTGTTCAACCTGCGGGTATTCATGGGCCAGAACTATTACGTCGGATCGGCATTGGTCCTGCCCGAAACGCCATGAACGAAAGGTGTCAGATAAAGCAGAGGAGTAATGGCACCAAACTAACAACTGCAATTAAAAAGCTATTACATGGCCAGCATCGCCCGCTTATAATGCCGCGCCCGCGCTATAGCAACGCGGCATAAAAGCTCCTCTGGTTATGAGGAATTGGCAGGAGGCCAGCGCCACTGTCGATGGGTCACACCAGCCCGACCAGCACCGGCGGCTGATGCAGTTACTAGCTCAGGGAAGAAGTCCCCCCATGGCATTGCGCACTCCCACCTTGATCGCGCTCAGCGCTGTCACTTTGCTGTCCGGCTGTTCGGCGTTTCGCAACTACGATTCGGAACTGGCCCAGACCAACCAGCAACTGGCCACCGGCAACGTCGACGCCGCGCTGAGCCTGCTGGAAAAGAACAACACCGGTCCGGACAAAGACCTGCTCTATTACTTCGAGAAAGGTGAGTTGCTGCGCGCCAAGGGCGACCTGTCCGGCAGCCAGAACGCCTGGACCAGCGCCGATCAGGTGGTTGGCCAGTGGGAAGATTCGGTCAAGCTCGACACCGGTAAATACCTGGCTCAGTTCGGCAGCTTCCTGGTCAACGACAAGGTGCGTCGCTACGAAGGCTACGACTACGAAAAAGTCATGTTGACCACGCAGATGGCCCTCAACCTGCTGGCGGTCAATGACTTCGACGGCGCCCGCACCGCGATCAAGAAGACTCACGAACGTGAAGCGGTGATCGCCGACCTGCGCGACAAGGAATACCTCAAGAGTGAGGAAGAGGCCGAGAAAGAAGGCATCAAGACTCAGTACAAGGATCTGCAAGGCTACCCGGTCGCCAGCCTCGACGCGCCGGAAGTGGTCGGCCTGAAAAACAGCTACCAGAGTGCGTTCAGCCATTACCTGGCCGGTTTCGTCTACGAAGCCCTGGGCGAGAAAGACCTGGCTGCGCCAGGCTACCGCAAAGCCGCCGAACTGCGTCCGAACACCCCACTGCTGGAGCAGGCGCTGGTCAATCTCGACAAGCCGACCAAGAGCGACGACAGCGACATCCTGATCGTCGTGCAAAGTGGTCTGGCACCCTCGCGTGATTCGATCCGCGTGCCACTGCCATTGCCGATCTCCAACAACGTGGTGATCACCCCGCTGTCGTTCCCGATCATCAAGCCTGACACCTCTACCGCACCATTCACGCAGATTGGCGTCGATGGCCAGCAAGTCAACCTGACCGCCCTCAACAGCACCACCGCCATGTCCCGTCGCGCCCTGCGCGATGACATGCCGGGGATCATCGTCCGCACCACCGTGCGCGCAATCACCAAAGGCGTGGCGCAGAAGAAGATCAACGAAACCAACCCGCTGGCCGGTCTGGCCGTGGGTATTTCTTCAGCTGTGCTGGAAGGTGCCGATACCCGTACGTGGCGCACCCTGCCGGACAACACCCAAGTGGTGCGTCTGCGCTTGAAGAAAGGCGAACACCAAGTCAGTCTGCCGAGCGCCGTCGGCGGTTCGCTGGTCAAGGTCACCGTCGATCAGCGTTATCAAGTGATCAGCCTGCGTGCCGTGGGCAATCAGGTATTTGCCGGCGGCGTCGCCGCCCATGTCATCCCGAGCGCCGGCGCGACCAACGTCGCCAGCCTCAAACAACCTTAAGAACGGAGTCTTTGCATGCGCTTCAAACTCTTCGCCGTTGCCGCCCTCGCCGTGCTGGCCAGCGGCTGCGCCACCCCGCCACCTCCTGAGCCGGGCAGCGCCGCGAGCAAGGTCGTGGCCATGGGCCCGCAGAAACACATTGCGGTCGGCGCCATGCGCGTCGCCCGTGAGAACGGCTTCATGACCGTCAATGTGCAGTTGACCAACACCCTCAACAGCAACAAGACGTTCTACTACCGCTTCGCCTGGCTCGGCCCGGAAGGTTTCCCGGTCGCCGAGGAAGAAGTCTGGAAGAGCCAATTGATGTACGGCGCTCAGACCAGCTTCATCCAGGGCATCGCCCCGACCCCGAAAGCCGTGGATTTCCGTCTCGAACTCAAGACGCCTTAAGTCCGCCACCCTATTCCTGTTTTAGAGAGCATTCCCATGTTTGCACGCTTTTCCCTGATCGCTGTCCTCGCCCTGCTGGCTTCCGGTTGCGCCAACACCTCGCCGACCCTGGGCAGCAAGAACATCAGCTACGGCGACACCAAAGCGGTTGAAACCGTGACCAACGAATTCGGTTCGACCGACCTGCAAATGATCGCCGAATCGATGACCCGCTCGCTGGCCCAGTCCGGCATTCTGCAGGGCCGCCCGGTGGTGCAGGTTTACGACGTGAAGAACAAGACCAGCGAGTACATCGATACCCGCGAAATCACCACCAGCATCAAGACTCAGCTGATGAAGTCCGGCACCGCCCGCTTCGCCAGCGACAACACCGCGATGCAGAGCCAGGTCGACCAGCTCAAGCTGCAGAACCAGAGCGGCCTGTACAAGAAGAGCACCGTGGCCAAGACCGGCAACATGATCGCCGCCAAATACCGTCTGGAAGGTTCGATCAGCTCCATCGTCAAGCGCAGCAGCGACTACAAGGACGTCTTCTACAAATTCAGCCTGCAACTGATCGACGTCGAAAGCGGTCTGGCCGAGTGGATGGACGAAAAAGAGATCCGCAAAACCACGGAGCGTTAAGCAATGCGCGCATGGATTGGCATGATGGCCCTGGCTTGTGCGTTCAGCGTGCAAGCGGCCCCGAAAGTCGCGGTAACGGATCTGGCGTATCAGGAACGCGTGGAGCAGTACATCCACATCGTTTCGGCGCAGAACAATTACCGCGAGGGTTACTACAGCTCCAGTGGTTCGTCGAACTACAACGAGCTGGAAGCGACCACCAGCTACATCGAACAGGGTGAACTGCGTAAATTCACCGGCGACATCAAAGGTGAAATCCTCCGCACCGGGATGTTCCAGCTGGTGCAGGGCACGCCGTACACCGCGTCGTCCAAGGGTGACGTCTACGACGTGATCAAGCGCATCAAGGCCGGCAGCTTCAAGGGTGCCGACTACGTGCTGTTCGGCACCGTGTCGGACATCGACTTCACCCAGGACATGAACGAGCTGGCGCACACCGACAGCTACTCGGCGGTTTTGGGCCTGACGCTGGTGGCGGATTTCAGCCTGATCAACACCAAGACCTACGAAATCACCTCGGCCTTCACGGCGATGGGCGAAGCGCAGGACACCAAACTGGTGAACGGCCGCGACATCAAGATCTCGCTGAACCGCCCACGGGTGGTACGTGAGGTATCGAAAGCGCTGGGTGAGGACGTGGCCGGGCAACTGAGCATGCAGCTCGGTGGCGGCGGTTACGAGCAGCCGCGTGAGGCGCAGCAGCGCAACAATCTGCCGCGTGATACCGCGCCGGTGATTTTGCACTGACCGGCTGAGTGAATAACTCTGTGGTGAGGGGATTCATCCCCGATGGACTGCGCAGCAGGCCCCTTCTTGTCAGGTCAAGAGCGGGGCCGCTTCGCGCCCCATCGGGGATGAATCCCTTCGCTACAACGGAGTTCACTGGAGAAATCAGTAGGAATAAAAAGGCGACCTCAAGAGGTCGCCTTTTTTGTGCCGGCAGGTTTTACACCGCCGCTTTACGCAACGTCGCCATGAATGCCGCCGCGCCAATGAACAGCCCGGCAAACGTGCGGTTCATGCGTTTCTGCTGCTGCGGTGTACGCAACAGGCGCAGCACCTTCGACGCCAGCCCGGTGTAACCGGCCATGACAATCAGATCCACGCAGATCATGGTCGCACCGATCACCACATACTGAATCAGCAACGGTGCGTGGGGATTGATGAACTGCGGCAACACCGCCAGCATGAACACCAGCGCTTTGGGGTTGCTGATGTTCACCAGAAACCCACGGAACACCAGCGCCAGCGGCTTGCCGATCGGCCGTACCGCCGCGTCATCGCTCATGTCCATGGGCAGCGCGCGCCACTGCTTGATCGCCAGATAGACCAGATACGCCACACCGAACCATTTGATCGCGTGGAATGCGGTGGCCGAGGCGGTGAGGATCGCGCCGACACCGGCGCCGACAATCGCGATCTGCACCGCCAGACCGATCTGCAGGCCAAGGGCGTTCCAGTAACCGCGCCAGAAACCGTATTGCAGACCGCTGGACATCGACGCAATGGCGCCCGCGCCCGGGGACAGACTGATCACCCAGCAGGCGGCAAAGAATGCCAGCCATGTTTGAAGCTCCATCGCACACCTCGACTCATGCTCGTGACAAGACGTCAAAGCTAATGCGCTTTGGCGCGGATGACTACCGATTTTTGCTGGAGGGTTCGGGCGCGGCTGATGATCCCTTCGCGAGCAAGCTCGCTCCCACAGTGTCCTGGGTGGAACACACAATCTGTGAAAACCAAATACCCTTGTGGGAGCGGGCTTGCTCGCGAAGGCGTCAGATCAGGTGACCGGAGAAACTACTTCTCGAAACCGCTCGATGGAAACACATCACTCCCGCGCCAGCGCCGCACCGAACGCTGGAAGAACAGGCTGTTCGGCACTTGCACCATGGCGCTGCCCGTCCCGAGTTCTTCAGCCTCGATCAACGTGGTGTAGAGCAGATTGATCGCCACCACCCGGCCTTTGACGCCAGGCTTGTCGGTGGTGTCCACCAGCTCGACCACATCGCCCAGGCGGAACGGGCCGACGGTGAAGATCAGAATCGCGCAAAGCAGGTTCGACAGCACACTCCACATCGCGAAGAACGCCACCGCCGCCACCGCGACGAAACCCGACAGCGCCGTCCACAACACCGTGGCCGATACGCCGAGGCGCTCCAGCACAAAAATCACCGCGCTGCCCATGATCAGCCAGCGCAATACGCCACGCAGGGGCATCAGCAACTGCGGCGGAAAAGGATAGCGCTCGCCCAGGCGGGTGAGGAATCGAGCGACGACACGTTGAGCGAAGTAGCCGGCCAGCAGGATCAGCAGAATCTGCACGCCGAGCCAGATCGGTTCGACCCACACCGCCGGCAGCGGCAGCTTGAACGCTTCCATCAGGACAGCGCCTCCAGCTCCGCCTGCATGCTTTCCAACGTTTCGAGTGCCTCCATCCACGCTTCTTCCAGCTCGGCTTCGCGCACTTTCAGCTTGGCCTGCTCTGCCAGCAGATCACGCAACTCGTTCTTGCGCGCCGGCTCGTAGATGTCGCTGTCGCCGAGGCTGGCATCGACCTTGGCGAGTTTTTCGTGGAGCTTGCCCAGTTCGGCTTCGAGCTTGTCGGCCTCGCGCTTGTGCGGTGCCAGTTGCTGACGCAATGCAGCAGCGGCCTGGCGCTGGGCCTTTTTGTCGGTCTTGTCCGGGTTCACCGGGGTGTTGCTGACCGGCGCATTGCGTTGACGATATTCCACCAGCCAGCGCGCGTAATCTTCAAGGTCGCCATCGAACTCTTCTACCTTGCCGTCAGCGACCAGGTAGAAGTTGTCGGTGGTGCTCTTGAGCAAGTGCCGATCGTGAGACACCACCAATACCGCGCCGCTGAATTCCTGCAGCGCCATGGTCAGCGCCAGGCGCATTTCCAGGTCGAGGTGGTTGGTCGGTTCGTCGAGCAGCAACAGGTTCGGCCGTTCCCAGGCGATCAATGCCAGCGCCAGACGCGCTTTCTCGCCACCGGAGAAATTCAGCACTGGCTCGTCAATGCGTGCGCCACGGAAATCGAAACCGCCGAGGAAGTCGCGCAGGGTCTGCTCGCGTTCGGTCGGCGCCAGACGCTGCAAGTGCAGCAGCGGGCTGGCCTTGGCATCCAGCGAGTCGAGCTGATGCTGGGCGAAATAGCCAACCACGGTGTTTTCGCCACGGGTCAGACGCCCGGCCAGCGGTTCAAGTTCGCCAGCAAGGTTCTTGATCAAAGTCGATTTACCGGCACCGTTCGGCCCGAGCAGACCGATCCGCGCACCCGGGGTCAGTTGCAGCTTGACCTTCTCCAGGATGGTTTTGTCGCCGTAACCCAGGCGCGCATCGGACAGGTCGATCAGTGGACTGGAGATCTTGGTCGATTCGCGGAACACGAAGTCGAACGGTGAATCGACGTGGGCCGCCGACAGCTCTTCCATGCGCTCCAGGGCCTTGATCCGGCTCTGCGCCTGACGGGCCTTGGTGGCCTGGGCCTTGAAGCGGGCGATGTAGCTTTCCATGTGCGCACGTTGCGCCTGCTGCTTCTCGTAGGCCTGTTGCTGCTGGGCCAGACGTTCGGCACGGGCGCGTTCGAACGCGGTGTAGCCGCCACGGTACAGGGTCAGTTTGCGCTGATCGACATGAGCCACGTGATCGACCACTTCATCGAGGAAGTCGCGGTCGTGGGAAATCAGCAGCAAGGTGCCCGGATAGCTTTTCAGCCACTCTTCGAGCCAGATGATCGCGTCGAGATCCAGGTGGTTGGTCGGTTCGTCGAGCAACAACAAGTCCGAAGGACACATCAAGGCCTGCGCCAGGTTCAGACGCATCCGCCAGCCACCGGAGAAATCTCCTACCTGACGATCCATCTGCTCGTTGGTGAAACCGAGACCGGCCAGCAACTTACGCGCCCGCGCATCGGCGGTATAGCCGTCGGCGCTGTCGAGTTCGGCGTGCAGGCGGGCCAGAGCCGTGCCATCGTGGGCCGCTTCGGCCACGGCGAGGTCACGTTGCACCTCGCGTAGACGCAGGTCGCCATCGAGCACATAGTCGACCGCCAGGCGTTCGAGGGTGTCGACCTCCTGGCGCATGTGCGCGATTCGCCAGTCGGCCGGCAGCAGGCAATCGCCCGAGTCCGGGTGCAACTCGCCGCGCAGCAAGGCAAACAGGCTGGATTTGCCGGCGCCGTTGGCACCGATGAGGCCGGCTTTGTGGCCGGCGTGCAGGGTCAGCTCGGCGTCTTCTAGCAGACGTTGCGGGCCACGCTGTAAAGTCAGGTTCTGAAGTCGGATCATAATGGCGGCGGAGTCTACCAGCTTCGCTCACAACTGGCGCGAGTAGCACGATGTCCTCTGACCTGTGGAGCTTTTCCCTTGCCATCTACGCCCGACCGGGCGTGGAACCTGCCTGCCTGCAACTGCAAGCGGCGGGGGCCAATGTCTGCCTGCTGCTGTGCGGTCTGTGGTTGGAACAACGTGGCGTGGCCTGCGACGAACAACGCCTGGAGCAGTTGAAAACGCTGGTGGGGCCTTGGGATGCGGAGGTGGTGCAGCCACTGCGTGCATTGCGCACTCAATGGAAAACCCTGGCCGAGGAAGATCCGGTACTCAAGGGTCTGCGAGAACAAATGAAAGCATTGGAGCTGGAAGCCGAACGGCATCTGCTGTGGCAACTGGAACAGGTTGCGCAGGATTGGCCGCGCGATGACGCATCAGCGTCGGGGGAGTGGCTGGAGAGTCTGACGGGATCGGCCGCCAGCCCGAACCGCGACGCGCTGCAAGTGCTGCGCGTCGCGGCAACCGGCACTTAGGAAGCGCTGGTCGGGTTGCTGCTGGCGCTCGACGCGGCGGCTGGCGTTGGCGCAGTCGTGGTGGTCGAGGTGGAAGCGGCTGGAGCAGGCGCGGCGGCGGCCGGCGCCGGAGCGGCTGGCTTGGCGGCAGGTGCAGTCGCCGGCTTGGCGGCAGGTGCAGTCGCCGGCTTGGCGGCAGCTGGTTTGGCAACGGCCGGTTTTTTCGCGGCAGGTTTGGCAGCTGGCTTGGCGGCTGGTTTAGCGGCTGGCTTTGCGGCTACTGGTTTGGCGGCAGGCTTGGCTGCAGCGGTCGCAGGTTTTGCTGCTGCAGGTTTGGCAGCGGTTTTAGCGGCAGGCTTGGCTGCTGGTTTGGCAGCAACCTTGGCAGCAGGTTTTGCCGCGACTGGTTTGGCCGCAGTCTTGGCTGCCGGTTTTGCCGCAGCGGTTTTCGCAGCCGGTTTGGCAGCAGGTTTTACCGCTACCTTGGCAGCCGGTTTTACTGCGGCGGTTTTTGCCGGAGCGACTTTGCGCGCAGCAGGTTTGGCCGCTGGCTTGGCAGCCGCTTTTGTCGCTGCAGGTTTGGCAGCGGCAGTACGTGCGGCCGGTTTCGCAGCGCTCGCCGCAGCCGGTTTTTTCACTGCGGTTTTGGCAGCAGGTTTGGCGGCGGTTTTAGCCGGTGCCTTGGCTGCTGGTTTGGCTGCCGGTTTTGCCGCAGCGGTTTTCGCCGGGGCTTTCGCCGCAGCAGGTTTGGCTGGCGCTTTTTTCGCAGGCGCTGCTGCTGGTTTAGCGGCGCGGGAGGACAGCGCTTTGCCGGCGGCCTCTTGCACCCGGCCGACACCCTGGGCCAGTTTCAGGCTTTCCTGGGCATCGCGCTTGAGTTGCAGAATGTAGCCGCGAGTGTCGGACTGACGATCCTTCAACGCATCGAGCAGGTCTTCAAGTTCTTTGACGGCAGCCTTGGCCTTGTTCTGTGCCTTGGCTTTACCGGCAGCAGCGGCGTCCTGCAATTTGGTGCGGGACTTGTGCAGTTTTTCTTGCGCCTTGCCGCGTTGCTTTTCCAGTTTGGCGAGCAGTTTTTCAGCATCAGCCAAGGCTTGGGAGCAAGCGTTTTCCAAATGCTCGAGCAGGCTGCCCGAGAGTTGTTGGAGTAAGTGCAACGGAGTGTTTACAGGCTTCTTGGTGGCCGACATGGTTTACCTCCTGGCTGACGTGAGTGCGGCTCATACTAGACCTCTGCAGTTACCGCCGCTAGGTCATCTTGACAGTAACGAAACCGTTGCGTTGCAACGAAGCGAAAATGTTCTGCACAAAGACAAAAGCAGTTCACCGTTGCAGACCTTCGCGCTGGCATAATCGCCCGCATCTCAGGACGGAGAGTGCCCATGTCGCGCTACCTTTTTTTATCCCTCTGCATGATTTTTTCCGCCGCCCACGCCGACGAAAAAACCACCGCGAACGATGCTCACGATCTGGCCTACAGCCTCGGCGCCAGCCTCGGTGAACGCTTGCGCCAAGAGGTGCCGCAATTGCAGATTCAGGCATTGGTCGACGGTTTGCAGCAGGCCTATCAAGGCAAGCCACTGGCACTGAGCGAAGCACGGATCGAGCAGATCCTCGCCGATCATGAATCGCAAAACGCCGAACACGCGTCGCTGCCTTCCAGTGATGCTGCGATGGAAAACGAGCAGCGTTTTCTCACCGCCGAAAAAGCCAAACCGGGTGTGAAGGAATTGGCCGACGGCATCCTGCTGACCGAACTGACGCCGGGCACCGGTGCCAAGGCCGGTCCGGATGGAAAAGTCCAGGTGTTGTATGTCGGACGCCTGCCGGATGGCACGGTGTTCGATCAGAACACTCAGCCACAATGGTTCAGCCTCGACAGCGTGATAGCCGGCTGGCGTTCCGCGCTGCAGAACATGCCGGTGGGTGCCAAGTGGCGACTGGTGATTCCATCGGATCAGGCCTATGGCGCCGACGGTGCGGGCGATCTGATCGCGCCGTTCACACCGCTGGTGTTTGAAGTCGAATTGCGCGGTGCAACGAGCTGAACGACGCCGATTCGCAGGCATAAAAAAACGCGGTGCGCTTTCGGCGCATCGCGTTTTTTTGCCTGAGAAAACCAATCAGGCCTGAGCGGTATCTTCTTCCTTGTGTGCCGTGTGCAACACTTCAATCAGGCAGTCTTCAAGTTCGAAGCGTTCGTGAAGCAGGCCACCGAGCTCCTTGAATTTCTCCGCAACGCATTTGCCTTCGTCGCAAAGGTCGTTGAACGCGAGGAGTTTTTCGGTGATGACGTCGATGCGCGGGTAGATTGTCTCGGCCAATTCCAGACCGCGCGTGTCACCGAACGCCTTGGCTTCACCGGTCAGCTGTTCGTAGATCTCGAAGTGCCCGGCCGAGACGTAATCGACCAGCACGCCGCAGAATTCAAGCAAGGGTTTACGGTTCTCGGACAGAGCCTGTGGTTTGTCACCCAACTTGTCGTAGGCACCGATCAGATCTTCACGCTCTTGCAACCAGCGGTCGATCAGCAGATGAACTCCACCCCAGCGTTCCTGAGCATTCTGACAACTTTCGAGCATGGCGATCTCTCTTCCCTTGTGGGTCATGCTGCTCTACACCCGCGCCCCTCTTCTGGCTGTTATCGCTTGGGGGCCGACCGGGCAGAGCGTCATCGAGCAACATAAATCCAATGACACGTGCGGGCCAGATTATGCCCGCACGCCTATGGCTTCAAGGTACGCAGGAGATAAAGTTCATACAAGTGTTTAATCCCTGACCAGCGTGCGGTGCGACGCTTCGCCGCTGAGCGGTCGCTGCAGAGCGCTCCAGACCAGCCGCAGCAATTGATAGACCGCCAGGATCGACATCGCCACAAAGAACAGCAGGCTCCATTCCGGGATGCTCAAATCGAACAGCGTCCAGGAAATTTCTGCGCAATCTACACCGCCCCTAAGCATCCGCAACGTTGCACACAACCACGGCAGGTTGCTGAACAACGCTTCGGCATCAGGCGCGCACCTCGCCATCTGCATCAACGGGTCACTCTGCAACAATACCTGTCGCCAGGCCGCCGTAGTCCCGCCCAGGCTCAGGCCAAGCGCGGCGACCCAGTACAGCGACAGGCCGACACGCCGTGGGCCGTGGACCGCCGCCAACCCGCAACAGAACGTCAGCAACGCCATGAAAAACCTTTGCGCCAGGCACAGGCTGCAGGGCGTCAGCCCGACCGCATACTCGAGATAATAGGAAGCTCCCAGGGCCATGGCCCCTGCAGTGAAAGCCGTGAAAAACAAGGAGCGTGAACAGGCCAACGACATGGCTTTTCCGTAACAGTGGAGACAGGCAGTTACGGTAGAGGAAAGCTTGTCAGCCTTTCAAGGCGGGGCCTTGGCGACAGTTCACCAGAAGTGTAGGGAAAACCCGACAGGTGCGAGAGGAATAGGTGTAGTCCGTTGTAGGACTTTGCCCAAGACGCCCGCCACAGGTAATTTTTCGCTCACTGAACGTTAACGAGGGAGCATGCTCCCTCGCGATATCAGGCGTGAACCGGCACCGGCAACGGCGCGGCCAGCAGACGCTCATCCAGCAATCCGAGACCTTCCTGGAACAGCTGGTTACTGCGCTCGGTGTCACCCAGTTGCGCAAGCAGACGCGCCAGCTCGGCGCAGGCTTCAGGGTTACGCTGCACTCGCAGACTGCTTTCCAGATAATCCCGTGCCTTGCCCCACAAGCTGGCTTGCAGACAGAGACGACCGAGGGTCAGCAACAGGCTCGGGTCAGCAGGATGTTCCTTGAGCCAACCTTCGGCGGTCTGCAACTGGCGCGCCGGGTCGCTGCCGCGCACCAGGCCATACAGACGCGCGAGATGGCTGTCGTACTTGCGCTTGAGGGCACTGCGCAGGATTTCTTCTGCTTCGACCTGAGCACCCAACTGACGCAATTGCTCGGCGTATGCCAGCACCAGCGCCGGCTCCTGACGCTGCGCGGAGGTCAACTGCTCCCAGGCACGGGTGAGTGACTGCAGACCGACCTTGCCGTCCTCGTCCCGATGCGCTGCCAGAGACAGGTTGTTGCCCCAGGCACGCCGCTCCAGTTCAGCCAGTTCGGCCGCAGGCAAAGCCTTGTCCTTGCGCAGCTCCGGCAACAGGCGAATCACCGCCGACCAGTCGCCGCGCTGCTGATGCAGACGCTGCAACTGTCGCAAGGTCTGCACGTTATGCGGATGTCGCTCGTGCATCGCCTGCAGGGTCACCAAGGCGCCGTCGGTATCACCACGATCGGTCTGCAACTGCGCATGACTCAAGGCAATCGCCAATTCGGCCTGCGGCTGGCGCTCCAGCGCACGTTCAAGCAGGTGATCACACTCTTCGTACTTGCCTTGTTCGTTGGCCGCGCGTGCCGCGCCGAGGTAATACAACAGCGGCTGGCGCTCGGCCTCGGCGGCGCGAGACAGATGACGTTGCGCGCTGGCCCAGCGACCTTCGGCCAGATCCAGCTGCCCGTGTTCGATGGCCACCTGCACCCGCCGGCTGCGGTTGCGGCGCGACCACGGATTGACCACGCCACTGGAGGCCATGAGCAGCTCGACCAAGGCCTTGATCCCCCAGATCAGCAGCCACAACACCGCGATCAGGCCCAGCGTGGCCCACAGACTGGCCTCGTAGCGGAAGCTCTTGTAGGCAATCAACACGTACCCGGAGTGCTCGGCAATCGCCAGGCCCAGTGCCGCCGTCGCCGCGATCACCAGAAACACGATCACATACAGGCGTTTCATGGCGTGGTCTCCTGCGCGGTGTTGGCGGCAGGTTTGGCGAACGGTTTGACCGATTCTTCAGCGTTGACGTTACGGCGCTCCAGATAAGCCTGCACCGCACTCAGCGTGCCGGTCAGGTCCGGCGTCTTGACCGTGACCGGTTGCTTGCTCAGCTCGGCAACCTGTTCAAGCATGATTTTGCTCTGCGGATTGTCCGGGTTGAAATTGCCCGTGAGCACATCCCGCGCTTCGGTCAGTGCCTGGGTGTAGACCGGTGCCTGGCCATTGAGCGCCGCCCATTGCGCTTGCTCCAGCGCGAGACTCAGGGCAAGGCGCACCTGGCTCAGACTTTGCCCGGCCAGCAGTGGCTTCACGTTCTTGTCGGCATTGAAATCGATGCGGATGTAACGCGACACCTGATCCCACCACTGCGCCCAGCGACTGGCGCCATCGCCGTCAGCGGTCAGGCCCAGCAGCGACTCGCCGCGATCCTTGTACTCAGGCGCCAGCTCGGTCAGTTCGATGACCTGATCACGCAAGGCACCGATGCGCAGGAACAGACCGGTGCGATCCGGCTGCTCGGTGCTGCGCAGCGCGACGAGGGTTTTCGCCACTTGCTCGCGGGCGGCGAACGAGCCGGGATCGTTCTGCTCACGCAGAATTTCGTCGGCACCCTGCACCAGCGCCTGGGCGCTGCTGATGTCCTGCAAGGCCGACAGACGCAGGCTGGCCAGACGCAGCAGATGCTCGGCCTCGGCCAGACGCCAGTCCTTGCGGCTGGCACCGAGGACGGTTTCCAGACGCTGGTTGAGACGCTGCTGATCCCCCTGCAGTTGCGTCACCAGACGCTGA
Organism: Pseudomonas sp. lyk4-TYG-107; assembly: GCF_030209055.1. Classification (NCBI taxonomy): domain Bacteria; kingdom Pseudomonadati; phylum Pseudomonadota; class Gammaproteobacteria; order Pseudomonadales; family Pseudomonadaceae; genus Pseudomonas; species Pseudomonas sp. lyk4-TYG-107. Next base: position 29,532 of record NZ_JARVST010000006.1, read on the forward strand.
CGTTCGGCGAGTTCATCGGCACCGGGCAATTGCGCGAGGCGCTCGGTCAGGCGCTGTTCGTTGAGCTTGAGGCTCTGCGCCTGATCGTTCAGTGCCTGCACCTGGCCTGACTGTTGTGCGGTGTTGCTCTGCAGGTGACGCACCTGCCAGACACCCCAGCCACCGATCGCCACGCCGGCAGCGCCGAGCAACAGGGCGACAATGGCCAGTCCGTTGCCTCGGCGCGGCTCTTTGGCCGGCGGTGGAGTTTCAACCTGGGCATCGATCACAGGCTGGACATCATCTTTAGGCAAGGCTGTTTCGCTCACGTATCCATCCTTTGCATTAGAGAACGGGCACGGGATGCTCCCGTAACGCCGTCAGCAAAGCCGCGGCACTCGCGCCGCGGCAATCCACAACTGTTCGGGCCCCGGCGGCACGTGCCAGCTCGGCGACCCTTGGGCTTGGCACAAACAACGGCAACTGCGCAATTGACGGCCAGGCATCGCCGGCCATCTGGCGCAAGTGCTCGAAACCCTGTCCACTGCTGACCACCAGCCCGTTCAAGCGTTCCGCTGCGATGCGCCGCGGCAGCTCTTGCGGCGGGTAGGCCGGCAGGTCACGCCGATACAACTCCAGATACTCGACACTAGCACCAAGCGCGCGCAGGCGCTCGGCGAGCAGCTCGCGGCCACCCTCGCCACGCAGGATCAGAACCTGCGCGCCGGGCTCGGTGACCGCCTCGCGCAGACGCGACAATTGCAGCAGGGCTTCACTGTCATCGCCGTCGGCGGGACAGTGCACATCGAGACCGTGATCGCGAAGAATCTGCGCGGTCGCCGCACCGACGCTGAACCACGGCATCGACAGCGACTGAAGCCCATGAGCGTCTAGCAGATCAAGCGCAATCCGCGCCGCCGGTTTGCTGACCACGATGACCGCGCTGCAACCCGGCAGCTGCGCCAGCGCCTGACGTATCTTGTCAGAGACCGGCAGCGGCGCGATGTCCAGAAGCGGCAGGCAACTGCTGAAAATCCCCTGTCCGGCCAACACCGCGGCCAGCACCGCGCAGTCATCTGCAGGGCGCGTCAGCAGCAGGCGCCAGCCAGTCACTCGTGACCTGCCTCGCCATACACCGCTTTGAGAATGTCGTCGGCACCCTGACTGAGCAACGCTTCAGCGACCTGCACGCCCAACGCTTCGGCATTGGCCCGCGGCGCACGCGCTTCGGCGCTGAGCAGCTTGCCGCCGCTCGGCTCGCCCACCAGACCACGCAGCCACAGCTGCTCACCTTCAAGCACGGCGTAGCAGGCGATCGGCACCTGGCAGCCGCCATTCAGGTGTTTGTTGAGGGCACGTTCAGCGGTCACGCGCGAAGCGGTGTCGGCGTGATGCAACGGTGCGAGCAAGGCGTGGATTTGCGTGTCGGCGCTGCGGCATTCGATGCCGACAGCGCCTTGGCCACCGGCCGGCAGACTGTCGTCGACGCTGATCGCAGAAGTGATGCGCTCTTCGAAACCGAGGCGGATCAGGCCGGCCGCCGCGAGGATGATCGCGTCGTACTCGCCGGCATCGAGCTTGGCCAGACGAGTGTTGACGTTACCGCGCAGGAAGCGGATTTCCAGATCAGGACGACGGGTCAGCAACTGCGCCTGTCGCCGCAGGCTGGAGGTGCCGACGATGGCGCCGGCAGGCAGCGCATCAAGGCTGGCGTAGGTATTGGAAACGAAAGCATCGCGCGGGTCTTCGCGTTCGCAGATACAGAACAGGCCAAGGCCTTCGGGGAAGTCCATCGGCACGTCTTTCATCGAATGCACGGCGATGTCGGCTTCGTTTTCCAGCAGCGCGGTTTCCAGCTCCTTGACGAACAGGCCCTTGCCGCCGATTTTCGACAGCGGCGAGTCGAGCAGCTTGTCGCCGCGACTGACCATGGGCACCAGTGTCACCAGCAGACCCGGGTGGGCCGCCTCCAGACGGGCTTTGACGTATTCGGCCTGCCAGAGGGCCAGCGCACTTTTACGGGTGGCGATGCGGATTTCGCGAGAGGACATGGATCAATCCGTACTGAATAGATACGGCGGATAATAACAGCTCAGCCAAATCCACTTTGACTTGAATCAGAAACGGCGTGGCCTCCCTGGCCTGCAATGCCCGGCAGAAGAAAGTGCAACCGTGCGCGAAGGCCGGGTCAGAGGCCCTGCATCATCTTGCGCACACCGGCCACATGCCGGCGGCTGACAATCAGCGCATCACCATTGAGGCCTTTGAGGAACAGCTGGAAATGCCCCAGCGGTGTGCGTTGCAGACGCTCGATGCGGTCGCGGGCGACCAGCGCATTGCGGTGGATGCGCACGAAACGCTCGCCGAATTCGTCTTCGAGGGCTTTCAGCGGCTCATCCAGCAGCACCTCGCCGCTTTCATGGCGCAGGGTCACGTATTTGTGATCGGCAATGAAATAGACCACCTGATCCAGCGGGATCAGCTCGATGCCTTTGCGGGTGCGGGCGCTGATGTGACTGCGCGGGCCATTACCGCTTTCGGCGGCGGGACGGGTCAGGGCCGAGAGTTGCGCCCGGTTGGGACGTTCAGCCCGTTTCAGGGCGTCATGCAGATGTTCGGTTCGCACGGGTTTCACCACATAGCCCACGGCGCTGGCCTGCAGGGCTTCCACGGCAAATTCATCGGGGCCGGTGCAAAACACCACGGCCGGCGGCGTTTCGCGTTCGCACAGACGGGCAGCGACTTGCAGGCCATCAAGGCCCGGCATGCGAATATCGAGCAGCACGATATCCGGCTTGTGGCTGTCGATCAGCGCCAACGCCTCTTCGCCATTCGTGGCGCTGGGCTCCAGGACTGTATAACCCTCGAGCTCGCTTACCATTCGGCTTAGGCGCTCGCGAGCCAGTGGTTCGTCATCAACGATCAGGACATTCATATTGCGCTGGATTCCTGCGTGAGTCTCGCACAAGGATAGCGTAGACAGGTGAAGTGACGTCCGTCACCGCGATCCACGCTAAGACTAGCCCGAGCGCCAAAAAGTGCCGTACGTCGGCCAGCAATATTTGCCAGTGTCCGGGTCGTACCGCTCAAAGCCCGCTGTTTCCTGCGTTTTTCACGGGGTATGCCAAAGGACAAAACCACCCACCCCCTCTTCTTATAGTCGGCGTCCGGACCTTTGTGCGATCCGCAGTCGCGCCGACCCTTATGTCCAACTGTAGACGCTTGCCGGGCCGATATTGCTCAATCGAAAAATATCCTTGCGCAAATCCCCCGCAGACGGCGCCGACTATGAATGAGCAGATGAGAAAAAAACGTATCGACCGGTGTCAGCGACAGGATTGGCAACCCTGTTATTATCCGCGCCAGCGTTTCACGCCTTCTTTCTTCAAGCCGATACGAGCGAATTCATGAGCACTGACAAGACCAATCAGTCCTGGGGCGGCCGCTTCAGTGAACCCGTCGACGCCTTCGTCGCCCGCTTCACCGCCTCCGTCACCTTCGACCAGCGCCTGTATCGCCACGACATCATGGGCTCGATCGCCCACGCCACCATGCTGGCCAAGGTCGGCGTGCTGACCGATGCCGAGCGCGACAGCATCATCGACGGCCTGAAGACCATTCAGGGCGAAATCGAAGCCGGCCAGTTCGACTGGCGCGTCGACCTCGAAGACGTGCACATGAACATCGAAGCGCGCCTGACCGACCGCATCGGTATCACCGGCAAGAAACTGCACACCGGGCGCAGCCGCAACGATCAGGTCGCCACCGACATCCGTCTGTGGCTGCGTGACGAGATCGACCTGATCCTGGCCGAAATCACCCGCTTGCAAAAAGGTTTGCTGGAACAAGCCGAGCGCGAAGCGGCGAGCATCATGCCCGGCTTCACTCACCTGCAAACTGCTCAGCCAGTGACCTTCGGCCACCATATGCTGGCGTGGTTCGAAATGCTCAGCCGCGACTACGAGCGTCTGGTCGACTGCCGCAAGCGCACCAACCGCATGCCGCTGGGCAGCGCTGCGCTGGCCGGCACCACCTACCCGATCGATCGCGAATACACCGCGCAACTGCTGGGTTTCGACGCCGTCGGCGGCAACTCGCTGGACAACGTTTCCGATCGCGACTTCGCCATCGAATTCTGCTCGGTCGCCAGCATCGCGATGATGCACCTGTCGCGTTTCTCCGAAGAGCTGGTGCTGTGGACCAGCGCGCAGTTCCAGTTCATCGATCTGCCTGATCGCTTCTGCACCGGCAGCTCGATCATGCCGCAAAAGAAAAACCCGGACGTACCGGAACTGGTTCGCGGCAAGACTGGCCGCGTGTTCGGCGCATTGATGGGCCTGCTGACCCTGATGAAAGGCCAGCCACTGGCCTATAACAAGGACAATCAGGAAGACAAAGAGCCGCTGTTCGACGCCGCCGACACCCTGCGCGATTCGCTGCGGGCGTTTGCCGACATGATCCCGGCGATCAAACCGAAACACGCGATCATGCGTGAAGCGGCGCTGCGTGGTTTCTCCACCGCGACCGACCTGGCGGACTACCTGGTACGCCGTGGCCTGCCGTTCCGTGACTGCCACGAAATCGTCGGTCACGCGGTGAAGTACGGCGTGGATACCGGCAAGGATCTGGCCGAGATGAGCCTGGAAGAACTGCGTAAGTTCAGCGACCAGATCGAGCAGGACGTGTTCGCCGTGCTGACCCTGGAAGGCTCGGTGAATGCCCGTGACCATATCGGCGGGACGGCGCCGGCGCAGGTCAAGGCAGCGGTGGTTCGCGGTCAGGCCCTCATCGCCAGCCGCTAAGGTCAAAAGCTTCGCGAGCAGGCTCGCTCCCACATTTGGATTTTTGTTAAACACAAAATTTGTGGCCGACAAAAATCCCCTGTGGGAGCGAGCCTGCTCGCGAAGGCTTCCCTTCAGAGCGCTATAAAATTCACTTCTTGGCAGCGATCATCGCCAAAAACGCCGGCATCGCCGCCTCTTTGTCCGCTGCAATCTTCTGCACGTGCAGATTCTGCTCAAGCCGCTCCAGCAGCGCCTTGGCTTTCGGCATCTCTGCCAACAAATCGATCCCGAACAGTTTCTGCCCGACCGCACACGCCAGCGGCACGCTGTACAGGAAATACAAATCCGCGATGCTCAAACTGTCGCCCGCCACGTACGGGGCGAATTTGCCGTGGCGGCCCAGTGCCGCGAAACCCAGCAGCAGCTCGGCTTTGGTTTTCTCCTTGATCGCCTCCGGCACCGGCGAGCCGAAGAACGCTTCGCCATAACAGGCGCGGCCCGGCAGTTCGATGTACAACTCGATTTCCTTGGCGATCGCCAGCACCTGCGCCCGCTCGAATGGATCACTCGGCAGCAGCGGCGTGCCTTTCTGGGTCTGCTCGAGGTATTCTAGGATGATCGCGGTTTCGTTAATAAATCCGGCATCGACGCCGAGTACCGGTACTTTGCCGCGTGGGCTGATCGCCAGCGATTGTGGGGTCGGCGTCGGGTAAAACGTCACCTCTTCGAACGGCAGGCCTTTTTCCAGCAGCGCCAGCTTGACCATGTTGTAGTAGTTGCTGACAGCGAATCCGTAGAGCTTGAACATCACATAGCCTCCAGGCCGTGCGGGGTGGGCAGGCACTGTTTATAGATCGCCGGGCTCGATCCTGCCAGCAGCATCACGCCGCTGAATGCGGGTAAACTGGCGCCTTTCCTTGAGGAGCCTGCCATGAGCGAGCCGACTGACATCGACAATGATGAAGAAGAGTTCACCGAATCGACGCTGATCGAAGCGATCGAGAACCAGATCGAAAGCGACAACCCTCCAGCGGCCAAGGCAACCTTCAACAAGCTGACGCTGGTCGGTTACGAGCGTGATGACATCCTGAATCTGATGGCCCACGTGCTGGCCTACGAAATCGACGCGATGCTCGACGAAGACCGCGCGTTCAATACCGAGTGGTATGAAACTGCTCTGCGTGCGTTGCCTGAGCTGCCACCCGAAAAACAGTAGGCCAAATACATCCCCCTGTGGGAGCGAGCCTGCTCGCGAATGCCGTGCATCAGCAAAAACAACGCTATATGACACACCGCTTTCGCGAGCAGGCTCGCTCCCACACAATTTGTCACCCATCCATCCAGCCAACTCTCCGGCCCCGACTAGACTGGAATTCGCCTCAAGACAAAATCCCTGATCTGAGCACTGGACATGCCGCAAAAGCGGGTTCACCTTAGGGGCGCTGTCGTCCAATTCCTAGAAAGTCTGGAGTCCTTATGTCGCTTACCCCTGAGCTGGTTGCCGAACTGGAAGTCCTCGCACTCTTTCCCCTGGACAGTTCCCAGGAAGGTTTGAAAATTCATCAGACCGCTGCCCCGAAACATATCGCCGCCGCCAAACGCCTCTTCGAGAAAGACCTCACCGACCAGCCTGATGGCGGGTATCTGACCAGCCTGGGTCGTGATGCCGCGCAAAATGTGCAAACCGTGCTGACCATTTTGAGAGAGCAGGAAACCGCCTGATTTTTCCCCGTCTTTGCCCACGGGAACTCCTGCCACGGGATTTCCGCGGGCCCGCTTGATCGCTCACCGCTAAAAATCTGACGTCAAAAACAAATTCAGCTTAAAAGTCCCGCTGCGCAAAGGCTAAACTGCCTCCCATTCCGAGACCCTCTTCGTCCGAGCCTGCGAGCCGGTTTGAGCTGACATGACGCGCACCCATGAAATCCGCCCCGATCTGGACGAGGGAATCGACCGCAAGGTGCTCAGCCAGTTGCGTGCGCGCTTTCTCAAACTCAATGAAGGTCGCCTTGGCCGGGCGCTCGAAGGTCTGTCGAGCCGCCAGCAAGGCGTGCTGACCCTGCTGCCACTGTTCTTCCACGTCAATCACCCGCTGTTGCCGGGCTATGTTTCGGGCAGCACCCCAGCCGGGCTTTCCAACTATGAACCTGACGCCACCGCCCTCGCCGAAGCGCAGCGCCTGACTCGCTCGTTCTCCTACAAGCCACGCCACGGCAGCAACCCGCCACGGCCGATTCACGGTTTGTTCCTGATGGGCAGCCTCGGCACCCTGGCTCAGGCCGATCAGAGCGACATGGACGTGTGGGTTTGCCACGCACCGGACCTGAGCGACAACGAACTCGCCGAGTTGCGCAAAAAATGCCAGCTCCTCGAAGCCTGGGCCGCGACCCAAGGCGCCGAGGCGCACTTCTTTCTGATCGACCCGGTACGCTTCGTCAAAGGCGAACGCGACACCCAGCTCAGCTCCGAAAACTGCGGCAGCACGCAGCACTATCTGTTGCTGGACGAGTTTTATCGCACCGCGATCTGGCTGGCCGGGCGCACACCGATCTGGTGGCTGGTGCCAGTCTACGAAGAAAGCGCTTACGACCTGTACACCCACACTCTGCTGTCCAAGCGTTTCATTCGCGCCGACGAGACGCTTGATCTCGGGCATCTGGCGACAATTCCGCCGGGCGAGTTCATCGGTGCCGGCCTGTGGCAGTTGTTCAAGGGCATCGAGTCGCCCTACAAGTCAGTGCTAAAGCTGTTGCTGACCGAGGTCTACGCCAGCGAACACCCGAAAGTGCAGTGTCTGAGCCTGCGCTACAAGCAGGCCGTGTTCGCCAATCAGCTGGATCTGGATGAGCTGGATCCGTACATGGTGGTGTACCGACGCATTGAGGAATACCTCAGCGCCCGCAACGAACCGGAGCGTCTGGAGCTGGTGCGGCGCGCGCTGTACCTCAAGGTCAACCGCAAGCTCACCGGCAACAGCCGCACCCAAAGCTGGCAGCGTTCGCTGCTGGAGCGCCTGGCGCACGAATGGCATTGGGATCAGCGGCAACTGGCCTTGCTCGACAGCCGCAGCCAGTGGAAAGTCCGCCAGGTCAGCGCCGAACGCCGCGCCCTGGTCAATGAGCTGAATTACAGCTACCGCTTCCTGACCCAGTTCGCCCGCACCGAACAGACCGTCAGCCTGATCAACAAGCGCGACCTGAACGTGCTCGGTCGTCGCTTGTACGCCGCATTCGAGCGCAAGGCCGACAAGGTCGAATTCATCAACCCCGGCATCGCCCCGGATCTGGCCGAAGACACCCTGACGCTGGTGCAATCGCCGAACAAAAAAGAGCCCGGGCAAACCCAGTGGGGTTTGTACAACGGTAGCCTGAACGCGCTGGAGTGGGAGCACTTCGCGCCGATCAAGCGCAGCCGCGAGTTGCTCGAACTGCTGACCTGGTGCCACCGCAACGGTGTGATCGACAGCAGCACCCGACTGGCGCTGCACCCCGGCACTAGCGATATGAGCGAGTTCGAGCTGTTCAACCTGCTCGGCAGCCTGCAGCAGTGCATCGCCCTGCCCCTGCCGACCGTTGCCGAAGAACGACTGCTGCGCGCTGCGGTGCCGAGCGAAGTGCTGATGCTGGTCAACGTCGGTATCGATCCGCTCAAGCATCACCGCGACCTGAATATCCTGATGACCACCGAGCGCACCGACTCACTGAGTTACGCCGGGGTGCGCGAAAACCTTGTGCTGACCCTCGATCAGGTCACGCTCAACAGCTGGAATGAAGTGCTGGTCAACCGTTTCGACGGCCCCCACGCGCTGCTCGATTGCCTGCGCGACTACCTCAACAATCTGCCGCGCGGCGCGCAGCAGCCGTCATTGAAGGTGCGCTGCTTCTGCCACAACCGCGCGCAGTTCATTGCCCGGCGCGTGGAAGAAGTCATCGACACCGCGCAGACCCTGCTGCTCAGCGAGCTCAATCACCGCTACCTGATTCAGGTGCAACAGCACTATCACGTGCTGGAGCTGGTGCCGGGCCAGGTCAACCATGTCGCACTCGCCACACTGCCGGCGCTGCTCGATTATCTGGGCGAAGAACAGCCGCGCTACAGCCCGCTGCACCTGGACCCGATGGCGCTGGAGGATCACGACCTCGCGTTGATCCTGCCGATGGGTCAGCCGGAATCGATTCAGGTGTTCTACCGGATCAGCGAACAACAGGCCGAGCTGTACGTGCTGGATGAGTTCAACGCGCTGTGGCAACAGCATCTGCCGTATCACGATGAACAGAGCCTGCTGGTACCGCTGCAGCGCTTCCTGCAATCGATCCAGTACCGACGCGAAGCGCTGTTGCCGATGGATGGCAGCCCGGCGGTCGGCCTCGACACCTTGTATTACCAGCTATTGCCTTCCGGCCCCGGGCGGGCGCGCCGGGTCGAACCACGACCGGCGCCGCAGACACCGGCCAACAAACCGTTCTACGACGTGCAGGCGATCGTCGGCAAAGCCGCACCGGGCGAGGTGCAGGTCACCTTGTATTGCAATCAACGGGAATTCAGCGAGCTGGAATATGGCGACCAGCTGTTCCACGTGGTCGCCCGGGAGATCGTCGAGCAGCGCCGCGAGACCGAGCGCTATCGCTGCTACATCACCGACCTGGACCTCTCGGGCCTGCTCGGTGATGGTCAGAGTTCAAGCAATTTGTATCTGCGCTACAAGGCCGACCTGGAGCGCGCCCTGAACGAGGCGCTCGAACAGGTCTGAGGCGGGTTACTCCGGAAAGTCTCCACCCTTGATCGGTTGCGATTCGACCTCGAGCAAAATCAGTTTCAGGGTTTTGCCACCTGGAGCCGGCCAGTCGATGTGCTGACCAACCTTCAGGCCCAGTAGCGCGCTGCCGACCGGTGCGAGGATCGAGATCTTGCCTTCGTCGGCGTTAGCGTCCTTGGGATAGACCAATGTCAGGTGATAGTCCTTGCCACTGCCCTCTTCGCGGCAGTGCACGCGGGAATTCATCGTCACGACATCGGCGGGCACTTCATCGTGGCCGACCAGCGTATCGGCGCGGTCCAGTTCGGTTTGCAGCGCGATCACGCCCGGCGCAGCCTGGTCTTTCTCATTCAGGTTGTCGATCAAGCGCTCCAGACGTTGCACGTCCAGACGGGTAAGAGTGATGGAAGGTGCGGTCATGATCCGGGCAGACTCCTTTCTTCTGCACACAAAAAAAGCAAAACCCCGCCAAAAAAGACGGGGTTTTCACCAGGCCTCGATGGGTTGAGGCGTGTTCGGACACTATCACAGCTCAAAAAATATACAAGTCACCCACTTTTGATCTGGCAAGAACCCCTGTGGCGAGGGGATTTATCCCCGATGGGTCGCGCAGCGGCCCCAAGCTTCTGAGACTGCTGCGCAGTCTATCGGGGATAAATCCCCTCACCACAAGGTCGAGTCAAGTCAGGGCTTTTCGTGCGGCAGCCTGCTGGCAGATGATCCGGCGGCGTTGATCGTCTGCCGAGCGCCATTCGCGAATATCCTCGACATGGCGGAAGCAGCCGAGACAAACCTTCTGTTCATCCAGCCGGCACACGCCGCTGCACGGCGAAGGCACGGCCGGGCTGATGTTGCTGTAAAGCGGCTTTGGCGGACGAACAGGTGCGCTATCAGTCACGAAATCACAGACCTTCGAAATCGAATTCGACACCGGCCTGCTGCTTGACGATGCGTTCGAGCATTTCGCCCAATTGCTCTTCGCTCTTGTCGCACATCCAGCGCTCGCTCTCTTCGTCGTAGTCGAAGTGGAAACCGCCGGAGACCGCCGCCAACCACAGCTGACGCAACGGCTCCTGACGACTGAAAATCAGCTGCGTGCCGTTTTCAAACTTCACAGTCAGTACACCGGCCGAGCTTTCCAGGTCGATATCCAGGTCGCTTTCGTCAAAGATGTCCTCCAGTTTTTCCTGGGTTTCATCGACCAGATCGTGGAAACGCGCTTCGGACAAACTCATTGTGGCAACCTCAAAAAATGTCTGATCAGGCTCAAGCGCCGCAAGATACGGACGCTGCCGGCCGATTGCAAAGATTAACGACCAAGCACCTCAATAGCACTGTAAACACCGTACCGGTGGGAGCGGGCTTGCTCGCGAAGGGGCCGGCATATCCAGCAATTCTGCCTGCAGAACCACCGCTTTCGCGAGCAAGCCCGCTCCCACAGGGCTTGGTGCGCCTATAACTAGCCCCGCCGGACGGGAGGGCCATCACATAGGCAAGCTGCCGGGTGGCCGGTATACTCCGGCGCAATTAACGCATTTTCAAGGATTTCGCCATGAAGCGCCTGATCTCTTCCCTTGCTGCGCTCGTCGCGGTTGCCTGCCTCGTTTCGGCCTGTGGTCAAAAAGGCCCGCTGTACCTGCCGGATGACGATCAGGACCCGGCCGAGCAAGCCCAGTCTTCGCAAAAGCAGCCGTCCAAAGCACACAAGCACGACGTTTACCAATAAGGGATCGCCATGGACGCTTTTAACTACCGTGGCGGGGAGCTGTTCGCGGAAGGTGTGGCGCTGTCCGCCATCGCCGACCGCTTCGGCACGCCCACCTATGTCTACTCGCGTGCGCACATCGAAGCCCAGTATCTGGCCTACGCCGACGCGCTGGCCGGCATGCCGCATCTGGTCTGCTACGCCGTCAAGGCCAACTCCAACCTCGGGGTTCTGAATGTCCTAGCCCGTCTCGGCGCCGGTTTCGACATCGTTTCCCGTGGCGAGCTGGAACGTGTACTCGCCGCTGGCGGCAGCGCCGACAAGATCGTGTTCTCCGGCGTCGGCAAGACCCGTGACGACATGCGTCGCGCGCTGGAAGTCGGCGTGCACTGCTTCAACGTCGAATCCACCGACGAGCTTGAGCGCCTGCAAGTCGTGGCTGCCGAGCTGGGTGTTCGCGCACCGGTCTCGCTGCGCGTGAACCCGGACGTCGACGCCGGCACCCACCCGTACATTTCCACCGGTCTCAAAGAGAACAAGTTCGGCATCGCCATTGCCGACGCCGAAGACGTGTACGTGCGTGCCGCGCACCTGCCGAACCTGGAAGTGATCGGTGTCGACTGCCACATCGGCTCGCAACTGACCACTTTGCCGCCGTTCCTCGATGCCCTCGATCGCTTGCTGGATCTGGTCGACCGCCTCGGCGATTGCGGCATTCATCTGCGCCACATCGATCTCGGTGGTGGCCTGGGCGTGCGGTATCGCGATGAAGAGCCGCCACTGGCCGGCGACTACATCAAGGCTGTGCGCGAGCGTTTGAACGGTCGTGACCTGGCGCTGGTGTTCGAACCGGGCCGCTTCATCGTCGCCAACGCCGGCGTGCTGCTGACCCAGGTCGAGTACCTCAAGCACACCGAACACAAGGATTTCGCCATCGTCGACGCGGCGATGAACGACCTGATTCGCCCGGCGCTGTATCAGGCCTGGATGGACGTCACCGCGGTCAAACCGCGTGACTCCGCTGCGCGCAAATACGACATCGTCGGCCCGATCTGCGAAACCGGCGATTTCCTCGCCAAGGATCGTGAGCTCGCGCTGGAAGAAGGCGATCTGCTGGCCGTGCATTCGGCCGGCGCCTACGGCTTCGTGATGAGTTCCAACTACAACACCCGTGGCCGTGCCGCTGAAGTGTTGGTAGACGGTGATCAGGTTTTTGAAGTGCGCCGCCGCGAAACCGTGGCCGAGCTGTTTGCCGGCGAAAGCCTGCTGCCGGAGTAACCCATGCTGCTGCGTTTTACCAAAATGCACGGCCTGGGCAATGACTTCATGGTTCTCGACCTGGTCAGCCAGCACGCGCATATTCAGCCCAAGCACGCCAAGCAATGGGGCGACCGGCACACCGGTATCGGTTTCGACCAGTTGCTGATCGTCGAAGCGCCGAGCAACCCGGACGTGGATTTCCGTTACCGGATCTTCAACTCCGATGGCTCGGAAGTGGAACAGTGCGGCAACGGTGCACGCTGCTTCGCGCGCTTCGTGCTCGACAAACGTCTGACGGCCAAGCGGCAGATTCGCGTCGAGACCAAGGGCGGCATCATCGAGCTGGACGTGCGTAACGACGGCCAGATCGGGGTGAACATGGGCGCGCCGCGTCTGGTGCCGGCGGATATTCCGTTCGACGCACCGGCGCAGGCCAGCAGCTATCAGCTGGAAGTCGACGGCACCACGGTCGAACTGGCCGCTGTGTCAATGGGCAACCCCCATGCGGTGCTGCGCGTACAGGACATCAACAATGCACCGGTGCATGAACTGGGGCCGAAAATCGAACACCATCCGCGCTTCCCGGCGCGGGTCAACGTCGGTTTCATCCAGGTCATCGACCGCAACCGCGCGCAGTTGCGCGTCTGGGAACGCGGGGCCGGGGAAACCCAGGCCTGCGGCACCGGCGCTTGTGCCGCTGCAGTTGCGGCCATCAGCCAGGGGTGGATGGATTCGCCGCTGTTGATCGACCTGCCCGGCGGGCGTCTGTCCATTGAATGGGCAGGCCCTGGCCACCCGGTGTTGATGACCGGCCCGGCAGTGCGTGTATACGAAGGACAAGTGCGTCTTTGAGTGAGCAGAAACCATGACCGATAAGCCTCAGGTACCCGCCCGACAGTCCGACGAATCCGCGTCCGAGAGCCTGGAGGCGGCAGCGGTTGCCGCATACCTGGAGGCTCATCCGGACTTCTTCGTCGAGCACGAAGAACTGCTGCCTGCCATGCGCATTCCCCACCAGCGCGGTGACACCGTTTCGCTGGTCGAGCGGCAGATGAGCATCCTGCGCGACCGCAACATCGAGATGCGCCACCGCCTTTCGCAGTTGATGGACGTCGCCCGCGACAACGACCGGCTGTTCGACAAGACCCGCCGCCTGATTCTGTCGCTGATGGACGCGGCCAGTCTGGAAGACGTGGTGATCAGCGTCGAAGACAGCCTGCGCCAGGACTTTCAGGTGCCCTTTGTCAGCCTGATCCTGCTCGGCGACAACCCGGCACCGGTTGGCCGCTGGGTGACTCATGCCGACGCGCAAACCGCGATCGGCGGTCTGCTCACCGAAGGCAAGAGCGTCAGCGGCACCCTGCGTGAACATGAGCTCGACTTCCTGTTCGGCGAAGAACAGCGCAAGCAGATCGGCTCCACCGCGGTAGTCGCGGTCAGTCATCAGGGCATTCACGGCATTCTGGCAATCGCCAGCCGTGATCCGCAGCACTACAAGAGTTCGGTCGGTACGCTGTTCCTCAGCTACATCGCCGAAGTCATGGGCCGCGTGCTGCCACGGGTCAACAGCTCCCTGCGCTCGGTACGCTGAATATGGAACGACAACTGGACGCTTACTGCGAACACCTGCGCAGTGAGCGACAGGTGTCGCCGCACACCCTGTCGGCCTATCGCCGCGACCTCGATAAAGTCCTCGGCTGGTGCCTCAAGCAGAACATTGGCAGTTGGGCGGCGCTGGATATTCAGCGCCTGCGCAGCCTGATCGCCCGCCTGCATGCGCAGGGGCAGTCGTCCCGCAGTCTCGCCCGATTGCTCTCGGCGGTGCGCGGGCTCTATCACTATCTGAATCGCGAAGGTCTGTGCGATCACGACCCGGCGACCGGTCTGGCGCCGCCGAAAGGCGAACGGCGCCTGCCGAAAACCCTCGACACTGACCGCGCATTGCAACTGCTGGAAGGTGCGGTCGAGGACGATTTTCTCGCCCGTCGTGATCAGGCGATTCTCGAATTGTTCTATTCCTCGGGCCTGCGCCTGTCCGAGCTGACCGGGCTAAATCTGGATCAGCTGGATCTGGCCGACGGCATGGTTCAGGTGCTCGGCAAGGGCAGCAAGACCCGCCTGCTGCCGGTCGGCAAAAAGGCGCGCGAAGCACTGGAGCAATGGCTGCCGCTGCGAGCCATGACCAACCCGGCCGACGACGCCGTATTCGTCAGCCAACAAGGTCGGCGCCTCGGCCCACGGGCGATTCAGGTGCGAGTAAAACTGGCCGGCGAGCGTGAACTGGGGCAGAACCTGCACCCGCACATGCTGCGGCATTCCTTTGCCAGCCACTTGCTGGAATCCTCACAGGACCTGCGCGCGGTGCAGGAACTGCTCGGCCACTCGGACATCAAGACCACGCAGATCTACACCCACCTGGACTTCCAGCACCTGGCGGCGGTCTACGACAGCGCCCACCCACGGGCCAAACGCAGCAAAGGCGACGATTCATGAACATCCAGTTGATCACCTTCGACCTCGACGACACCCTGTGGGACACCGCCCCGGTGATCGTCAGCGCCGAAGCGGTATTGCGCCAATGGCTGAGCGAACACGCGCCGAATCTGGGCGCGGTGCCGGTGGAGCATTTGTGGGCGATTCGCGAGCGGGTGCTGGCCAGCGAGCCGGGCCTCAAGCACCGCATCAGTGCGTTGCGCAGGCGCGTGCTGTTCCACGCACTGGAGGAAGCCGGGTACGCCCACGGGGAAGCTGCGGATCTAGCCGACAAAAGCTTTGAAGTATTCCTGCATGCGCGGCATCAGATCGAGGTGTTCCCGGAGGTCGAACCGACTTTGGAAATCCTCGCCAACCACTACGCCCTCGGCGTGGTCACCAACGGCAACGCCGACGTGCGTCGGCTGGGCCTGGCGGATTACTTCAAGTTTGCCTTGTGCGCCGAAGATATCGGTATCGCCAAGCCGGATGTGCGGCTGTTTCACGAGGCGTTGCAGCGTGGTGGCGCCACAGCCGCAACCGCCGTACATATCGGCGATCATCCGGGCGATGACATTGCCGGGGCGCAGCAGGCGGGCATGCGCGCGGTCTGGTTCAACCCGGCGGGCAAGGTCTGGGAAGCGGAGCGACTGCCGGATGCCGAGATCCGCAGCCTGACCGATTTGCCAGCAGTGCTCGCACGCTGGAATGCCCTCTCCACCTGACGTAACCCCCTGTGGGAGCGGGCTTGCTCGCGAAGGCGGTGTGTCATTCAAATTGTATGTCGACTGACACGGCCTCTTCGCGAGCAAGCCCGCTCCCACAGGGGATTGCGTGTATCCATGACCTCTTTGTTTCAGGCATGAAAAAGCCCGCAGCGACGGCGGGCTTTTTCAGCAAGCAGGTAGCACGCCTCAGATAGGGCGGCTGCCGTACTTGTTGTCCGGCTTCTTGGGCGGATCGGCGACCACGTTGGCCTCCACTTCCTGCACCTTGCCGCCGCGCGCAAGGAATTCTTCCATGGCCTTGGCCAGGGCGTCGCGCTCCTTGTTCTTGGCTTCGATGCTCGGCAACTCGTCGACCGACACCGCAGCCTTGGCTTTGCCTTTGGCAGCCGGGGCCGGCGTATCGTCACCGCCATCGTCTTCAGCAACGTCTTCCGCTGCTGCTTCCAGACCGTCCTCGGCCTCGTCTTCGTCGCCTACTTCGAGGTCGTCGTTTTCCAGATCATCGTCGCTCATGTTCTACCTCATGACTTGCGAAAAGCAGATTAGTTATAGACCAGCTTTGGCGACTGTCGAAAGTCGCCGGAAAAAAATCGGTAACCGCGGGTGACCAACGGTTTACGCCCCTTCACCGTGCAGGGTGGCGAGGACTTTACGGGCACCGCCATGATCACGGTGCTCGCCCAGATAAACACCTTGCCAGGTGCCCAGTGCCAGTCGCCCTGCCGAAACCGGCAGACTGATCTGACAGCCAAGTACGCTGGCCTTGAAGTGCGCCGGGAGGTCGTCCAGGCCTTCGTCGTTATGCTCATAGCCGTCTGTTCCTTGTGGGATCAGACGATTGAAAAATCGTTCGAAGTCGCGACGGACCGCCGGATCGGCGTTCTCGTTGATGGTCAACGACGCCGAGGTGTGCTGCAGCCACAAATGCAACAGACCGACCCGGCACGCCTTGAGTTCAGGCAGGCCGGCGAGTAACTCGTCCGTTACCAGATGAAAGCCCCGGGGCCGTGCCCGCAGGGTTATCAGAGTCTGTTGCCACATACAGTTCTCCGCACGTTCGGGGCGCATTCTAGCGCGCTCTGGGAAAAAACAAAGGCCCTAATATTCCTGCAATGATGTAAGCGATTGGCCGCAGAAAAATGCCCGCCGTAAACACGACCAAAGCCGTACGAAAAATCCTTTCAGCCTTCCTTTCAATGACAAATTCCAGACAAAAAAATGCCCGGCGAACCGGGCAAGTTTTTTAATGCGCGTACTTACAGGTTGTAGCCGCGTTCGTTGTGTTGTGCCAGATCCAGACCCACCGACTCTTCTTCCTCAGTCACGCGCAGCCCCATCACGGCGTCCAGGACCTTGAGGATGATGAAGGTGACGATCGCGGTGTAGATCACCGTGAAGCCGACACCTTTGCACTGAATCCACACTTGAGCGGCGATGTCGGTGACGGTGCCGAAGCCACCCAGCGACGGTGCAGCGAACACACCGGTGAGGATCGCACCGAGGATACCGCCGATACCGTGTACGCCGAACGCGTCCAGAGAGTCGTCATAGCCGAGTTTGCGTTTCAGCGTGGTGGCGCAGAAGAAGCACACCACACCTGCCGCCAGACCGATCACCAGTGCACCCATCGGGCCCACAGTGCCGGCCGCCGGAGTGATTGCCACCAGACCGGCAACCACACCCGAGGCGATGCCCAGTGCACTTGGCTTGCCGTGGGTGATCCACTCGGCAAACATCCAGCCCAGTGCAGCCGCAGCGGTAGCAATCTGAGTGACCAGCATCGCCATGCCGGCGGTGCCGTTGGCGGCTGCGGCGGAACCGGCGTTGAAGCCGAACCAGCCAACCCACAACATCGCTGCACCCATCAGGGTGTAACCGAGGTTGTGCGGTGCCATCGGGGTGGTCGGGAAACCTTTGCGCTTGCCCAATACCAGGCAGGCAATCAGACCGGCCACACCGGCGTTGATGTGCACCACTGTGCCGCCCGCGAAGTCGAGTACGCCCCAGTCCCACATCAGGCCGCCGTTACCGGACCAGACCATGTGCGCGATCGGTGCATAGACGAGGGTGAACCAGATGCCCATGAAAATCAGCATCGCGGAGAATTTCATCCGCTCGGCGAATGCACCGACAATCAGCGCCGGGGTGATGATCGCGAAGGTCATCTGGAAGGTGATGAACACCGCCTCGGGGAACAGCGCCGCAGGGCCGGTCAGGCTCGAAGGCGTGACACCGGCGAGGAACGCCTTGCCCATGCCGCCGAAGAACGAGTTGAAGTTGACGACGCCCTGCTCCATGCCGGTGGTGTCGAACGCAATGCTGTAGCCATAAATGACCCACAGGATGCTGATCAGACCGGTAATGGCGAAGCACTGCATCATCACGGAAAGAATGTTTTTCGAGCGAACCATGCCGCCGTAAAACAGCGCCAGGCCCGGGATGGTCATGAACAGCACGAGGGCTGTCGAGGTGAGCATCCAGGCGGTGTCGCCGGAATTGAGGACCGGGGCCGCCACTTCGTCTGCCGCCATTGCAAGGCCGGGCATTACGATGGACAACAGGGCTCCTAGCCCTGCGAATTTACGCAGAGTCATATTGTTTTCTCCTGGGGCGTTGGGGTTTGTGGCGGCTTAAATCGCGTCGGTATCGGTTTCGCCGGTACGGATACGGATCGCCTGTTCCAGATTGACCACGAAGATCTTGCCGTCACCGATCTTGCCGGTGTTGGCCGCTTTGGTTATCGCCTCGATAACCCGATCCAGATCCTTGTCGTCGATGGCCACGTCGATTTTCACCTTGGGCAGAAAATCGACCACATACTCCGCGCCGCGATACAGCTCGGTGTGACCCTTCTGCCGGCCGAAGCCTTTGACTTCAGTAACGGTAATGCCCTGCACGCCGATTTCGGACAGCGACTCGCGCACGTCGTCCAACTTGAACGGCTTGATGATGGCAGTGACTAGCTTCATGAAACTCTCTCCCGAATTGGTGGACTTGCCCCAGGAAAACAAACCCGACTCAAGTCTAAGCGCAGTGCCTGGCTTTGTAACGCATCGTCGGCCTTACCTGCCCGACTGACGCCAGCTAACCGCTGCCGGCGAAACTCCCCGTCCCGCCTGCCGCACTGCATTCGTCACAGCGACTGCATCAGTGCATGGGTCACTACCGACTAAGCAGAAAGCTTGCCATCTCGCCAAATTCCCCTGATTTCAAGCCCTTGGCCGCTGCCGCAGGCGCCCGCGCAAAAAAGCCCCGACGGTTACGCACAACAACGGTGCGTTGCCGTCCGTCCGCTTGCGCGAAAAGCGTGCATCCGTGCCTGCGTCAATGACTATAGACACTGCGTGATACACTGCCCGCCACTGTTTACAGGACACATTCCATGCTCGCGCCCAAAGACTTCCTCGACGCCCTGAGCGGCACCGCCTCCCGCCTGTTCAGCGGCGACACCCCGCTGCCGAAAGCCGAAATCGAAAGCCAGTTCAAGATGCTGCTGCAGAGTGCGTTCAGCAAACTCGATTTGGTGAGCCGTGAAGAGTTTGATAGTCAGATGGTTGTATTGGCGCGTACCCGTGCTCGCCTCGAAAGCCTTGAGGCCAAAGTCGCCGAGATGGAAGCCAAGCTGACGCCGCCGGCCGAGTAAGTCTGCAGACCCTGAGCCAAAGTGCCTTGAAGTTTGCGAAAGAAATTAAACCGCTCCTGCCTAGGCAGGAGCGGTTTCCGTCAGATCAATCCTCTACAACGAATTATTCCAACGGTCTCGCAGAAACTCGTACAGGCGAAAAGCCCATAACGCGATTCTGACGAGGCGCCACATATGTTTAAGAAACTTAGACATACTTTGGCCCTCCTTGCGTGGGGCCAAACCTCCGATGCACTTTCCGGCGTACGAACACCTTCGGGACTACACGTGAGTGTGTCCGCCAAGGCGGCCGGGTGTGAGTCCCCCAAAAAAAGCACCGGCACGGGTCTCACACCGTGTCGAGGAACATGAAGTCTTTGCGCTCCCGGCCACACTTCGCGAATACCCCATGAGTGGGCATCGTCATTGCGGACTTTATGACAGCCCTTAGAAAGCGATTTAAACAACTTGTATCAAGTCGTTAGGCAAGTGCTGACAACATTACCGTTGCACCCGTTCAAGCCCTTTTGATACTTGCGCCAATGAGCAAACATGCATAACCTGATTTCACGTGAGTGTGTCCGCAAAAGGATACGCAGGCCTTGGCCTCACCGAAGCCTGCAAACTGAAAACCGTCTCCTCAAGGCGGTTTTTTTTCGCCTCGAGATTGGTTGACCACTTTCCCGCAACATCCAGTGAAAGTTCGCCCCGCCTGATCGCCCTTCCCCAACTACCCTTAAAAAACCCGCAGGAAGCGGCTCCCGATTCAGCTCAAGGAACGACCATGTCCCTCTCCATCGTCCACAGTCGCGCCCAGATAGGCGTGGATGCTCCCGCCGTCACCGTCGAAGTCCATCTGGCCAACGGTCTGCCTTCGCTGACCATGGTCGGCCTGCCCGAGGCGGCGGTGAAGGAGAGCAAGGACCGGGTGCGCAGCGCGATCATCAATTCCGGGCTGCAGTTTCCGGCGCGGCGGATCACCTTGAATCTGGCGCCGGCGGACTTGCCCAAGGATGGCGGGCGCTTTGATCTGGCGATTGCCCTAGGGATTCTGTCGGCGAGTGTGCAGGTGCCGTGTCTGACGCTGGATGAGGTGGAATGCCTTGGTGAACTGGCGTTGTCCGGCGCTGTGCGGCCGGTACGCGGGGTGTTGCCGGCGGCACTGGCGGCGCGCAAGGCCGGGCGGGCACTGGTGGTGCCGCGGGCGAATGCCGAGGAAGCGTGCCTTGCTTCGGGTTTGAAGGTGTTTGCGGTGGATCATCTGCTGGAGGCAGTGGCGCATTTCAA
Organism: Pseudomonas sp. lyk4-TYG-107; assembly: GCF_030209055.1. Taxonomy (NCBI): domain Bacteria; kingdom Pseudomonadati; phylum Pseudomonadota; class Gammaproteobacteria; order Pseudomonadales; family Pseudomonadaceae; genus Pseudomonas; species Pseudomonas sp. lyk4-TYG-107. The sequence continues at coordinate 50,125 of NZ_JARVST010000006.1, forward strand.
CGGGCATACGCCGGTCGAGCCTTATGTCTCGGACGGGCTGATCCATGCGGCGAAACCTTATCCCGACCTCAATGAGGTGCAAGGACAGATGGCCGCGAAACGGGCGCTGCTGATTGCGGCGGCGGGCGCGCATAACCTGTTGTTCAGTGGGCCGCCGGGAACGGGCAAGACCTTGTTGGCGAGTCGCTTGCCGGGCCTGCTGCCGCCACTCTCCGAATGCGAGGCGCTGGAAGTGGCGGCGATTCAATCGGTCGCCAGCGGCGTGCCACTGACCCATTGGCCACAACGGCCCTTTCGCCAGCCGCACCACTCGGCCTCCGGGCCGGCACTGGTCGGTGGCAGCTCGAAACCGCAACCCGGCGAGATCACCCTCGCCCACCACGGCGTACTGTTTCTCGATGAGCTGCCGGAGTTCGATCGCAAGGTACTGGAGGTGCTGCGCGAGCCGCTGGAATCCGGGCATATCGTGATTGCCCGAGCCAAGGATCGCGTACGCTTTCCCGCGCGTTTCCAGTTGGTGGCGGCAATGAATCCGTGCCCTTGTGGATATCTTGGCGAGCCGAGCGGCAAGTGCTCGTGTACACCGGACATGGTGCAGCGCTACCGCAACAAGCTATCGGGGCCGTTGCTGGATCGGATCGATCTGCACCTGACGGTGGCGCGGGAAGCGACGGCGTTGAATCCGGCAGTGAAGCCAGGCGAGGACAGCGCCAGTGCGGCAGCCGTGGTGGCCGAGGCACGCGAACGCCAGCAAAAGCGTCAGCGTTGTGCCAATGCGTTCCTCGATCTGCCAGGCCTGAAGCGGCACTGCCAGTTATCCACAGCCGATGAGAAATGGCTGGAGTCAGCCTGCGAACGGCTGACCTTGTCACTGCGCTCAGCCCATCGTTTGCTCAAGGTCGCCAGAACCCTGGCAGACCTTGAGCAAGTCGATGCAATCAGCCGTGAGCATCTGGCCGAAGCGCTGCAATACCGCCCGGCGACGCCTTAATGCTCGGTCAGATCCACCAGCGGCGCCTGTCGCACTTCGGTTTCACGCCCGGCCTGGATTTCGCTCACGCGCTTCAGCGCGTTATCCACAGCGCCTTTTTCTGCCAGCAGGCTGTAGCTGATCTGAAACTGTTGGCTGGCCTTTGGCGCAATGGTCGGCACCAGATTCAGCGGACGCTGATAGCGGCGGTTGTAGGAAAAGCTGGTGCCTGGCTCAAGGCCCGTGACATAGCCCTGCCCTTGGGTGTCGGTGTTTTTCCACAGGGAAAACACTGGCAGCTGTTGAGTATTGAAGCCAACAGAGACACCGAGGCTGCCAGCCTTGTTGTGCAAAACAGTCAGGGTTTCGCCTTTGGCGTCGGCGTAGGGCACGACGTTATAGACGGTTTCATCGTAGTCCTTGGTTGGACCGCGATAAATCTGCCAGTCCGCCAACTCGGCTTTGGCCTTGTCGTTGAATGGCGAGACCTGTTTCACCGGCGCCGCGAACCGCGCGCCCTGCTCAAGGAACGGTGTACTGAAGTTACTGTGATACAGCGCCTGGTATTCCTTCGGATAATCACCGTTGTTGGTCAGCGTATCGTTGAGGGCAAAGCGCACGCTGCCCGGCTCGGTGACCAGCTCAGTGACGACCGAGAAGTCGACTTTCTTGAACGCCTGTTCCTTCAGTTCACCGCGCAGACTGATGGCGTAGGGTGGTTTTTCATCGATGTGCAGCGTGACAGTGCTGGCCGGAATGTTCGCGGCGCGGCCGTGCAGGGTCAGCAACTCGCCATTGTCCATACCGGGATGGCCGACCCATTCGTAACCGCAGCGGGTCACCAACTCATTGAAGCCTTCCAGCCAGCCCAGGCCACCGCGTCCATTGAGTTCGATGAAGGCCGGGTTGACCACTTCCTTGACCGGCGAATCCCAACCCATGCGCACGTTGCCGACAGACGCCTGCAGGACATTCATGCCACGGGTCGGCACCACCGAGAGTTTCATCGTGCCGTTATCGATATCGACGATGCTGACACCTTCCTGTCGCCCGCCGTGCAAGGTGCGCAGGCTGACGGAGAAAGGCTTGTCGGTTTTCAACCCGAGCTGCTCACTGGTAATGCTCCAGTTTTGCGCGGGCTTGTTGGTATCGAGGAGTACGTAATCCCAGGCCATGGCGTGGGAAGCAGCAGAGAGTGCGCCGAATGCAACGGCGAGTTTGAACGGGGTCATGGCAGCAGCCTTTATTGGAGTTGTGCCATTTTTATAGCGCTGCGGAAACGTTTCAGCAAGAAAAGATGAGAGACATATAGGATGATTTGCCATGGATCGGCGGCGTTGCATTCGCGAGCAGGCTCGCTCCCACAGAGTATTCGGGTGCTCAAACGATTTATGAGCTACCCCGGAAACTGTGAGAGCGAGCTTGCTCGCGAAAGCTATATCAAGGCTGTATCAACGGAAGCGATCAACCTCGGAACGCAGATCCGCCGCCAGCTTTTCAAGCTCTTTGGCGGTGACCGCGAGGTTCGACACCACCTCACGCTGCTCACTGTTGGCCAGCGCAATGCTCTGCAGGTTACTGCTGAGCAAAGTAGCCGTGCTGCTCTGCTCCTGGGTCGCGGTGGTAATCGCGGCGAACTGCTGCCCTGCCGAACGGCTCTGCTCATCGATCCGCGCCAGCGCCGACGCCACGTTGGCGTTGCGCGACAGGCCTTCCTGCATCAGCAGATTGCCCTGCTCCATGGTGCTGATGGCGTTGCCGGTTTCCTGCTGGATGCTGTGAATCATCCCGGAGATTTCATCAGTGGCCTGACGGGTGCGCGACGCCAGGTTACGCACCTCATCGGCGACCACGGCAAAACCACGGCCCTGTTCACCGGCACGGGCCGCTTCAATGGCCGCGTTGAGCGCCAGCAGGTTGGTCTGTTCGGCAATCGAGGTGATCACACTGACAATGCCGCCGATTTCCTGGGAACGCTGGCCAAGGGTGTTGATCACGGTAGCCGTGGTGTTCAACGCGCCAGCGATTTGCTCCAGCGAGGAAGACGCTTCGTCCATGGAAGTACGACCGATCTGCGTCTGCTGAGCGTTTTCCTGGGCCAAACGCTGGGTGGCACCCATGTTGTCGGCAATGTTCAGCGAGGTGGCGCTGAACTCTTCAACTGCGCCGGCCATGCTGGTGATTTCGCCGGACTGCTGCTCCATGCCTTCGTACGCACCGCCGGACAAACCGGACAGCGCCTGGGCGCGGCTGTTGACCTCTTCCGAGGAGCGGCGGATGTGTTCGACCATCGTCGACAGCGCCTGGCTCATCTGGTTGAACGCACGGGACAACTGTCCGATCTCGTCGTTGCTCGACACGTTCAGGCGCACGCTCAGATCACCTGCGCCCAGCGCTTCGGCCTGACGCACCAGATCACTCAGCGGCGCCAGTTTGCTGCGCAGCAACCACACCACCGAACCCACCGCCAACAGCATCGCCAGCAGGCTGCCGATGGCCAGTTGCGTGCCGACGCTCCAGGTCACCGCGCGAATCTCGGCTTTCGGCATGCTCGCCACTACCGCCCACGGCCCACCGTCGAACGGTACCGAAACACTGTAGAAATCTTCGTTCTTGTCGCCCCAGAACTGACCTTTGCCAGCGGTCTTGGCCAGAGCGCCAATCACCGTAACCGCCTGATCCAATGCCTGGACGCCCGCCGGGGCCACCAACCATTTGTTCTGCTCATCCAGCAGCGCCAGCGAACCGGTCTGGCCGATGCGGAAGCGCTTGAGGTTGTCGAACTGGGCGTTCTGCGCATCGGTGTAATCAAAACCAACGAACAACACCGCAATCACTTTGCCGCTGCCATCGCGCACCGGGGTGTATTGGGTCATGTAGGAACGATCGAACAGCAGCGCGCGGCCGACGTAACCCTGACCCGCCATCAACTTCGCGTAGGCCGGGTGTGCGTGATCAAGCAGAGTGCCGATAGCGCGCGTGCCGTCCTGTTTGGTCAGCGAGGTGCTTACGCGGACAAAGTCTTCGCCGCTACGCACGAACAGCGTGGCAACCCCAGCGGTCATTTGCTTGAACTCGTCGACTTCCTTGAAGTTGTTGTTCAGCACTTCGCTGCCCAGGTGCAGGCCCGGGGTCTGGGTACCGGCCACCGCCACCGGTGCATCCGGGTGAATGCTCAGACCGGCGCTGAAGCGCTTCTCGAACAGCCCGCTCAGGCGCTGGGTGCTTTCACGCAGCGTGCCGTGGAAAGTGCTCAACTGGTCGGCCAGCAGCCGCGCTTCACTGGCGAGGTGCTCTTCACGGGTGGCGAGGTTGGCGGAATCCAGCGAACGCAGGGCGAACACCGTACTGCCGCTGATGACGATCGCCAGTATCACAGCGAGCGCGAGGCCCAGCTGCGAGGCGATCCGAGCGCGAGGTTGAGACATGGACAGCTCCTGGCCGAACTTGCCGATCCTCCTTGATCGCAGCTCGGATAATTTTCTAATGGGGGTGAATCGTGGATACCTGCACGGCGGTTCCACATGCACGTATTCGGCGGTAAAGCCGAATACTTGAGCGAACAGCAGGGTTATGGCACAAGGCCGGCATTGTGGCGGCTCTAACGTTTCAGCTCAAGCGCTTGACCACCGGCAACGCCATGGCTCGCACTTCGCCTTGCAGGAAGTCGCTGAGACGGCGCAAACGTTCACCTCCCGGACGGGTTTTTGGCCATACCAGGTAATAATTCAATCCGCTGGCGACCGCGGTCGGCCATGGCAGGCTCAGTCTTCCTTGCGCCACATCTTCGGCGACCATCAGCAAGTCACCCATCGACACACCGTAACCGCGCGCTGCAGCGATCATCCCCAGTTCGAGGGTATCGAACACCTGCCCACCCTTGAGCGACACCTGATCGGACAGGCCCATGTGCTCCAGCCAACTGCGCCAGTCGCGCCGATCCGGGGTCGGGTGCAGCAGTTCGGTGGAGGCCAGGCGTGCGACATCCCACGGCTGGTCATTCAGCAGGTTCGGCGCGCCGACAGGAATCAGCTCTTCGGGAAACAGCAGGCTGGCTTCCCAGTCCGGCGGAAAATGCCCGTCACTGAGCAGCACGGCGCAGTCGAAGGGTTCGTTGTTGAAGTCCACCGAATCCACGTCCATCCACGCACTGGTCAGCTGTACCTCGTTGCCCGGTTGTAGATGGCGAAAGCGGCTGAGTCGCGCCAGCAGCCAGCGCATGGTCAGGGTTGAGGGCGCTTTCATGCGCAGGATGTCGTCTTCGGCGCGCAAGGTGTTGCAGGCGCGCTCCAGCGCCGCAAAACCATCGCGAATGCCGGGCAACAGCAGCCGCGCCGACTCGGTGAGTTGCAGGTTGCGTCCGCTGCGGTGAAACAGCTTGCAGGCAAAGTGTTCCTCCAGCGTCTTGATGTGCCGGCTGACTGCACTCTGGGTGATCGACAATTCCTCGGCCGCCCGGGTGAACGAACTGTGCCGCGCCGCCGCTTCGAATGCGCGCAGGGCATACAAGGGTGGAAGACGACGGGACATACACAAAGCTCCTTTAGCGGCATCCGGCCACCCCGGCGAGGTTTACTCATGATGAGTTTTAATCATGCCACCCATCCTTTTTATCCTTTTGTGCAAACCCTGCCAAGCGCCGAGAATCGACGGTCTCTTGTTCCCTCTGATTAATGGGTGGTGATGACCATGCAGCATCCTGTGCGTACCGAACTCTGGGCCATCCTGCGGCTGGCGGGGCCGTTGATTGCTTCGCAGTTGGCGCACATGTTGATGGTGCTGACCGACACCCTGATGATGGCGCGCCTCAGCCCCGAAGCCCTGGCCGGCGGCGGACTGGGGGCAGCGAGTTATTCATTCGTGTCGATTTTCTGCATCGGTGTGATTGCAGCGGTCGGCACGCTGGTGGCGATCCGTCAGGGTGCCGGCGACATCATCGGCGCGGCCCGCCTGACGCAGGCCGGGTTGTGGCTGGCGTGGCTGATGGCGCTGGGCGCCGGGCTGCTGTTGTGGAATCTGAAACCGGTGTTGCTGCTGTTCGGCCAGACCGAAACCAACGTCAACGCCGCTGGACAATTTTTGATCGCTCTGCCCTTCGCCCTGCCCGGCTATCTGAGCTTCATGGCCCTGCGCGGCTTTACCAGTGCAATCGGCCGAGCGACCCCGGTGATGGTCATCAGCCTCGGCGGCACTGTGGCCAACTTCCTGCTCAATTACGCATTGATTACCGGCATGTTCGGGCTGCCGAAACTGGGGTTGACCGGCATCGGCCTGGTCACGGCAATCGTTGCCAACTGCATGGCGCTGGCCCTCGCCTGGCACATTCGCCGGCACCCGGCCTACGACGCCTACCAATTGCGCGCCGGCCTGTCACGACCAAATCGTCAGTACCTGAAAGAACTGTGGCGCCTCGGCCTGCCGATTGGCGGTACCTACGCGGTGGAAGTCGGCCTGTTTGCATTCGCGGCGCTGTGCATGGGCACCATGGGCAGCACGCAACTCGGCGCACACCAGATCGCCCTGCAGATCGTTTCGGTGGCGTTCATGGTGCCGGCGGGGATGTCCTACGCGATCACCATGCGCGTCGGCCAGCACTACGGCGCCGGGCAACTGAGCGACGCACGGATGTCCGGCCGGGTCGGCATCGTTTTCGGTGCAGTGGTGATGCTGGGTTTCGCCATGGTGTTCTGGCTGTTGCCGAATCAGTTGGTCGGGTTGTTCCTTGATCACAACGATCCGGCCTTTGCCGAAGTGATTCGTCTGGCGGTGAGCCTGTTGGCCGTGGCGGCATGGTTCGAATTGTTTGACGGCACGCAGACCATCGCCATGGGCTGCATCCGTGGGCTCAAGGATGCGAAAACCACGTTTCTGGTCGGCCTTGCTTGTTATTGGTTGATTGGCGCGCCGGCGGCGTGGTGGATGGCGTTCCACCTGAACTGGGGGCCGACGGGAGTCTGGTGGGGTCTGGCGCTGGGCCTGGCCTGCGCGGCGGTGAGCCTGACCCTGGCGTTTGAATGGAAGATGAAGCGGATGATTCAGCGCGAACCGCAATCTCGGGGCTTCAACATCCCTCAACCTGAGTGAGTTTCACCTTGTGGGAGCGAGCCTGCTCGCGAATGCGATCGGTCAGTCAAATTATCTTTGCTGACACACCGCTTTCGCGAGCAAGCCCGCTCCCACAGGGATTCATGCCTAACCCGGAGATTGCGTTCAACTGACGATTTCGAGGGCTGGCTGCTGGCTAGAGCCGAAGGTCAGGTATTCAACCAGCTCTGCCAACGGCAACGGCCGGCTGATCAGATAACCCTGCACCTGATCACAGCCAAACCCGCGCAATAACTCCAGTTGCTCAGGGGTTTCCACCCCCTCGGCCACCACTTCCAGATGCAGGTTATGCGCGAGGTTGATCATCGCGTGCACCAGTTTGCGGTTCTCTTCGCGCTGCTCCATGCCGCCGACAAAGCTTTTGTCGATCTTCAGCAAGGTGATCGGCAGGCTGTTGAGGTGCACGAATGACGAGAACCCGGTGCCGAAGTCATCCAGCGAGAAACGCACACCGAGGCGGCCGAGGGCGTCCATGGTCTGTTTGACCAGATCGCTGCGGCGCATCACCGCGGTTTCGGTGAGTTCGAATTCCAGCCACTGCGCCTCGACCCCACGCTCGGCAATCAGCCGACTGAGCGTCGGCAGCAACTGACTGTCCTGGAACTGGCGGAACGACAGGTTGATTGCCATGTGCAGCGCCGGCAGCCCGCGTTCGCGCAGCGCCTGCATGTCACGCAGGGCGCGGGAAATCACCCAGTAACCCAGCGGCACGATCAAACCGCTTTGTTCAGCCAGCGGCACGAATTCGCTCGGCGGCAGCAGACCACGCTCGCCATGACGCCAGCGCACCAGCGCTTCAAGGCCGACGATTTGTCCGTCCGCCAGATTCAGGCGTGGCTGGTAGTGCAACTCCAGCTCATCACGACGCAAGGCCCGGCGCAGTTCGCTTTCGAGGTCGGCCATGCTCCGCGCGTTGCGGTTGATGCGTTCGTTGAAAATATGGAACGTGCAGCCCTGGGTGCTCTTGGCCTGCTGCATGGCGATGTGCGCGTGCCACATCAGCGGGTCGGCACCACCCTGTGCACGGGCATGGGCGATGCCCAGGCTGGAGCCGATCAACAGGCTTTCGCCATCGACCCAATACGGTTCGGCGAGGGCTTCGGTAATGCGTTCGGCCATCCACTCGGCGCGTTGCGGCGCGCGGCGGGTGTCGATCAGCAAGGCAAACTCGTCGCTGCCCAGCCGCGCCAGTTGATCCCCGGCCTCAAGCTGACTTTTCAGCCGCGCGACGACTTGCAGGATCAAGCGATCGCCGGCCTGATGACCGAGGGCGTCGTTGGCGTGACGGAAGTTGTCGAGATCGAGATGCCCGAGGGCCAGACCACGGCCGTCGTTTTCCGCCAGGCGCGCCGCGAGCAGGGTCTGGAAGCCCTGGCGGTTGGCGATGCCGGTCAGAGGATCCTGTTCGGCCAGGCGTTGCAGGGTGTTTTCGAGGACGCCGCGTTCACGCACATGGCGCAGACAACGGCGCAGCATGCCGGCGTCGAGGGCGTCGAACACCAGCCAGTCGCTGACACCAACCGGCGCGGTGACCGGCTCGTGATCCAGCAGCAACACCGTCGGCAGGCTGCAACGGCCCGGGGCCGGCTGCAACGCGGGAACGGTCAACAACACCGCGTGACGATTGTCTTCGAACAGACTGCTGACCGACTCCCAGCTCGGCGCACTGATCAGCACCGCCGCGCTCCCCATCGGAGCCAGACACTCGCGCAATAACGCTGTCCACGCTGGCTCTTCGGCCAGTAGCAGCAAACGCAAGGGTTCGACAGGCGTAGACAAGCTAGCTCCCTAGACTCTGCAATGATGTGGGCGGGGCATTATGCCGTTGCGATGTTCAATGACAACGATTATCAGAACGTTATTTTGTGTCACGAATGAGAACATTAGCCGCAAAATCACCGTGTATCCTCCGCGAAAGTAACAAAACCGGCAAATTTGAATCGCGTGGTACGTCACAAGTCGGACAGAGCAGCACAAATCGCTGAGCCTGTTAAAATGCCGGCCCATTTCGTCAACGACTCCCGAATTTTCGTATGTCCCGACTCAATCCCCGGCAGCAAGAAGCCGTGAACTACGTCGGCGGCCCTCTATTGGTGCTCGCCGGCGCTGGCTCCGGCAAGACCAGCGTGATTACCCGCAAGATCGCGCACCTGATCCAGAACTGCGGCATCCGCGCCCAGTACATCGTCGCCATGACCTTTACCAACAAGGCCGCGCGCGAGATGAAGGAGCGGGTCGGCACCCTGCTGCGTGCCGGCGAAGGTCGCGGCCTGACGGTCTGCACCTTCCACAACCTGGGCCTGAACATCATCCGCAAGGAGCATGCGCGGCTGGGCTACAAACCCGGTTTCTCGATCTTCGACGAGACCGACGTCAAAGCCCTGATGACCGACATCATGCAGAAGGAATACGCAGGCGACGACGGCGTCGACGAGATCAAGAACATGATCGGCGCCTGGAAAAACGACCTGATCCTGCCGGCCCAGGCGCTGGAAAACGCGCGCAATCCGAAAGAACAGACTGCCGCCATCGTCTACACCCACTACCAGCGCACGCTCAAGGCGTTCAACGCGGTGGACTTCGACGACCTGATCCTGCTGCCGGTAAAGCTCTTCGAAGAGCACGCCGACATTCTCGAAAAGTGGCAGAACAAAGTGCGTTACCTGCTGGTCGACGAATACCAGGACACCAACGCCAGCCAGTACCTGCTGGTGAAGATGCTGATCGGCAAGCGTAACCAGTTCACCGTGGTGGGCGACGACGACCAGTCGATCTATGCCTGGCGTGGCGCGCGGCCGGAAAACCTGATGCTGCTCAAGGATGACTACCCGTCGCTGAAAGTGGTGATGCTCGAGCAGAACTACCGCTCCACCAGCCGCATCCTGCGCTGCGCCAACGTGCTGATCTCGAACAACCCGCACGAATTCGAAAAACAGCTGTGGAGTGAGATGGGCCACGGTGACGAGATCCGCGTGATCCGCTGCCGCAACGAGGACGCCGAAGCCGAGCGCGTGGCCATGGAAATCCTCAGCCTGCACTTGCGTACCGACCGCCCGTACAGCGATTTCGCGATCCTCTATCGCGGCAACTACCAGGCCAAGCTGATCGAACTGAAGTTGCAGCACCACCAGGTGCCGTACCGCCTGAGCGGCGGCAACAGCTTCTTTGGCCGTCAGGAAGTGAAGGACCTGATGGCCTACTTCCGCCTGATCGTGAACCCGGACGACGACAACGCCTTCCTGCGGGTGATCAACGTGCCGCGCCGGGAAATCGGCTCGACCACCCTGGAAAAACTCGGCAACTACGCCACCGAACGCAAGATCTCGATGTACGCCGCCACCGACGAAATCGGTCTGGGCGAGCATCTGGACAGCCGCTTCACCGATCGCCTGTCGCGCTTCAAGCGCTTCATGGACAAGGTCCGTGAGCAGTGCGCCGGCGAAGATCCGATCTCGGCGCTGCGCAGCATGGTCATGGACATCGACTACGAGAACTGGCTGCGCACCAACAGTTCCAGCGACAAGGCTGCGGACTACCGGATGAGCAACGTCTGGTTCCTGATCGAGGCCTTGAAGAACACCCTGGAAAAAGACGAAGACGGCGAGATGACCGTCGAGGACGCCATCGGCAAACTGGTCCTGCGCGACATGCTCGAGCGTCAGCAGGAAGAAGAGGATGGCGCCGAAGGCGTGCAGATGATGACCCTGCATGCGTCCAAGGGCCTGGAATTCCCTTACGTGTTCATCATGGGCATGGAAGAGGAAATCCTCCCGCACCGCTCCAGCATCGAAGCCGACACCATCGAGGAGGAACGCCGCCTGGCCTACGTGGGTATCACCCGCGCCCGTCAAACCCTGGCGTTCACCTTCGCCGCCAAGCGCAAACAGTACGGCGAGATCATCGACTGCGCGCCAAGCCGCTTCCTCGATGAGCTGCCGCCGGACGACCTGGCGTGGGAAGGCAACGACGACACACCGACCGAAGTCAAAGCCGTGCGCGGCAATAGCGCATTGGCTGATATACGCGCGATGTTAAAGCGCTAGAATTGACCACTTTTTTAAAGCTTAGGGCGCACAAGCGCTGAACGAGGACAGCTTCATGGAAGCATTGCAGCAGAAAATCCGCGAACAAGGCATCGTGCTTTCCGACCAGGTCCTGAAGGTCGACGCCTTCCTGAACCACCAGATCGACCCGGCCCTGATGAAGCTGATCGGCGACGAATTCGCCACGCTGTTCAAGGATTCGGGCATCACCAAGATCGTCACCATCGAAGCCTCGGGCATTGCCCCGGCGATCATGACCGGTCTGAACCTGGGCGTGCCGGTGATCTTCGCCCGCAAGCAACAGTCCCTGACCCTGACCGAAAACCTGCTGTCGGCAACCGTTTACTCGTTCACCAAGAAGACCGAAAGCACCGTGGCCATCTCGCCGCGTCACCTGACCAGCAGCGACCGCGTGCTGATCATCGACGACTTCCTGGCCAACGGTAAGGCTTCGCAGGCGCTGATCTCGATCATCAAACAGGCTGGCGCCACCGTCGCCGGTCTGGGCATCGTGATCGAGAAGTCGTTCCAGGGTGGGCGTGCCGAGCTGGACTCGCAGGGCTATCGCGTTGAATCGCTGGCCCGCGTGAAATCGCTGAAGGATGGCGTCGTTACCTTCATCGAATAAACCACACCGCATTACCCCTGTGGGAGCGAGCCTGCTCGCGAATGCTTAGGGTCAGTCGACATCTTGGTTGACTGATACACCGCTTTCGCGAGCAGGCTCGCTCCCACAGTGGGTTTTGCGGTGGGCGGTTACTGCGCGGTGGCCTTCAGGCCGGTGAGTAGCAGGCGCTGGAACAGGTCTTCTTTCAGGCCTTCCGGGTTGGTCAGTTGCATACGTTCAAGGTGTTCGGGGAACGTCGAAGCCTCCGGCGCATCCAGCGCAGCCTTGCCCAGCTCCAGAATCTCGCTCAGCTTGAACTTGCTCTTCAGCCAGTTCAGCGCCCGCAGCAGATCGCGCTCGATCGCGGTGAAATCACAGCCCAGCGGATATTCCGGAAACAGGTTCGGATGCTTCGCGGCAATCACCTGCAAGCGTTGCGGGGTGTTGTCGACAAAGCGCGGATCGAGGCGGAAATCCTTCGGCAGTTTGCCAACCTTCTGTGCCTGCTCGATCAACCCCGGTTGGAAGCGTGAATCGCTGATATTGAGCAACGACTCGATCACCACCGCATCGGACTTGCCTCGCAGATCGGCAATGCCGTATTCGGTGACCACGATGTCGCGCAGGTGCCGTGGAATCGTGCAATGGCCGTACTCCCAGACGATGTTCGAGCTGACCTCGCCGCCGGACTCGCGCCAGCTGCGCAGGATCAGAATCGAGCGCGCATCGTGCAGCGCGTGGCCCTGGGCGACAAAGTTGTATTGCCCGCCGACGCCGCTGAGCACCCGCCCGTCTTCCAGTTGATCGGCCACACCGGCGCCCAACAGCGTCATGGTGAACACGGTGTTGATGAATCGCGCATCAAGGCGCTGCAAGCGCTTGAGCTCTTCCTGCCCGTACAGCTCGTTGATGTAGCTGATGCGGGTCATGTTGAATTCGAGGCACTTGCTCTGCGGCAACTCACGCAGGCGCTCGTAGAAACTGCGCGGGCCGAGGAAGAAGCCGCCGTGCACCGAGATGCCATCGGTCTGCGCCGACTCATCGAGGGTGCCGGCGTTGGCCTGCTCCTGCGTCTGTACGTCGGGGTAGACCTTGCGCCGGATGATCCCCGCATCGGCCAGCACCAGCAGGCCGTTGACGAACATTTCGCTGCAGCCATACAGGCCTTTGGCGAATGGCGCGGTACCGCCCTCGCGCTCGATCAACTGTGCCCACTGGCTGAGATTGATGTCGTTGAGCAAGGCTTGGTAACCGGCGTTGTTTGCCTGCCGCGCAAGCAGTGCGGCGGTCAGTGCATCGCCCATCGAGCCGATGCCGATCTGCAAGGTGCCGCCGTCGCGCACCAGCGTACTGGCGTGCAGGCCGATGAAATGATCCTGAAAACCCACCGGCATGTTCGGCGTGGAAAACAGCGTGCTGCTGTCCTTCGCGTCGATCAGCAGGTCGAAGGTATCGATATCGACTTCGGCATCGCCGGGCATGTACGGCAGATCGGTGTGCACTTGACCGACCAGCAAAATGGTCTCCCCGGCGTCGCGACGTTTGGCGATCATTGGCAACAGGTCGAGGGTGATGTCCGGGTTGCAGCTCAGGCTCAGGCGATCGGGATGCTCGCTGCTGCTGGCGAGCAATTGCGCCACCAGATTGAGGCCGGCGGCATTGATATCGCGGGCGGCGTGGCTGTAGTTGCTGCTGACGTAATCCTGCTGGGCCGGCGCGCTGTTGAGCAGGCTGCCGGGCTGCATGAAGAACTGTTCGATACGGATATTGGCGGGCAGGCTGTCACGCTGCAGATCGGCGAGGAAATCGAATTCGGGGTAGTCGCCGAACACGCGCTCGACGAAGGGTTCAATGAAGCGCTTCTGCAGACCGTCACCCAGCGTCGGCCGACCGAGGCACAGCGCGGTATAGATCGTCAGTTGCCGCTCGGGCAAGTCCTTGATCCGCCGGTACAGCGCGTTGACGAAGTGATTGGGCTTGCCCAGCCCCAGCGGCATGCCCATATGGATATGTGCCGGCAGACGTGCAAGCACATCGTCCACTGCCTGTTCGATCGAACACAACTGCACCATCTGAAGCCTCCTGCCCGTTCCGTGAATAGGGGTAGACCGAGCTTGCCTCGACTTTGCTGCAAAGGACAGCGAAAGCCGTGAATCGCAGGCACAAAAAAACCGTCCGAAGACGGTTTTTTTCGTCAGAAGCGCAGCTTATTTCAGGCCGGACATCTTCTGGATCGCGCCTTTCAACTCGTCGTCCGAGCAATCGGCGCAGGTGCCTTTTGGCGGCATGGAGTTGATGCCGGTGATGGCTTTGGCGAGGATGCCGTCAAGGCCGCCCTGGTGATCGGCGCGGTCTTTCCAGGCGGCGGTGTCACCGATTTTCGGTGCGCCCAGCAGACCCGTACCGTGACAAGCGTTGCAATGTTTTGCAATCACTTCATCCGGCGTCTTCGCCCCACCACCGCCGCCAGCGGAGGCAGCGACTTCCATCCCTTTGCATTCCTGCCCCTGAACGCACACCTGGCCGACCGGCTCGAGGCGCTTGGCAATGTCGTCATTCGTCGCAGCTTGAGCGCTGACAGCCCAGAGGGCCAGTACGGTTGCTGGTGCGGCCAGCATTTTCATAATTAGGTTCACGCGTTCACCCTCAATGGTGGCTATTCACGCCTGCGGCCACGGTTCGCAGGCGGGCGCAAGTATAGCGGGTAGCCCGCCACACTGAAACAACCCCATAGTCGAAGGGGTTATACCGCGCTGTGGAAAAACTCATCGGATGCCTTCACCGTCATGGCCTGGCACCTCTGTCTTTAAAAATTCGCCGGCGTGGCTGCGCTGATTAGTCGCGCGGGCGCGTCGAACGGATTACGGAAACGGTGCGGCTTGGTACTTTCAAAATAGTAGCTGTCGCCGGCTTCGAGAATAAAAGTTTCCAGACCCACCACCAGTTCCAGACGCCCTTCCACCAGAATCCCGGTTTCTTCGCCTTCATGGGTGAGCATTTCTTCGCCGGTATCGGCGCCGGGTGGGTAGATTTCGTTGAGGAATGCGATGGCCCGGCTCGGGTGCGCGCGGCCGACCAGTTTCATGGTCACCGCGCCGTCGGAGATGTCGATCAGCTCGTTGGCCTTGTAGACGATCTGGGTCGGCACTTCCTGCAGGATTTCTTCGGAAAAGAACTCGACCATGGACATGGGAATCCCGCCCAGTACCTTCCTCAGCGAACTGATCGAAGGGCTGACGCTGTTCTTTTCGATCATCGAAATGGTGCTGTTGGTGACGCCCGCGCGTTTGGCGAGTTCACGCTGGGAAAGCCCTTTGAGCTTGCGGATCGATTGCAGTCGTTCACCGACGTCCAAGGCGTGAGCCTCCTGATGTTGTAAGAATATTGAGCGTTATCATGGCGACAGCGTTCAGTATTTACAACACTTGGCCCCCGCAGCGGCGTCAACCCTCGGAATAGAGCCTTGGCACGCGACGCAGGTTGCAGAAGATCTGATACGGAATGGTGTCCGCCCACTGCGCCACTTCGCTGGCGAGGATGTTCTTGCCCCACAGCTCGACGGTCGAACCGAGGTCGGCTTCCGGCACATCAGTGAGGTCGATGCAGAGCATGTCCATCGATACGCGGCCAAGCAGGCGGCTGCGTTTGCCGGCCACCAGCACCGGCGTGCCGGTCGGGGCATGACGCGGGTAGCCATCGGCATAGCCCATGGCAACCACGCCGATGCGCATCGGCTTGTCGGTGATGAATTTGGCGCCGTAGCCGATCGGCTCGCCGGCGGGCAGTTCACGCACGCAGATGACTTTCGATTCGAGGGTCATCACTGGCTGCAGACGCTCGGCCACGGCGTTGGCTTCTTCGAACGGCGTGGCGCCGTAGAGCATGATGCCCGGGCGTACCCAGTCGCTGTGAATCTGCGGCCAACCAAGTACAGCCGGCGAGTTGCGCAGGCTGATTTCGGCGGCGAGGCCCTGACGCGCCGCTTCGAACACCGCGACCTGATCAGCACTGCTCTGCTCATGCAGTTCATCCGCACGAGCGAAGTGGCTCATCAGCACGATCTTCGCCACTTTGCCGCTGGCCAGCAGACGCTGATAGGCCGCCGCGTAATCCTTCGGATGCAGGCCGACGCGGTGCATGCCGGAATCGAGCTTGAGCCACACGGTGATCGGCTTGCTCAATGCCGTCTGCTCGATGGCTTCGAGCTGCCACAGCGAATGCACCACGGTCCAGAAATCATGCTCGACGATCAGTGCCAGCTCGTCAGCCTCGAAGATGCCTTCGAGCAACAACACCGGGGCCTTGATGCCGGCCGCGCGCAGCTCCAGCGCTTCTTCAATGCAGGCGACGGCAAACCCGTCGGCCTCGGTTTCCAGCGCCTGGGCGCAACGCACCGCGCCGTGACCGTAGGCATCCGCCTTGATCACGGCCAGCGCCTTGGCGCCGGTGACTTCGCGGGCAATTCGGTAGTTGTGGCGCAGGGCTTCTAGGTCAATCAGGGCACGGGCAGGACGCATGGCGGCAGACTTCTAGGCGGTCATGGAAATAAAAACCGGCGCCGACTGACGACGTGAACCGCCAACAGCACCGGGAGAGGGATCTTTGAATCGGTTACGGCAACGCGGCGACGATGGAGATCTCGACCAGGATGCTCGGCTTGGCCATCTTCGCTTCGACGGTGGCCCGGGCCGGCGCGGCGCCTTTGGGCAGCCACTGATCCCACACCGAGTTCATCCCGGCAAAGTGCGCCTCGATGTCATTCAGGTAGATCGTTGCCGACAGCAGATGCTGCTTGTCAGTCCCGGCCAGATCCAGCAAACGCTCGATGTTGGCGAGCACCTCGCGGGTCTGCTGTTCGACTCCGGCGTCGAAGTCGTCGCCGACCTGCCCGGCCAGATACACGGTGCCGTTGTGGGTGACGATCTGACTCATGCGCTCATTGGTGAGCTGGCGCTGGATTGCCATGTTTTGCGGACTCCTGAGGCTTGTTGCCGTAACGGGAAATATCGAGGCCTTCGGCGCTGATCTGCGGCTTTTTCTTCGCCATCAGATCGGCCAGCAAACGACCGGAACCGCACGCCATGGTCCAACCCAGGGTGCCGTGACCGGTGTTGAGGAACAGGTTCTTGAACGGTGTGGCACCCACGATTGGTGTACCGTCCGGGGTGGTCGGACGCAAACCGGTCCAGAAGCTCGCCTCGGCCAGATTGCCGCCCTGAGGATAAAGGTCGTTGACGATCATCTCCAGGGTTTCGCGCCGACGCGGGTTCAGCGACAGGTCAAAACCGGCGATTTCCGCCATGCCGCCGACGCGGATGCGGTTATCGAAACGGGTGATCGCGACCTTGTAGGTCTCGTCGAGAATGGTCGAGGTCGGAGCCATGGCCGGGTTGGTGATCGGCACGGTCAGCGAGTAACCCTTGAGCGGATACACCGGCGCCTTGATGCCCAGCGGCTTGAGCAACTGCGGCGAGTAGCTGCCGAGGGCCAGCACGTAGCGGTCGGCGGTTTCCAGCTTGCCGTCGATCCATACACCGTTGATGCGGTCACCGGCGTAGTCGAGGCGCTGGATGTCCTGGCCGAAGCGGAACTCCACACCGAGTTTCACGGCCATTTCCGCCAGACGCGTGGTGAACATCTGGCAGTCGCCGGTCTGGTCGTTCGGCAGACGCAGAGCACCGGCGAGGATGTCGGTGACATTGGCCAGTGCCGGCTCGACACGGGCAATGCCGGCGCGGTCGAGGACTTCAAACGGTACGCCGGATTCTTTCAGCACGGCGATGTCTTTGGCGGCGCCATCGAGCTGCGCCTGAGTGCGGAACAGTTGGGTGGTACCGAGGCTGCGGCCTTCGTAAGCGATGCCGGTTTCGGCGCGCAGTTCGTCGAGGCAGTCGCGACTGTACTCGGACAGACGCACCATGCGCTCCTTGTTCACCGCGTAACGGCTGGCAGTGCAGTTGCGCAGCATCTGCGCCATCCACAGGTACTGGTCGATGTCGGCAGTGGCCTTGATCGCCAACGGCGCGTGGCGCTGCAGCAACCACTTGATGGCCTTGAGCGGCACACCCGGCGCGGCCCACGGCGAGGCATAACCCGGCGACACCTGGCCGGCGTTGGCGAAACTGGTCTCCATGGCCACGGCTGGCTGCCGGTCGACCACCACCACTTCAAACCCGGCACGGGCCAGATAGTAAGCACTGGCGGTACCGATGACGCCGCTACCCAAGACCATTACGCGCATTTTTGTATCCCTCATCGCGGCGGGGCCGCGTACGTCTGTTGTTAGAGCAATGATGCGCGCAGTGTAAAAAAGAATGGCCAGTGCATTTCACTATATAAGCGCCTATATTTGGCGACAATTCTCGGCAAAAACCCTTTTCACGGAGGCGCATCCCCTATGCGTACCAACACTCAGACCAAACGTGAGCTGGACAAGATCGACCGCAACATTTTGCGGATCCTGCAGGCGGACGGGCGCATATCGTTTACCGAACTCGGGGAGAAGGTTGGTCTGTCCACCACGCCGTGTACCGAGCGGGTGCGGCGACTGGAGCGCGAAGGGATCATCATGGGCTACAACGCCCGCCTGAATCCGCAACACTTGAAGGGTAGCCTGCTGGTGTTCGTCGAGATCAGCCTCGACTACAAATCCGGCGACACCTTCGAAGAGTTCCGCCGCGCGGTGCTGAAACTGCCGCACGTGCTGGAATGCCATTTGGTGTCAGGGGATTTCGACTATCTGGTGAAGGCGCGGATTTCCGAGATGGCCTCGTACCGCAAGCTGCTCGGCGACATTCTGTTGAAGCTTCCGCATGTGCGTGAGTCCAAAAGCTATATCGTGATGGAAGAGGTGAAAGAGAGCCTGAGCCTGCCGATTCCGGACTGAAGATTGGCATCGCTCCATTCGCGAGCAGACTCGCTCCCACAGGGGAATGCATTTCAAATGTGGGAGCGAGCCTGCTCGCGAAGGCGTCAGCTCGGTTCCGAGTGAACCCGTTAAACCAACACCTGCCGATTCGCCGCCATGTACTCGAAGATCTGCTTTTCAACCCGCGGATGAATCAACTCCACCGGCCCCCGCCCGTTCGGGCATGGCAGGGTTTTGGTGGTACCGAACAAGCGGCAAATCAGCGGCCGCTCGCCATACACCGTGCAGCCATTCGGCCCCAGGTGTACACAGTTCAGTTCTTCCATCGCCGCATCCTGCTCGGCGCGGGTCTTGCGCGGCAGGCGTGACATTTCTTCCGGCGAGGTGGTCACCGGCCCGCAGCAGTCATGGCAGCCTGGCACGCACTCGAACGTGGGGATCTGCTGACGCAGGTCGCGAATGGTCTGGCGGTTGCAACTCATCGAAACGGTAATCCACATGAAATAGGCGGCAATTGTGCCGCAAAAGCCGAGATCCACACAGCAACGGCCGACCAGTGTTGCCCGTCTTCGGCCGTGCGGCTTATGCTCCGTCAAATTTTCTCGACACCCAGCCGTTGGATGATGCCCATGAATGCCCGCGCCCGAACCTTCGCGAGCCAACCCCACGTTGCCTCTTATTACGCCGCCAGCAGTCTGCCGCAGCCCGAGTATCCGGTGCTGCAAGGCGAGCTGAGCGCAGACGTGTGCGTGGTCGGCGGTGGCTTCTCGGGGCTGAACACCGCGCTGGAACTGGCCGAACGCGGCCTCAGTGTGGTGTTGCTGGAAGCGCACCGCATCGGTTGGGGTGCCAGTGGCCGTAACGGCGGACAGTTGATTCGCGGGGTCGGCCACGGCCTCGATCAGTTCAGCAACGTCATCGGCGCTGACGGCGTTCGCCAGATGAAACTGATGGGCCTGGAAGCGGTGGAAATCGTCCGCCAGCGCGTCGAGCGTTTCCAGATCCCGTGCGATCTGACTTGGGGCTACTGCGATCTCGCCAACAAACCGGCCGATCTCGAAGGCTTTGCCGAAGATGCCGAAGAACTGCGCAGCCTCGGCTATCGCTACGAAACCCGCCTGCTGCAAGCGGATGAAATGCACACCGTAGTCGGCTCCAAACGCTATGTCGGTGGCTTGATCGACATGGGTTCCGGGCATTTGCACCCGCTGAACCTGGCGCTGGGCGAAGCCGCTGCCGCACAGCAATTGGGCGTGCAACTGTTCGAGCAATCGGCGGTGACGCGTATCGATTACGGCCCCGCAGTTCGCGTCCACACCGCTCAAGGTTCAGTGCGGGCGAAAACCCTGGTGCTGGGCTGCAACGCTTACCTCAACGATCTCAATCCGCAACTCAGCGGCAAAGTACTGCCCGCCGGCAGTTACATCATTGCGACCGAACCGCTGTCCGAAGAACTGGCGCACAGCCTGCTGCCGCAAAACATGGCGGTCTGTGACCAGCGGGCGGCGCTGGATTACTACCGGCTCTCAGCGGATCGGCGCCTGCTGTTCGGCGGTGCCTGCCACTATTCCGGGCGCGACCCGAAGGACATCGGCGCCTACATGCAGCCGAAGATGCTCGAAGTGTTTCCGCAACTGGCGAGCGTGAAAATCGACTATCAATGGGGCGGCATGATCGGCATCGGCGCCAACCGTCTGCCACAGATCGGCAGGCTCAATGATCAACCGAACGTGTATTACGCCCAGGCCTATTCCGGGCACGGAGTGAATGCCACGCACCTGGCGGGCAAGCTGCTCGCCGAGGCGATCAGCGGGCAGCACAGCGGGGGCTTTGATCTGTTTGCCAAGGTGCCGCACATCACCTTCCCCGGCGGCAAGCATTTGCGCTCGCCGTTGCTGGCGTTGGGGATGTTGTGGCATCGGCTTAAAGAGTTGGTCTGAGGTTTTCTCTGCGTCCTTGAAACCGCCATCGCTGGCAAGCCAGCTCCCACAGGTTTTTGCGGCGAATACAAATATTGTGAACACCAAAATACTGTGGGAGCTGGCTTGCCAGCGATGAGGCCCGCAAGAAAAATACAGACTTCAGATCCGCCAGAACGGCTTCAACCCCTCCTCCTGCGCCTGCTCCCGGGTCAACCCGACGTCCTTGAGCTGCTCCGGCGTCAGATTCAACAGCGCCTTGCGCGTGTGCAGACGATGCCAGAACAGGCCCCAGCGACTCAGGCCGGATGGCGCGTTACGCATGGCGCTATTCCATGCACTGTCCTCCTGCCCTGCCGCCAGTTCCTGACTGCGTAACGTCAGCCGCACATCGCTCAAGCCGTTCATTTTTGTTGCTCCTGTTTACTTGGGTAGCCAGAGATTCCATGATGCGCGGGTCGGCAAAAGCATTACAGATTCAACACATCTGTATTAATTCCATACAGATTTGCCATTCCTGAGACTGAATTACCGATTTTTGCTGCATCTGTACTGGTTTAACGAATCACCTGCATCGAGGCAGTGCCATGACCCTGTATGTGAACCTCGCCGAACTGCTCGGCACCCGCATCGAACAAGGCTTCTACCGTCCTGGCGATCGCCTGCCTTCGGTGCGCGCCTTGAGCGTAGAACACGGGGTCAGCCTCAGCACGGTGCAGCAGGCCTATCGCATGCTTGAGGACAGCGGTCTGGCGACACCGAAACCCAAGTCCGGCTACTTCGTGCCGGTGGGTCGCGAGCTGCCGGAACTGCCCGCGGTCGGGCGCCCGGCGCAGCGGCCGGTGGAGATTTCGCAGTGGGATCAGGTGCTGGAGCTGATTCGCGCGGTGCCGCGCAAGGACGTGGTGCAACTGGGTCGCGGCATGCCCGACGTGACCACGCCAACGATGAAACCGCTGTTGCGCGGACTGGCGCGGATCAGCCGCCGCCAGGACATGCCCGGTCTGTATTACGACAACATCCACGGCACCCTCGAACTGCGCGAGCAGATCGCCCGACTGATGCTCGATTCCGGCTGTCAGTTGAGCGCCAGCGACCTGGTGATCACCACCGGTTGCCACGAAGCGCTGTCCACCAGCATCCACGCGATCTGCGAGCCGGGAGACATCGTCGCGGTGGATTCGCCAAGCTTTCACGGCGCCATGCAAACGCTCAAAGGGCTGGGCATGAAAGCCCTGGAAATCCCCACCGATCCGCTGACCGGCATCAGCCTCGAAGCGCTGGAACTGGCGCTGGAGCAGTGGCCGATCAAGGTCATCCAGATCACCCCCAACTGCAACAACCCGCTCGGCTACATCATGCCGGAGTCGCGCAAACGCGCGTTGCTGACGCTGGCGCAGCGTTTCGACGTGGCGATCATCGAGGACGACGTGTATGGCGAACTGGCCTACACCTACCCGCGTCCACGCACGATCAAGTCCTTCGACGAAGATGGCCGCGTATTGCTGTGCAGTTCGTTTTCCAAGACCCTGGCCCCGGGCCTGCGCATCGGTTGGGTCGCGCCGGGCCGTTATCTGGAACGGGTGCTGCACATGAAATACATCAGCACCGGTTCCACCGCACCGCAGCCGCAGATCGCCATCGCCGAATTTCTCAAGGGCGGCCATTTCGAACCGCACTTGCGGCGGATGCGCAGCCAATACCAACGCAATCGTGACGCGATGATCGACTGGGTTACCCGCTACTTTCCGGCCGGCACCCGCGCCAGCCGCCCACAGGGCAGCTTCATGTTATGGGTCGAATTGCCGGAGGGTTTCGATACGCTGAAACTCAATCGCGCGCTGCATGACCAAGGCGTGCAGATTGCCGTCGGCAGCATCTTTTCCGCCTCGGGCAAGTACCGCAATTGTCTGCGGATGAACTACGCGGCGAAACCGACACCACAGATCGAAGAGGCGGTTCGCAAGGTTGGCGCGGCGGCGATCAAACTGCTGGCCGAAGCCTGATCATTCCAGCTGAAACGTACCGAATCCCTCAAATCGCTGAAGGTCGGCGACACGACTTGAGGCATTACTGACGCGCGCTTCGATTTCCAGCTCCACCTCCAGATGGCGCCCGGCGGCGAGGCTGCCAGAGCGCCAGGCGGTAATGCGATCGCCAGGCTGCAACAGGCCCGCCTCGCCATCATCGCGCTGCCATTGCACCGGCGCGCCATCCAGACGCGCCGCCACAATGCGTATCTGCAACCGTCCCGGTGCCCAGCGGTAATGCAGCGCATCGCTGCTCGGGGCAGCAAAGTACCACCTGATCGCGCGCGCAGCCGGACATTGAATCCGTAGCTGAACCGTGCGCACACCAAAACTGCCGTCATTGCCCGATGGCCGGGCGAGCAGCTCCGCCCGCGTCGAAACGCCATAGTCCACAGCGCTCGGTGAGAGTGTCATCTGACAGGCCTCGCTGGCCATGACCGAGGTCGATGCCAACGATGCCAGCGTGATCAGGACAATCCATCGATGCATGCGCAATAACTCGGTCATGTAAGGTTCAAAGGCTGACAGAGCGCGTCGACGGGCTCGATCAATGCTTGCTCGTCCGGCGCTTCAGCCAGATTGAATTGCAGGTCGCAGTGCGCGCTATCCGACAGTTGCACCCGCAGCGACTGACCGGGTTTGATGTCCGGTAGAAAGATCGCCCCGGCCTCAAGCACCGTGGTCACGTATTCGCCTTGCCCGTTCTGTACGGCGAGGCCACTGGGCAGCCATTGCCGGTCAAGCGTCCTGGCCTTCAACAGCACACGCCGCACGCGGGTGATGGAAAAATCCATATGCTGAACCGAGCCACGCCCGGCCTCGACCTCCTGATAACCGTCGAGCACCTCGACGTTGCGCGGCAAACTCAACGGATCGACTTCCAGCCGGGCTGTGGAATAGGCCGGCAAACTCGCCACCACCGCCCGGCCCAATCCATCCGTCCACACCGGGCCTTGCGGCGTGTACAGCTTCAGACCCGCACGGTCGCCAGCCTTGAGCACGGCAAAGGTCTCGCGCAGCGGATACGGCGACAGCGTCACACCGTCGCGATGCAACGCCATGCCGCCGCGCAGCCCCAGGTCGAATTCGCTTGCCCCGGCTCGCTGGTTCAGGCCCAGATCCAGACTGGTGTAATGCGCCAGTGCGTTGACCCGCAAACCCAGCGATGGCGCCGCAGCTTCACGCTGTTCGGCACTGGCGCTATAGGCCAGGGTTTCACTGAGCACTTCACTCATCGACACGCCACGGCGCATCCCGGATCGTGGATCGCTGCGCAGGTAACTGCGAGCCCTGCGCTGATCGCCCAATGGCATCCCGGCCGTCAGATAGACCGAGGTACCCCGCTGCCTCGCGTCGGCATCGCCGATCCCCCGCTCCAGACTCAACGACAGGCTGATGCGCGCGGGCAGTGTCTGCGACCAGGACAATCCCAGGCGCATGTTGGGTGGCTCGCCCTCGCTGGTGTAGCGCGACCAGGTCATGCCGAATGCCCCCCAGCGCTCGACAGTACCGTTGAGCGAAAATGTCCAGTGATCTCGCCCGGGGGCATCGGCCCGTCCCTGCTGCTGGCTCCAGCCGGTGTCCGACAGGCTGCGAAAGCCCTTGCCACGGTGCACCGCAACCACACTGGTGGACAGATTCGGCGACAACACGGCACTGACGGTCATTTGTACCTCATGACCTGCAATGCCTGTGTCTCGATCGCTGGACAGCACCTGGCGCACACCGGTGCTCAGATTACCCGGCCATTGACGCTGCAGCCCCCAGCCTGCCGACAGATAATCCGCCCCACCGAGGAGCCCGCCGCTCACGCGCAACGCTCGTGACAGACTCCACTCTCGGCCAAGGGTGGCAAATGACGGCGCCTGACGACCATCCGAACCCTGGCGTCGCACCGTGCCAAGCGCCAGATTGAAGCCGTCGGCGCGATCGGATTGTGGATCCTGCAGGCTGGCTGCCGGGACGCGAAAACGCCGCACTTGCCCTTCCTGCTCGTGCACGCTGACTTCGAGGTCGAGCTGGTTGCTCAACAACGGCAGCGCGCGCAAGGTGAAGGGGCCGCCGGGAACCAGCGTGGTGTAGATCAGCACGCCGTTCTGCCGGACTTCGATTCGCGATGGCGACCAGGCAATGCCCTCGACCTCGCCACGTGCACCCTCCTGTGCCGCGCGCATTTGCGCGAACGCACCTTCCGGCAGAATCTGCACTCCGTTGAAAGATTCGCCGGCGAACAATGGCGACTGCAGGTTCAACTGGCCGATCTGCACGTTGGCTTCGTAGTCTTCCAGGGTGCGCGTGCCGTAGGCATACAGATGCTCGAAACGCGTGCTGCCGGGCAATTGCGTATAGGACTGGCGACTGCGCAAGACCCAGTTGCCGGCATTCAGGCCGAACTCCGAACCCAGCCTGCGAAAATCGCTACGTTGCCCCTCGTGCTGGCTGCCCATGACCAACGCATCGTAGTTGAACACGCCGCCCACTCCGCCATTGGCGAAGCTGCGTGGCTGGAATTCCGGCAACGCCAACAGCTCGGTCGGCAGCAGCAGGTCGATCTGTTCCTTGCCGGGATGCAATGCAATGGTTGCCGCTGGCAGACCTTCGCCCAGCGTCAGGCACTGCTGCGGTTGAACGGGGGGCAAAGCCGCTTGCGCGCGCACACCAGCAGCCTTGAGCAAGGCCGGTTGCAGGCACGGCTCGCCCTGTTCATTGAATGCCACGAACACCCGCCCCCGTGGCTGTCCATTGACCTCAAGCGCGACCAGCCATGTGCCTTGGGAGAAACGCGGTGCCTGGCGAAAGTACTCAGCCAATGCGGGGTCGAGCCCGCGCTCGCGAAGCACCTGCGCATCGAATTCCACCCCTTCACTGGCCATCGTCATGCCGATCGCATTCGCCATCAGCAGTGCCAGTCCCTGACGGGCACACGCGCGCATCAGTGCGTAACCGGGGCATCAAAGTGATCGACCGCAAAGCCATATGTGGTCGCCGGAAAGATCCGCACTGCCATGGTTCGCACTGTCACGTTCAACGGCGACCCGACAGACAGGCGCTCCCCTGGCAGGATCCAGGTACGCGGCAGATCCACCGCCTGCGTGCCCGGCAGCGGAACAATCGCTTTGGCCAGGCGCACCACGTAAGGACTGGGATTACTGACCAGCAAACCTTCAGCCGTGGCTGACCAGCTCAGGCGTTTCCATGGCTCGCGCTCCACTGGCAGACCGGCAGGGCGCAGGATCACCGGCAGGTTTTGCCGAACCCCCAGATTGACCCGGGCACCGTCGACACCCGCCACAGGATTGATCCCCTCAAAAATCACCCGTTTCAGACGCTCGGTCTGCAATGGTTCGGCGCTCTGCAACATGAACCGTACCTGCTGCACCGCACCAGGCTCGACACGGGCAATCGGCGGACTGAACAGCAACAGCTGTTGATCGTGCGGCTCGATATTTTCGACCGTGGTGTGCAGCAGGGCCGGACGCGTTTCGGTGTTTCGCACATTCATCGTCGCTTCACCGACACCCTCATCCACCACCAGCACAGGGGTTTGCGGCACCATTCCGGCAGCGTGAACCCCGGGCATCAAAATCAAGACGAGCAGGCACAGTGGCAACGCCCGCAAGCCTGGGCGGCACATTGAAATCGGCATCGGTATTGCTCCGCAGGGGGCAGCGCACCCGGCAAAGGGCGCGCTGAATGAACCTGAAAGAACCCGGTAATGGCCGGGTTCTGACGATCAGAGGTAGAACATCTCGAAGGTCACCGAGCCATCGAGCGGGATCTCGCTGGTGATCGGCAGCGCGTTGCTCGGGCCGATGATCGGCAACAGGCTCATCGGAAACCCGTGGTGACGGGCCGCGACCGGGCCAGCTGCCACGCCGGGACCCCATGAGTAGAGCGCCGGGGCATTGCCCACCAGCGGCGAAGCAGGCAGTTGCCACGCCGGTGCTGCCAGAGTGCGTGTCATCAGAGTCTGCGGCGCACCGTCGGCTTCCGGACGACCGTGACGCAGCGCAAATCCGCCGATACGGATGCCGTTGATTTCACCCAGGCCGTAGAACAAAGCCGGATCGTTATTACCGGCACCATCGTTGATGCCCGGCAATTTGGTGGCTGTACGATTGTCTCTGACCGACACCTCGACCGATGCCTCTGCATCACAGTTGATGTGCAGCGAAATGTCGTGGGTCGGCAGCAGCGTCTGCGTGGTCTTGTTCAGGGTAGCTGCGGATATCTTGCGCAAATCTACCGTGCCGCCACCGGCAAATGCGGGGATGCACGACGTCGGAATAATGGTTCCGACCACACTCAGGTCTACGCTCTCGGCGACCACCAGGGTGGGTAATACTGCAGCCGCGACGGCTACCATCCATGTTGTTTTTTTCATCAGTCCCTACTTCATCGGTTATTGATCAATGGCAGTTGTTGAGCGCATTGCCTTCACAAGACGCTGAACACCGGGGCGATGATTTCGTTTTTTGCAGGATTCGTATGTAGGAATAGGCACCGACCAAGAGCTGAAAAAACAACAAAGCAAATAGTCCAAAACCACAGGCGAACTCATTCCTACTTTTGAACGACTAATTGTTTACACAGTGTGGCGAGGATCCGCCGGAAACGGTCTTGGAAATCCTCTGCGTGCCATACTCCGTCACCCCCTGCCTCCAGCCGAGAAACCAACGTGCAACCCGGAAAAAAATTGCTCGCTGTCTGTGTGTTGTGTTCGTTGGCCAGTGGTTGCGCCACCCTCGATGCGCCGCGCGAACCCAGCCAGGCGTTGCCGGCCGCGGGCTCCGCATTCGGTCGCTCGATTCAGACCCAGGCAGCGCCCTGGCAGGGCCGTTCCGGCTTCCGCTTGCTGTCCAACAGCACAGAAGCCTTCACCGCCCGCGCCGAGCTGATTCGCAATGCGCAAACCAGCCTCGACTTGCAGTACTACATCGTCCATGACGGCGTCAGCACGCGGATGCTGGTGGAGGAACTGCTCAAGGCCGCCGACCGCGGCGTGCGCGTACGCATCCTGCTCGACGACACCACCAGCGACGGCCTCGACACGATCATCGCCACGCTGGCGGCGCATCCACAGATCCAGATCCGCCTGTTCAATCCGCTGCACCTGGGCCGCAGCACCGGCGTGACCCGCGCCGCCGGACGCTTGTTCAACCTGTCGCTGCAACACCGGCGCATGCACAACAAACTGTTCCTGGCGGACAACAGCGTGGCCATCGTTGGCGGGCGCAATCTGGGCGACGAATATTTCGATGCCGAGCCAAACCTGAATTTCACCGACATCGACATGCTCAGCGTCGGCCCGGTGGCAGAGCAGCTCGGGCACAGTTTCGACCAGTACTGGAACAGCGCGCTGAGCAAGCCGATCGACGAATTCCTCTCCAGCAAACCAAGCATCAAAGACCTGCAAAACACCCGCACGCGCCTGGAAGAATCGCTGGATGAAACCCGCAAACAGAACCACGCGCTGTATCAACAGCTGATGACGTTCAAGACCGCGCCACGCATGGACATCTGGCGCAAGGAACTGATCTGGGCCTGGAACCAGGCGCTGTGGGACGCGCCGAGCAAAGTGCTGGCCAAGGACGAACCGGACCCGCAACTGCTGCTGACCACGCAACTGGCGCCGGAACTGCGCGGCGTCAGCAAAGAGCTGATCATGATCTCGGCGTACTTCGTGCCCGGCCAGCCGGGGCTGGTGTACCTGACCGGGCGCGCCGACGCCGGGGTCTCGGTGAGCCTGCTGACCAACTCGCTGGAAGCCACCGATGTGCCGGCGGTGCACGGCGGTTACGCACCGTATCGCAAGGCGCTGCTGGAGCACGGGGTAAAACTGTATGAGCTGCGCCGTCAGCCTGGGGATAACTATGGCAGTGGCCCGCACTTGTTTTACAGCAAGTCTTTCCGTGGTTCGGATTCCAGCCTGCACAGCAAGGCGATGATTTTCGATCGGCAGAAAGCGTTCATCGGCTCGTTCAACTTCGATCCGCGCTCAGTGCTGTGGAACACCGAAGTCGGGGTTCTGGTGGACAGCCCGGAACTGGCCGAACACGTGCGCGAACTGGCGCTGCAAGGCATGGCGCCGGCCCTGAGTTATCAGGCGAAACTGCAGGATGGCGAGATCGTCTGGGTGACCGAGGACAACGGCCAAATGCACACGCTGAGCAAGGAACCGGGGAGTTGGTGGCGGCGCTTCAACGCGTGGTTCAGCACCACTGTCGGTCTTGAGCGGATGTTGTAATCGCATTTGTATGCGCTCCCACAGGGAAGTATTCAAGCAGTCTGTGGTTCGGTGCCGAATGCCCCCTGACGCATCAGTAGAATCACCAATCCAAACGCCCCCGCCGCCATCAACAACGGCAACGCATGCCCGCTGATCCACTGACTGCCCGCCCCCGCCAGCAACGGCCCGATCAGACAGCCGACACCCCACAGCTGCGCAATGTGCGCATTGGCCCGCACCAGCGCATCGTCGCGATAACGCTCGCCGATCAGAATCAGTGACAAGGTGAACAGGCCACCGGCACTGGCCCCGAACAACACCCACAACGGCCAGATCAACAGCGTGTCGATCAACAGCGGAATCGCCAGACTCGACAGCATCAGGATCACTGCGCAACCGGCGAACAACGTGCGCCGCGACAGGTAATCCGCCAGCGCGCCGATCGGCAGTTGCAACAGCGCATCGCCGACCACCACCGTGCTGACCATCGCCAACGCAATCTCGGCGGTGAAGCCCTGTTGCAGGCAATACACCGGCAACAGCGTGAGGATCATCGCTTCGAACGCGGCGAACAGTGACACCGCCCAGGCAATCGCCGGCAGCTCCCGGGCAAACCCCCACAGATCGCTGAACGTAACGCTGCTGGATTCACTGCTCGGCGCACCACTGCGACCCATCAACAGCAATGGCGAGACTGTCAGCAGCCCGACACCGACCCAGAACCCGTAATCATGCTCAGTGCCCAGCGCCCCCAGAAGCAATGGACCAGACAGTTGGCTCAATGCATAACTGCTGCCATACAGAGCGACCAGCCGCCCGCGCCAGTGTTCGACGACCAGTTGATTGATCCAGCTCTCGCCGAGGATGAATACGATGGTCAGGATCACCCCGATCATCAGGCGCAGCACCAGCCAGACCGGATAACTCGGCAACAGCGCGAGCAAGCCGATCGACAACGCCCCGGCCCACAGGCAAAGACGCATGAGGTTCGCGGTGCCGAAACGTGCCGCCAGATGACTGGAAATCTTCGCGCCCAGCAATACGCCAATCGCCGGCATCGCCGCCATCACGCCGATGGCGAAAGAGCCGTAACCCCAGCTCTCCAGACGCAACGACACCAGCGGCATGCTGACCCCCAGGGCCAGGCCGACACTCAAGACAGACGCCAACACGGCGAAATACGTCGCCCAACGCATGGTCCACGCTCCTGTGGATATTCTTATGTGCGCCACAAAATCACTGTGGGAGCGGGCTTGCTCGCGAAAACGATTTCACATTCAGCAGATGTGCTGACTGATACACCGCTTTCGCGAGCAAGCCCGCTCCCACAGGGGATCTCCGTAAGTTCGGGAGCCTGAACGAATCAGGCTCCCGCTAACGGCTTACAGCTTGATCCACGTCGCCTTCAGCTCGGTGTATTTGTCGAACGCGTGCAGCGACTTGTCGCGACCGTTGCCCGACTGCTTGAAGCCGCCGAACGGTGCGGTCATGTCGCCGCCGTCGTACTGGTTGACCCACACGCTGCCGGCGCGCAGTGCTTTGGCAGTCAGGTGCGCCTTGGAGATGTCCTGAGTCCATATCGCAGCGGCCAGGCCGTACGGCGTGTCGTTGGCGATCTGGATCGCTTCTTCGGCGGTATCGAAGGCGATGACCGACAGCACCGGGCCGAAAATCTCTTCCTGAGCGATCTTCATCGCGTTGCTCACACCGTCGAAAATCGTCGGCTCGACGTAAGTGCCACCGGTTTCCTGGAGGATGCGCTTGCCGCCCGCCACCAGTTTGGCGCCGTCGGTGTGACCGGATTCGATGTACGACAGCACGGTGTTCATCTGCTGGGTATCGACCAGCGCACCGACATTGGTTGCCGGGTCCAGCGGATTGCCCGGCTTCCAGGCTTTCAGCGCCTCGATCACCATCGGCAGGAATTTGTCCTTGATCGAGCGTTCGACCAGCAGACGCGAACCGGCGGTGCAGACTTCGCCCTGGTTGAAGGCGATGGCGCTGGCGGCGGATTCGGCAGCGGCTTGCAGGTCCGGCGCATCGGCGAAGACGATATTCGGGCTCTTGCCACCAGCTTCCAGCCACACGCGCTTCATGTTCGATTCGCCGGAGTAGATCATCAGCTGCTTGGCAATCTTGGTCGAACCGGTGAACACCAGCGTGTCGACGTCATTGTGCAGGGCCAGCGCCTTGCCAACGGTGTGGCCGTAGCCCGGCAGCACGTTGAGCACGCCTTTCGGAATGCCGGCCTCAACCGCAAGCGCAGCGATGCGGATGGCGGTCAGCGGGGATTTTTCCGACGGCTTGAGGATCACCGAGTTACCGGTCGACAGCGCCGGGCCGAGTTTCCAGCAGGCCATCATCAGCGGGAAGTTCCACGGCACGATGGCGCCGACAACGCCCACCGGCTCGCGGGTCACCAGACCCAGTTGATCGTGCGGCGTGGCGGCGACTTCGTCGTAGATCTTGTCGATCGCCTCACCGCTCCAGCTCAGCGCTTGCGCCGCGCCCGGTACGTCGATGTACAGCGAATCGCTGATCGGTTTGCCCATATCGAGGGTTTCGAGCAGCGCCAGCTCTTCAGCGTGCTGCTTGAGCAAGCTGGCGAAACGAATCATGGTGGCTTTGCGTTTGGTCGGCGCCAGGCGCGACCACACGCCGGAATTGAAGGTGGCGCGGGCGTTTTCCACGGCGCGTTGGGCGTCGGCGGCGTCACAGCTGGCGATCTTGCCCAGCAGACGGCCATCGACCGGGCTGATGCACTCGAAGGTTTCGCCGGAGACGGCGTCGGTGTATTCACCGTTGAGGTAGGCGCGGCCTTCGATCTTCAGGTCGCGAGCACGTTGTTCCCAATCGGCACGAGTCAGGGTGGTCATTCGAGTGTCCTCCTCTTGTTGAATAGAGCGCCGCGTTCTTCGCGGTCGTCTTCAGGAATGCTGCCCGGCCAGCCTGCTTTTCGGCCCAAGGCACCCGCCACCCTAAACCAGCGGCCGGGGTTGTTTCAATATATTTGACATAAGCGCGCCATACGCCCTTGCGGTGTTCATTTTAATAAACATAGACTTTGGCCCTTTCAAGCCACCGCGCCGTCATCACGGGAGAAAACAACAATGAACATCCAGAACGTCGTCGATATCAGCCTGACCAGCAGCGAAGCCGAACGCTATCGCCCGGACCCGGCCAAAGTGCTCAAGGGCGACCCAGAGCAAGCGGTGTTCAATCAGTACGACAGCCCTTGTGGGCAAATGGGTGTTGGCGTGTGGGAAGGTGCGGTCGGGCAGTGGACGGTGAACTACACCGAGCATGAATACTGCGAAATCCTGCAAGGGGTTTCGGTGCTGCGTGACAGCGATGGCAATGCCAAGACCTTGCGTGTTGGCGACCGCTTTGTGATTCCGGCCGGCTTCCGTGGTACCTGGGAAGTGCTGGAGGCTTGCCGCAAGATCTATGTGATCTTTGAACAGAAGGCCTGAGTCTTTCGCTGATATTACCGGCCCCCTTCGCGAGCAGGCTCGCTCCCACATTCGACCGCATTCCATTGTGGGAGCGAGCCTGCTCGCGAAAGCGTCGCAACAGTCCGCACAAAACTCAAGGCAACAAAAAAGGCCCGCATCTCACGATACGGGCCTTTTTCGTAAGTCGGGAAAAATCAATTACTTGATTTTGCCTTCCTTGTAGATCACGTGCTTGCGAACAACCGGATCATATTTCTTGATCTCGATTTTGTCCGGGGTAGTACGCTTGTTCTTGTCGGTAGTGTAGAAGTGACCAGTACCGGCGCTCGAGATCAAACGAATCAATTCACGCATGATTAGCTCCCTTAAATCTTGCCATCGCGGCGAAGTTCGGCGAGCACGACACTGATGCCACGCTTGTCGATGATGCGCATGCCTTTGGCAGATACGCGCAGACGCACAAAACGTTTCTCTTCTTCAACCCAGAAGCGGTGATGCTGCAGGTTCGGCAGGAAACGACGACGGGTTTTGTTGTTTGCGTGGGAAATGTTATTCCCGGTTACCGGACCCTTACCGGTAACTTGACATACTCTCGACATGCCTCAGCCCTCTAAAACCACATGCCCAACCCGGCATGGGTTGGCCGCTTAATCTCTCAGTCATTTGGCGCCAGGCGCCGCGTTTCTTTAGAGGTCTTACCGGCTACACCTACAGTGAAGGAACCGGGCCCCTAGAAAAGAGCGCTGCTTTATACCAGAAAGACCGGGGTGCAACAACAATGGATGTGCAATCGACCGGTAAAAAGGCGCATTTTCCGCCTGCAGACGCTTTGGATAAAGGCTGAGGCGAGTTTTGACCACTCGTCGCAGAAAACCGCTCTAACAGACGTTTTCGACTTTTCCTCGTGCACCGTGGTCTGAAAAACGTCACTGGGCTGCCCCAAAAATGCAAAAAGGGGATAGTCATTTGCAATCCAGCCCTCTAGGGTAACCCTTTTCCAGACTGCACCTGCAGATGGCCTTCGATCTGTAAAGGAAGCCGACCATGCGCCTCGCTGCCCTACCCCTGTTGCTCGCCCCGCTTCTGCTGAGCCCCCTGGCCCAGGCTGCCGCCCTGAGCGTGTGCACCGAGGCCAGCCCTGAAGGGTTCGACGTGGTGCAATACAACTCGCTGACCACCACCAATGCCTCGGCCGATGTGCTGATGAATCGCCTGGTCGACTTCGACACCGCCAGCGGCAAAGTCGTGCCGAGCCTGGCCGACAGCTGGGAAGTCAGCACCGACGGCCTGACTTATGTGTTCAAGCTGCACCCGCAGGTGAAGTTTCATAGCACTGACTATTTCAAGCCGACCCGTACCCTGAGCGCCGAAGACGTCAAATTCAGCTTCGACCGCATGCTCGATCCAGCCAACCCATGGCACAAAGTGGCGCAAAGCGGCTTCCCGCACGCCCAGTCCATGCAGTTGCCGGCGCTGATCAAGAAGATCGACGCGCTTGACCCGCTGACCGTGCGCTTTACCCTCGACCACCCGGACTCGACGTTCCTCGCGACCCTGAGCATGGGCTTCGCCTCCATCTATTCCGCCGAATACGCCGACAAGCTGCTCAAGGCCGACGCCACCGACAAGCTCAACAGCCAGCCGATCGGCACCGGTCCGTTCGTGTTCACGCGCTTCCAGAAAGACGCCTCTGTGCGCTACAAGGCCAACTCGGACTATTTCGGCGGCAAGCCGGCGGTCGACCCGCTGATCTTCGCCATCACCCCGGACGCCAACGTGCGCCTGCAAAAGCTGCGGCGTAACGAGTGCCAGATCGCCCTGTCGCCAAAACCGCTGGACGTGAAGGCTGCACAGGAAGAGCCGACCCTGAAAGTAGAAAAGACTGACGCCTTCATGACCGCTTTCGTTGGCATCAACAGCCAGCATCCACCGCTGGACAAGCCGGAAGTGCGCCAGGCGATCAACCTCGCCTTCGACAAGGCCAACTACGTCAAGGCCGTGTTCGAAGACACCGCAGAGCCGGCCAACGGCCCTTACCCGCCGAACACCTGGAGCTACGCGAAGAACCTGCCGGGCTACCCGCACGACTTGGCCAAAGCCAAGGCGTTGCTGGCCAAGGCCGGACTCAAGGACGGCTTTCAGACCACCATCTGGACGCGTCCGTCCGGCAGCCTGCTCAACCCGAATCCGAGTCTGGGTGCGCAATTGCTGCAATCGGATCTGGCGGAAATCGGCATTCAGGCGGAAATCCGCGTGATCGAGTGGGGCGAACTGATTCGCCGCGCCAAGGCTGGCGAGCATGACCTGCTGTTCATGGGCTGGGCCGGCGACAACGGCGACCCGGACAACTTCCTCACGCCGCAGTTTTCCTGCGCGGCGGTCAAGTCCGGCACCAACTTCGCCCGCTACTGCAATGCCGACCTGGACAAGCTGATCAGCGCCGGCAAGACCACCAGTGAGCAAGGCGTACGCACCAAACTGTACGAACAGGCGCAGGCGCAGATTCAGCAGCAGGCGCTGTGGTTGCCGCTGGCACACCCGACCGCTTATGCGCTGACGCGCAAGGATGTGCAGGGTTACTCGGTGAGCCCGTTCGGGCGGCAGGACTACTCCAAGGTCAACCTGAAATAACCCGTCACAACACAATTCACCTGTGGGAGCGGGCTTGCTCGCGAAGGCGTCGGATCAGCCAAACTCTTATTGACTGACACATCGCCTTCGCGAGCAAGCCCGCTCCCACAGGGGTTGGTGTTTGCTGTTGAAAGCTACATCCAGCCACATTCCGCCATCGACAGCGGCTCGCCGTCGCCAATGATGAAGTGATCCAGCACCCGTACATCAATCAGGTCCAGAGCCTTCTGCAAGCGCTTGGTCAGTTGGCGGTCCGCCTGGCTCGGATCGCTGTTCCCCGACGGGTGGTTATGGCAGAGAATCACCGCCGCCGCGTTGTTGGCCAATGAGCGTTTCACCACTTCCCGGGGATGCACGCTGGTGTTATCGATCGAGCCGCGAAACAGCGCCTCGAACGTCAACACCTGATGCTTGGAATCGAGAAACAGGCAGCCAAACACCTCGTGTGGCTCGTGGCGCAGCATGGATTTCAGATAGTCCCGAACTGCCTGCGGATTCTCCAGCGCCGGTTTTTTACGCATGCGCTCGGCCAGGTGTCGCCGCCCCATTTCCAGCACCGCCTGCAACTGCGCGAATTTCGCAGGCCCCAATCCCAACTGTCCGCTGAACGCCGCAAGATCGGCCTCCAGCAACGCGCGCAGGCTGCCGAATTGCGTCAACAGGTGTCGCGCCAGATCCACCGCGCTTTTTCCCGTGACCCCGGTTCGAAGAAAAATCGCCAGCAACTCGGCGTCCGAAAGACTTCCCGAGCCCTGTTCAAGCAGCTTCTCCCGCGGCCGCTCCGCCGCCGGCCAATCGCGAATACTCATACACCTTCCTTGTCTGTGGGCACCGCTGTTCCGTAGCGGTCGCTGTGATATCGTAGCCCATCTTTTTTGCGGGCGAATTCACCCTGGGGAGGGGGTTTCGCCACGTATGTCACCCACGAAATGTAAAGGCAGACCTATGCAGCGGCTGTATCGGAAACGCATCGTTCTGGGCGTCGGCGGCGGCATTGCGGCCTACAAGAGCGCCGATCTGGTTCGTCGCCTGATCGACCAGGGCGCCGAAGTGCGTGTGGTCATGACCCATGGCGGCGCCGAGTTCATCACCCCGCTGACCATGCAGGCCCTGTCCGGGCACCCGGTTCACCTCGACTTGCTCGACCCGGCCGCCGAAGCGGCCATGGGTCATATCGAGCTGGCCAAGTGGGCCGATCTGGTGTTGATCGCCCCGGCCACCGCCGACCTGATCGCCCGTTTGGCCCAAGGCATCGCCAACGATCTGCTGACCACCCTGGTGCTGGCCACCGACGCCGTGGTGGCCGTCGTGCCAGCAATGAATCAGGCGATGTGGCGCGATCCGGCAACCCAAGCCAACCTGCAACTCCTTGAAAGTCGCGGCCTGAAGACTTTCGGCCCGGCCTCTGGCAGCCAGGCCTGCGGCGACGTCGGCATGGGCCGGATGATGGAAGCCACCGATCTGGCGCAGTGCGCGGCGGATTGCTTCCAGCGCCAAGCGCTGACCGGCAAGCATGTGGTGATCACCGCCGGTCCGACCCAGGAAAACATCGACCCGGTGCGCTACATCACCAACCACAGCTCCGGGAAAATGGGCTTCGCTCTGGCCGAAGCCGCGGTGGAAGCCGGCGCCCGCGTGACCCTGATCAGTGGCCCGGTGCACCTGCCGACGCCGGATCGCGTCACGCGCATCGATGTGGTCAGTGCCCGCGACATGCTTGCAGCGTGCGAATCGGCCATCCCGTGTGATGTGTTCATCGCCTCGGCAGCGGTGGCGGACTACCGTCCGGAAGTCGTTGCCCCGCAAAAACTCAAGAAAGACCCTACAAGCGGCGACGGCTTCGTCCTGCAAATGGTGCGTAACCCGGACATCCTGGCCACCATCGCGACCCGCCCCGACCGCCCGTTCAGTGTCGGCTTCGCCGCCGAGACCGAACACCTGCTCGACTACGCTGCACGCAAGCTGAAAGACAAGAATCTCGACCTGATCGTCGCCAACGACGTCGCCAACCCGAGCATCGGTTTCAACAGCGAAGAAAACGCCTGCAGCGTGATCGACCGTGAGCTTCATGCCACTGTTTTCGCCCAGACCAGCAAGAGCAAGATCGCTCGCCAACTGGTCACTTTTATCGCCGAACGTCTGAACCAGGTTTAATTTACATGCACGCTTTGCAAGCCAAGATCCTCGACCCACGCATCGGTAGCGAATTCCCGCTGCCGCAATACGCCACCCCAGGCTCCGCCGGCCTCGACCTGCGCGCCATGCTGGAACAGGACATCGTGATCAAGCCGGGTGAAACCGTGCTGATCCCTACCGGTCTGTCGGTCTACATAGGCGACCCGAACCTCGCCGCGCTGATCCTGCCGCGCTCGGGCATGGGCCATAAGCACGGCATCGTGCTCGGCAACCTCGTCGGCCTGATCGACTCGGATTATCAAGGCCCGCTGATGGTGTCGTGCTGGAACCGTGGTCAGAGCGACTTCACCATGACCGTCGGCGAGCGTTTGGCGCAGCTGGTATTGGTGCCGGTGGTGCAGGCGCATTTCGAAATGGTTGAAGAGTTCGTCGAAACCGAACGCGGCGCGGGCGGATTTGGCCATACCGGCACTAAATAACCCTGAAATATTATTGTGGCGAGGGGATTTATCCCGATGGGCCGCGAAGCGGCCCCAAGGCTTTTGGATCTGCTGCGCAGCAATCGGGGATAAATCCCCTCACCACAAAATTTGTGCTTTTTCGGCAGCAGGTTTTAGCACCGAAAATCAAGGTTTTGCCGGCCGCAGGCCACGCCAGACGAGGCGTCATGGCCCTTTCACACCACGAACTCTCTGCGGAAAACGCCGTCATACCCTTCAGTTTGAGCCTGCCGCCGAGTGAATCGTCGGTGTGTCCCGCCACTTTCGAGATGGAGCATTTGTGCAGATGAGCACCCCCGCCAAGATCGCCCCGAAGCTTCCCGACAGCATCTTCCGCGCCTATGACATTCGCGGCACCGTGCCGGAATTCCTCAATGCCGAAACCGCTTACTGGATCGGCCGCGCCATCGGCTCACAGAGCCTGGCCCAAGGTGAACCGAATGTTTCCGTCGGTCGCGACGGTCGCCTGTCCGGCCCGGAGCTGGTTGCAGAACTGATCCGCGGTATCGCCGAGAGCGGCTGCCACGTCAGCGACGTCGGCCTGGTCCCGACGCCTGCGCTGTATTACGCGGCGAACGTATTGGCCGGCAAGTCTGGGGTGATGCTCACCGGCAGCCATAACCCGTCGAACTACAACGGCTTCAAGATCGTGATCGCCGGCGACACCCTCGCCAACGAGCAGATCCAGGTGCTGCACGAGCGCATCAAGACCAATGACCTGACCAGCGGTCAGGGCAGCGTGACCCAGGTCGAAATCCTCGACCGCTACACCACCGAAATCGTCCAGGACGTCAAACTGGCCCGACGTCTGAAAGTCGTGGTCGACTGCGGCAACGGCGCGGCCGGCGTGATTGCCCCGCAACTGATCGAAGCGCTGAACTGCGAAGTCATCCCGCTGTTCTGCGAAGTCGACGGCAACTTCCCCAACCACCACCCGGATCCGGGCAAGCCCGAGAACCTCGTCGACCTGATCGCCAAGGTCAAGGAAACCAATGCCGACCTCGGTCTGGCCTTCGACGGCGATGGCGACCGCGTCGGCGTGGTGACCAACACCGGCAGCATCGTCTACCCGGACCGCCTGCTGATGCTGTTCGCCCGCGACGTGGTGGCGCGCAATCCGGACGCGGAAATCATCTTCGACGTCAAATGCACCCGCCGCCTGGTGCCGCTGATCAAGGAATACGGCGGTCGCCCGCTAATGTGGAAGACTGGCCATTCGTTGATCAAAAAGAAAATGAAACAATCCGGTGCTCTATTGGCCGGTGAGATGAGCGGGCACATCTTCTTCAAGGAACGCTGGTTCGGTTTCGACGACGGTATCTACAGCGCCGCACGGCTGCTGGAGATCCTCAGCAAGGAAAAATCCACCGCCGAAGAGCTGTTTGCGACCTTCCCGAACGATATTTCTACGCCGGAAATCAATATCCATGTGACCGAAGAGAGCAAATTCAGCATCATTGATGCACTGCACGACGCACAGTGGGGCCCAGGCGCCGACCTGACCACCATCGACGGCGTGCGGGTCGATTACGCCAAAGGCTGGGGCCTGGTACGCGCCTCCAACACCACTCCGGTGCTGGTGCTGCGCTTCGAGGCCGATGACGAGGCTGAATTGCAGCGCATCAAGGACGTGTTCCACGCCCAACTGAAACGCGTTGCACCTGATCTCCAACTACCGTTCTGATTCACCCGGAGCCCTGAATGACCCTCGAACGCGAAGCCGCCGCCCACACCGCCCAGGTTCTGTCCGAAGCGTTGCCTTACATCCGACGTTATGTCGGCAAGACCCTGGTGATCAAATACGGCGGCAACGCGATGGAAAGCGAGGAGCTGAAAACCGGCTTCGCCCGCGACATCGTCTTGATGAAAGCCGTGGGCATCAACCCGGTGGTGGTTCACGGCGGCGGCCCGCAGATCGGTGATCTGCTCAAGCGCCTGTCGATCGAAAGCCACTTCGTCGATGGCATGCGCGTCACCGACGCCGCGACCATGGACGTGGTGGAAATGGTCCTCGGCGGTCAGGTCAACAAAAGCATCGTCAACCTGATCAACCGTCACGGCGGCAGCGCCATCGGCCTGACCGGTAAAGACGCCGGGCTGATTCGTGCGAAGAAACTGACCGTCACCCGCCAGACCCCGGAGATGACCCAGCCGGAAATCATCGACATCGGTCATGTGGGCGAAGTGGTCGGGATCAACACCGAGTTGCTGAACCTGCTGGTCAAAGGCAACTTCATCCCGGTGATCGCGCCAATCGGCGTGGGTGAGAACGGCGAGTCGTACAACATCAACGCCGACCTGGTGGCCGGTAAAGTCGCCGAAGCGCTGAAAGCCGAGAAGCTGATGCTGCTGACCAACATCGCCGGCCTGATGGACAAGTCCGGCACCGTGTTGACCGGCCTGAGCACCCAGCAGGTCGACGACCTGATCGCCGACGGCACCATCTACGGCGGCATGCTGCCGAAGATCCGTTGCGCACTGGAAGCGGTTCAGGGCGGTGTTGGCAGCTCGCTGATCATCGACGGTCGCGTACCGAACGCGATCCTGCTGGAAATCTTCACCGACACTGGTGTGGGCACGCTGATCAGCAATCGCAAGCGTCCGTAAGCCGTCGCGGAAACGAAAAGACCCCGCTCAGCCTGACTGAGCGGGGTCTTTTTTTGCCTGCAACCCCTGTAGGAGCTGCCGCAGGCTGCGATCTTTTGATGTTTTGCTTTCAAAAAACA
The DNA here is from genome assembly GCF_030209055.1 of Pseudomonas sp. lyk4-TYG-107. Lineage (NCBI taxonomy): Bacteria > Pseudomonadati > Pseudomonadota > Gammaproteobacteria > Pseudomonadales > Pseudomonadaceae > Pseudomonas > Pseudomonas sp. lyk4-TYG-107. The sequence goes on from NZ_JARVST010000006.1 coordinate 90,344, forward strand.
AGATCAAAAGATCGCAGCCTTCGGCAACTCCTACAAGGGCAGCGCGTCAGACGCCGAACTGGGCGCGATACGCTTCCACGGCTGGCAAATGCTGCTTGAGCTGCGGGTCGTCGGCGAGGAATTCCAGCACCTGGTTCAGCGAAACGATGCTGATCACCGGAATACCGAAGTCACGCTCGACTTCCTGGATTGCCGACAATTCGCCGTTGCCACGCTCCTGACGGTTCAGGGCGATCAGCACGCCGGCCGCTTTGGCGCCGTCCTGAGACGCGATGATCTGCATCACTTCGCGGATCGCGGTGCCGGCAGTGATCACGTCGTCGATGATCAGCACGTCACCGGTCAGCGGCGCGCCGACCAGGCTGCCGCCTTCGCCGTGGGCCTTGGCTTCCTTGCGGTTGAAGCACCATGGCAGGTCACGGTTGTGGTGTTCGGCCAACGCGACAGCGGTGGTGGCTGCCAGCGGGATGCCTTTGTAGGCCGGGCCAAACAATACGTCGAAAGGAATGCCGCTTTCGGCGATGGCTGCCGCGTAGAAACGCCCCAGCTGCGCCAGGGCCGAACCCGAGTTGAACAGGCCGGCATTGAAGAAGTAAGGACTGGTGCGCCCGGACTTCAGGGTGAACTCACCGAAGCGCAAAACGCCGCGATCGATGGCAAAACGAATGAAATCGCGCTGATACGCTTGCATGAAAAAACCCCAAATACCACGGATTTAGCTAATTAGCTTGACGCCGTGTATCATACACGCACGCGATTTTTGGGGCCATTTATGCGGATCATCAGTGTGAACGTCAATGGTATTCAGGCTGCAGTCGAGCGTGGTTTGCTCAGTTGGCTGCAAGCACAGAATGCCGACGTCATCTGCCTGCAGGACACCCGTGCCTCCGCCTTTGAACTGGATGACCCAGCCTTCCAACTGGATGGCTACTTCCTTTATGCCTGCGATGCTGAAGTCCCTGCCCAAGGTGGCGTGGCTTTGTATTCGCGGTTGCAACCGAAGGCTGTCATCAGCGGTCTCGGTTTCGAGACGGCCGACCGCTACGGGCGCTACCTGCAAGCAGATTTCGACAAAGTCAGTATTGCCACCTTGCTGCTTCCTTCGGGGATGAACGGCGATGAGGACTTGAACCAGAAGTTCAAGCTCATGGACGACTTCGGCAAGTACCTGGACAAACAGCGGCGTAAACGTCGCGAGTACATTTATTGTGGCTCGCTGTACGTTGCGCAGCAGAAGCTCGACATCAAGAACTGGCGCGACAGCCAGCAATCCCCGGGCTTCCTGGCGCCAGAACGCGCCTGGATGGACGAGATTGTCGGCAACATGGGCTACGTCGATGCCCTGCGCGAAGTCAGCCGCGAAGGCGACCAATACAGCTGGTGGCCGGACAACGAGCAGGCCGAGATGCTCAATCTGGGCTGGCGCTTCGACTACCAGCTGCTGACCCCGGGCTTGCGCCGTTTCGTACGCAGCGCACGCCTGCCACGTCAGCCACGGTTCTCGCAGCACGCGCCGCTGATCGTCGACTACGACTGGACGCTGACCATATAAGCGTCGATCCGTCGTTAAAAAATGCCCGTATCGCGAGATACGGGCATTTTTTATGCCGCGCCTGAAGCCGTCCTGACCTCAGACGGCGACAAATAACGGCAAGGCCAGGTAAAGCTTGATGACGATCACGTTGATGATGTCGATGAAGAATGCACCGACCATCGGCACCACCAGAAACGCAATCTGCGAAGGCCCGAAACGCTGCGTCACCGCCTGCATGTTGGCAATGGCGGTTGGCGTTGCGCCCAGGCCAAAACCGCAATGCCCCGCCGCCAGGACCGCCGCGTCGTAGTTACTGCCCATCACTCTGAATGTCACAAAAATCGCAAACAGCGCCATGACCAACGTTTGCGCAGCCAGGATGATGAATATCGGCAGTGCCAACGCTGCCAGATCCCAGAGCTTGAGAGACATCAAGGCAATTGCCAGAAACAGCGACAGGCTGACATTGCCCAGCACCGACACTTCACGCTCGAATACCTGATACAGGCCCAGCGCCGATAGCCCGTTACGTAGCATCACCCCCACAAACAAAACGCAGACAAACGTTGGCAACTCGAATGCGGTTCCGTGCAGAAAGCCATTCAGAAGATTGCCAGCCAATAAACTGACCGCAATCAATGCCAGTGTCTCGATAAACGAAAAGGGCGTAATCGAGCGCTCTTTGTTCGGCTGCTCAAAACCCTTTGGCATCCGTGGCGTTTCTTGAAACTGGCAACCGGGCACCTCAACGCGCTTGATGAGCAGGCGGGCCACAGGCCCACCTATCAAACCGCCCAGGACCAAGCCGAAGGTTGCCGAGGCGATTGCAAGCTCGGAGGCCGAAGCAAGGCCGTACTTTTCACTGAATACCGTGCCCCACGCCGCCCCCGTACCGTGACCGCCCGCAAGCGTGATCGAACCCGTCAGGAGCCCCATCAACGGATCAAGACCCAACGTTTTGGCAAGGCCAATGCCCAAAGCGTTCTGAACCACCAGAAGCCCGGTAACCGCCAGTAGAAATATGCCGACTACGCGACCACCCTTTTTCAGGTTGGCAAAGTCTGCGCTCAAACCGATTGTGGCAAAGAACGCCAACATCAACGGCGTCTGCAGTGAAGTATCGAATCTGATTTCTATATCAAAAGTTCGCAATATCAATAAACCCAGCGCAACCACCAGTCCACCGGCGACGGGTTCAGGAATATTGTAATTACGCAGGAATCCGACTCGTGCAATAAGTCCACGCCCCAGTAATAGCACCAGAGAGGCGGCCACGAGCGTTCCATAAAAATCGAGCTGGATCATTGGGGATATTCTTGGCTATTTATTCATCAGGCGCACTTTTACCCGCGCACGCCTATTGAATCGGCTGATTGTCTCAACACTGATTGATGTGGAATTCAAGGGCCTTTGATGGCTTGAATATATCGAGATATTTCTGAAGCAATGTTGCGCGGAGCAACCTTAACAATCGACAAGTCCTGTTGCCAAGGACTGAGATTGCGTTAAAGCATTGCAGTTGTGACTAAAAGTGTAGGCGTTAGATATATAAAAAATATCCACTACCGCTTGTCGCAGATAGAACTGCTCCTACACGAAAGAGTAATTATTCGAGTTGCAAAAACACAAATGCCCTGACAAGTCAGGGCATTTAAATTAAAACTTTGCGAGACACGGAGGCTTTGCATTGATCTTTATTTGATCAGTCGCCAAGTGAATGGATAACGGTAGGGAAAGCCTTCGTTCGCCTTCACCCCAGCAATGATCGTCAGCACCAATGCGCCGATGGCCAGCAGGCCCAGCAAGAAGAAGCCGATGATCAACACCATCAGCAGCAGACAGATCGCGGCGGCAATCGCCACGGTGATCTGAAAATTCAGCGCTTCCTTGCCCTGAGCGTCAATGAACGGATCGGTTTCGCGCTTCATCTGCCACAGGATCAGCGGCCCGATCAGGTTGCCGAACGGAATCCAGATCCCCAGCAAGGCGGACAAGTGACAAAACATCGCCCATTGGCGAACCTCCTGGCTCGGCTTGGGCAGCAACTCTTGCTCATCACTCATCACGTCCTCCTTGCGGGTTGCGAACCTGCTCAGTCGGCCAGTGCAGCCTTTTGCAGTTCGAAGATTTCGTTCATGCCTTTCTTCGCCAGTTCCAGCATGGCGTTCAGATCTTCAGGCTGGAACGGCGCGCCTTCGGCGGTGCCCTGGACTTCGATGAAGCCACCGGTGCTGGTCATCACCACGTTGAGGTCGGTCTCGGCGGCGGAATCTTCAAGATAGTCCAGATCCAGCACCGGCTCGCCCTGATACATACCGACCGACACGGCGCCGATCATTTGCTTGAGCGGGTCGCCGCCTTTCAGGCCGCCGCGCTTCTTGATCACTTTCAACGCATCGACCAGTGCCACCATCGCGCCGGTGATGGACGCGGTGCGGGTGCCGCCGTCAGCCTGGATCACGTCGCAGTCGACGTACAGGGTGACGTCGCCCAGCTTGGACATGTCCAGCGCAGCGCGCAGGGAACGACCGATCAGGCGCTGGATTTCCAGGGTGCGGCCGCCCTGCTTGCCACGGCTCGCTTCACGCTGGTTACGCTCGCCAGTGGCGCGCGGCAGCATGCCGTACTCGGCGGTCAACCAGCCCTGGCCCTGGCCTTTGAGGAAACGCGGCACGCCGTTTTCGACGCTGACGGTGCAGATGACCTTGGTATCACCGAATTCGACCAGTACGGATCCCTCGGCGTGTTTGGTGTAGTTGCGGGTAATGCGGATCGAGCGAAGCTGATCGGCAGCGCGACCACTTGGACGTTTCATAGGGAATACCTGTACTGGGGACGGAAAACTGCCGAGCATTATAGAGCGCTGCACCGCGCCTGGGCACGGGTTAAAAATTCCAACCGTCGACCCAGGGCCCTGAAACACGCATAACCGACGGCCTGCAGCCCTTTGTCACACCGTGTGTTTGGGCGCATCCGCCGCACTGCGCTACAATCCTGCGCCTTTGCTGCCAGTCGGCTTAAATTCATTGATATCGAGCCTGCGGAACATCCCTTCTGCGCCGATCTGCATTGCGAGGTCACCGCCATGGTGCACAGCATGACCGCCTTCGCCCGCGTCGAGAAAGCCGGCGTCCAGGGCACCCTGAGCTGGGAACTGCGCTCGGTCAACAGCCGCTATCTGGAACCGCACCTGCGCCTGCCGGAGTCGTTCCGCGACCTCGAGGGCGCCGTGCGTGAAGCCCTACGTCAGGGCCTGTCGCGGGGCAAACTGGAATGCACCCTGCGTTTCACTGAAGAAAGCACCGGCAAGCCGTTGCAGGTCGACCGCGAGCGCGCCGCGCAACTGGTCGCCGCCGCCGAAACCGTTGCCGGCCTGATCAAGAACCCGGCAGCACTCAACCCGCTGGAAGTGCTGGCCTGGCCCGGCGTGCTGGTGGCCGACGCCACTGATCCACAAGCGCTGAACGCCGATGCGCTGGCGCTGTTCAATCAAGGTCTCAAGGAACTCAAGGCCGGCCGCGAGCGCGAAGGCGCGGAGTTGGCACGCCTGATCAACGAGCGCCTGACTTCCATTGAAGAGGACGTCGTGACCTTGCGTGAACTGGTGCCGCAGATGCTCGCGACCCAGCGTCAGAAAGTCCTCGACCGCTTCACCGACATGAAGGCCGAACTGGATCCGCAGCGCCTGGAACAGGAAATGGTCATGCTCGCGCAAAAGAGCGATGTGGCCGAAGAACTGGATCGCCTGAGCACCCACATCATTGAAGTGCGCCGGGTGCTCAAGTCCGGCGGTGCCGCCGGTCGGCGCCTGGACTTCCTGATGCAGGAGCTCAACCGCGAAGCCAACACACTGGGCTCCAAGGCCTTCGATCCGCGCAGCACCCAGGCCGCCGTCAACCTCAAGGTGTTGATCGAGCAGATGCGCGAACAAGTGCAGAATATTGAGTAAGGCAACAGACATGACCCACAGCACCGGCACCCTGTACATCATTTCCGCGCCATCGGGCGCAGGCAAGAGCAGCCTGGTCAAGGCTTTGACCGATGCCAATCCGGAGATCCGCGTCTCGATCTCCCACACCACCCGCGCCATGCGTCCGGGTGAAGTGGACGGCGTGAACTATCACTTCGTGACTCGCGAAGAGTTCGTGAAGATGGGCGAGCACGGCGATTTCCTCGAACGCGCCGAAGTCTTCGGCAACTTCTATGGCACCTCGCAAAGCCGTCTGCAGCAAACGCTGGACGAAGGTCACGATCTGATTCTGGAAATCGACTGGCAAGGCGCCGAACAAGTGCGCAAGCTGATGCCGCAGGCACGCTCGATCTTCATCCTGCCGCCGTCGCTGCAGGCCTTGCACCAGCGCCTGACCAACCGTGGCCAGGACAGTGACGAGATCATTGATGGCCGGATGCGCGAAGCCGTCAGCGAGATGAGCCACTATGTCGAGTACGACTATCTGATAATCAACGACGATTTCGCCCATGCACTGGACGATCTGAAGGCGATTTTCCGCGCCAATCAGCTGCAACAGAAACGCCAGCAGGTACGTTTCGGCAAATTACTGGCCGAACTGCTCGGTTAATCAGCACTTCCCAAAACCGCTGCAAGCGCTTTACATTGGTGCTTGCAGCGCGTTGAAGGGTCTGGTCAAAAAATCAGCGCTTCCCTAATCGCTGGTGATTTTTTAAACTGCTCAGTCCGCTCGCCCAACCGGGCAGCGCGCATATTGCATTCGCTCCGAGGAATACCATGGCCCGCGTAACCGTTGAAGACTGCCTAGAACACGTGGAAAACCGCTTTGAGCTGGTCATGCTCTCTACCAAGCGTGCCCGTCAACTGGCCACCGGCGGCAAAGAGCCACTGGTCCAGTGGGAAAACGACAAGCCGACCGTTGTCGCCCTGCGTGAAATCGCAGAAGGCCTGATGAGCTACGAGTTCATCGCCGAGCAGGAAATCGTCCACGAAGACCCGGTCTTCGCTGCGTTCGAGGACGAGTCCAACGAGGCCGTCTAAGCCTATGCCTGGTCGACGTAGCACGGCGCGGGAACACAGCCTACGGCAGGAGTCATCATGCCGAGCATAGACGCCCTCGCCGATCGCTTATCGACCTACCTCGGCAACGACCAGGTCAACCTGGTCCGCCGAGCGTATTTCTACGCCGAACAAGCCCATGACGGTCAGCGCCGTCGCAGTGGCGAGGCGTACGTCACGCATCCTCTTGCGGTGGCGAATATTCTTGCCGACATGCACATGGACCATCAGAGCCTGATGGCCGCGATGCTGCATGACGTGATCGAAGACACCGGTATCGCCAAAGAAGCGCTGCAAGCGCAGTTCGGTGAAACCGTGGCCGAACTGGTCGACGGGGTCAGCAAACTGACCCAGATGAACTTCGAGACCAAGGCCGAAGCCCAGGCCGAAAACTTCCAGAAAATGGCCATGGCCATGGCCCGCGACATTCGCGTGATCCTGGTCAAACTTGCCGACCGCCTGCACAACATGCGCACGCTGGAAGTGCTGTCCGGGGAAAAACGCCGCCGGATCGCCAAGGAAACCCTCGAAATCTATGCGCCCATCGCCAACCGGCTGGGCATGCACGCCATTCGTATCGAATTCGAAGACCTCGGCTTCAAGGCGATGCACCCGATGCGTTCGGCGCGGATCTACCAGGCGGTCAAGCGCGCCCGGGGCAACCGCAAGGAAATCGTCAACAAGATCGAAGAGTCCCTCGGCCACTGCCTCGCGATCGACGGCATCCAGGGCGAAGTCAGCGGTCGCCAGAAACACCTCTACGGCATCTACAAGAAAATGCGCGGCAAGCGTCGGGCCTTCAACGAGATCATGGACGTCTATGCGTTCCGGATCATCGTCGACAAGGTCGATACCTGCTACCGCGTGCTGGGTGCTGTGCATAATTTGTACAAACCGTTGCCGGGGCGCTTCAAGGATTACATCGCGATTCCCAAGGCCAACGGCTATCAGTCGCTGCACACCACGCTGTTTGGCATGCACGGCGTACCGATCGAGATCCAGATCCGCACCCGCGAAATGGAAGAGATGGCCAACAACGGCATTGCCGCCCATTGGCTGTACAAGTCCAGCGGTGACGAGCAGCCGAAAGGCACTCACGCCCGCGCCCGTCAGTGGGTCAAAGGTGTGCTGGAAATGCAGCAACGTGCCGGCAACTCGCTGGAATTCATCGAGAGCGTGAAGATCGACCTGTTCCCGGACGAGGTCTACGTGTTCACGCCCAAAGGCCGGATCATGGAGCTGCCCAAGGGCTCCACGGCGGTCGACTTTGCCTATGCGGTGCACACCGACGTCGGCAACAGCTGCATCGCCTGCCGGATCAACCGCCGTCTCGCACCGCTGTCCGAACCGCTGCAAAGCGGCTCCACGGTCGAGATCGTCAGCGCGCCAGGCGCGCGGCCGAATCCGGCGTGGCTCAACTTCGTGGTCACCGGCAAGGCACGTACGCACATCCGCCATGCACTGAAACTGCAACGTCGCTCCGAGTCCATCAGCCTCGGCGAACGCCTGCTGAACAAGGTGCTCAACGGTTTCGACAGCTCGCTAGAGAAAATTCCGACCGAGCGCGTCAAGGCGATGCTCACCGAATACCGCCTCGAACTGATTGAAGATTTGCTCGAAGACATTGGTCTGGGCAACCGCATGGCCTATGTCGTGGCGCGCCGCCTGCTTGGCGAAGGCGAGCAGCTTCCTAGCCCGGAAGGCCCGCTGGCGATTCGCGGTACCGAAGGTCTGGTGCTCAGTTACGCCAAATGCTGCACGCCGATCCCGGGCGACCCGATTGTCGGGCACCTGTCGGCGGGCAAAGGCATGGTCGTGCACCTGGACAACTGCCGCAACATCAGCGAAATCAGGCACAACCCGGAAAAATGCATCCAGCTTTCGTGGGCCAAGGATGTCACCGGCGAATTCAACGTCGAGCTGCGCGTCGAGCTGGAACACCAGCGCGGCCTGATCGCCCTGCTGGCCAGCAGCGTCAACGCGGCCGACGGCAATATCGAGAAAATCAGCATGGACGAGCGCGATGGCCGCATCAGCGTCGTCCAACTGGTGGTCAGCGTCCACGACCGTGTGCACCTGGCCCGCGTGATCAAGAAACTGCGCGCCCTGACCGGGGTCATCCGCATCACCCGCATGCGTGCCTAATTCACACCTAACAAGGAGTCATACATGACCAAGACCGTAATCACCAGCGACAAGGCCCCAGCCGCCATCGGTACCTACTCCCAGGCGATCAAGGCCGGCAACACTGTCTACATGTCGGGCCAGATTCCTCTGGACCCAAAGACCATGGAACTGGTTGAAGGCTTCGAAGCCCAGACCGTCCAGGTGTTCGAGAACCTCAAAGCCGTGGCTGAAGCCGCTGGCGGTTCGTTCAAGGACATCGTCAAGCTGAACATCTTCCTCACCGACCTGAGCCACTTCGCCAAGGTCAACGAGATCATGGGCAAGTACTTCGATCAGCCGTACCCGGCCCGCGCCGCCATCGGCGTTGCTGCCCTGCCGAAGGGTTCGCAGGTCGAAATGGATGCCATCCTGGTCATCGAGTAATGCGCACGGCGCAGCCTTCAAACGCTGCGCTGACTGCTCTGCGGTAAAGAAAAGGTTTTGAAAGGATTCCACCATGCGCAAAGCGCTTGCTCTCTCGCTGCTCGCCATTTTCCTCGGCGGCTGTGCCAGCGACCCCGCCGACCGTGACATCAGCGGCACCTGGATCAACCAGGTGGCGATCGACGCTGCTGCCAAGGGCGGCCCCCTGCGCGAAGCGCTTCAGGCCTATGGCCCGAACCTGGAGTGGGACGTCAACACCAAGGCCGGTCAGGCCCGCTACACCAACGGTTTCGAGAACGTTGAAGGACGGCTGCAGGGGGAACAGTCCGGCGCCTGGAAAGTCGACTTCTATGGCAGCTCCGGCAGCGAGCTGAAACGCGACGGCGGCCGGATGAAACAAGCCGCCACCGAGAACGAGCCGGATCAGTTGTTCGACCGTGCGCAAATCCCCGTACCGGAAGGCGCGCCAATCGGCGCCAGCTTCGAACGCGCACTGTATTCGGCCTATCTGGGCGGCAGCTGGAAGATTGCCAGCGGCGACGGCGAAGGCAACACCGTGCAGTTCCAGGCCGATGGCCAGGTCTCCGGCCTGCCCGGCGCCGACCGCTATGCCCTGTGCCTGGCAGGCGACTGCGCCTCAATGAACAGCGACCACGACAGCATGTGGCTGCAACTCAACGGCCAGGGCAACAACTGGATCTTTGCCCGCAAAGGCAAGGCGCTGGAGATTTTCCAGGCGGTGAACAGCGCACTGGCGGATGAAATGCCGCAGTTCACCCCGGGTGAGCGCAAGTGGTTGCTTGAGAAGCAGTAACCGCGCCTGAGAGCAACGCATAACCCTGTGGGAGCGGGCTTGCTCGCGAAGAGGGTGTGTCAGTCGACATCATGTTGCCTGACACACCCTCTTCGCGAGCAAGCCCGCTCCCACAGTGGTTTGTGGTGTCTGGAAGTCAGCATTTACCTTCAAGAATCGCCGCATAGCCTTCACGGTAACTCGGATACGTCGGCGTCCAGCCCAGTGCCTTCGCCCGGGCATTGCTGCAGCGCTTGCTGCCGGTGCGGCGTACGCTGGCGTCTTCCGCCCAATCGGTGACACCCAGATACTCGCGCAACCAGGCGACCACTTCGGCCAGCGGTGCCGGCGCATCGTCCACTCCGATATAAACATCCTGCAACGGCGTGCCCTGATGAGCTGCCTGCAGCAGAAACGCCATCAGCCCTGCTGCGTCATCAGCGTGAATGCGATTGCCGTACAGCGGTGGCTCGACCGCCACCCGATAACCACGACGCACCTGAGTCAGCAGCCATTCACGTCCCGGGCCGTAAATGCCGGTCAGGCGCACGATGCTCGCCGGGATACCGCTTTTCAGCGCCACTTGCTCAGCCTCAAGCATCACTCGCCCGGAATAGCCGCTGGCGACGGTCGCTGAATGCTCGTCGACCCACTCCCCTTCCTGCTGCCCGTACACACTGCTGCTGGAAACGAACAGCAGCCGATCAGGCGTCTGCCCGTAGTCGTCCAGCCAACTCAGTACATTCTGCAAACCCTGCACGTAAGCCGCACGATAACCTGCTTCATCGTGATCAGTGGCGGCCGCGCAATACACCAGATAATCCACCGCCCCGAATGGCCAGTTTTCCGGGCAGTCTTCCTTGAACAGGTCACCCGCCACGCCGATGACGCCATCCGGCAAACGCGAAACATCACGGCGCAGACCATGCACCTCCCAGCCGGCGGCCAACAATTGCGTAGCCAGACGACTGCCGACGTCACCGCAACCGGCAATCAAAACAGAAGGCGCGGACATCAAAAAACTCCCAAACGAAAGGAACAGATTAGCCCTCGCAAAGGACGAACGGCTAGCAATGAAGGAAAAAAAGAAACTCTATTACTTTTGTTAACAAGAATTACTTGCAATAATGCACCCCACTTTTGTTCTCGGCCTCACGAGGCCTGGAAGAGCATCAACCGTTTTCTACTTCAGGTCCGGCCAGCATGACACGTAATCAAAACCCCGCTTCGCCAACCAAACGACCTCGCGCCTTCAGCGCGGTGGCGGCCCTGCTGCTCAGCCTGATGCTGGCGCCGACCGCCGCCTTCGCCGATGCCCAGGCGCCAGCCGCCCCGGCTGCCACCGAACAACACGCACCTGCCGCCGCCGCGCCAGCCACCACCGATCCGGTGCAGGCGGTAGATGCCAGTCCGGCCGACGCGCCTGAAGTGCTCGAACCTGACAACAGCTTGGGCATGGCCCACGACCTGTCGCCATGGGGCATGTACCAGAACGCCGACATCATCGTGAAAATCGTGATGATCGGTCTGGCCATCGCTTCCATCATCACCTGGACCATCTGGATCGCCAAAGGCTTCGAGCTGATGGGCGCCAAGCGTCGTCTGCGCGGTGAAATCGCTGCCCTGAAAAAAGCCGCGACCCTCAAGGAAGCCAGCGCCACTGCGGCAAAGGAAGGCACCCTCGCCAACCTGCTGGTGCACGACGCCCTCGAAGAGATGCGCCTGTCGGTCAACAGCCGCGAGAAAGAAGGCATCAAGGAGCGCGTCAGCTTCCGTCTTGAGCGTCTGGTCGCAGCCTGTGGCCGTAACATGAGCAGCGGCACCGGCGTCCTCGCCACTATCGGCTCCACCGCGCCGTTCGTCGGCCTGTTCGGTACCGTGTGGGGCATCATGAACAGCTTCATCGGCATCGCCAAGACCCAGACCACCAACCTCGCCGTCGTGGCGCCGGGCATCGCCGAAGCGCTGCTGGCTACCGCGCTGGGTCTGGTTGCTGCGATTCCTGCGGTGGTGATCTACAACGTGTTCGCCCGCTCCATCGCCGGCTACAAGGCGCAGGTGTCCGACGCTTCGGCGCAGGTCCTGTTGCTGGTCAGCCGTGACCTCGATCACCAGCCTGAGCGCAGCAGCTCGCAACCACACATGGTGAAAGTGGGGTAATCGGCCATGGGCCTGCATTTGAAAGAAGGCGCAGACGACGATCTGGCCGAGAACCACGAAATCAACGTCACGCCGTTCATCGACGTGATGCTGGTGCTGTTGATCATCTTCATGGTGGCCGCGCCGCTGGCTACGGTGGACATCAAAGTCGACCTGCCGGCCTCGACCGCCAAACCGGCGCCGCGCCCGGAGAAACCGGTGTTCCTCAGCGTTAAAGCTGATCAGCGCCTGTACATCGGCGACGATGAAGTGAAAGCCGAAACCCTTGGCGCCGTGCTCGACGCCAAGACCCAGGGCAAGAAAGACACCACCATCTTCTTCCAGGCCGACAAAGGCGTGGACTACGGCGACCTGATGAGCGTGATGGATAAACTGCGCTCGGCCGGTTACCTGAAGGTCGGTCTGGTGGGCCTTGAGAGCGCAGCCAAGAAATGATCACGACGCGCCATAAGCTGACGCGTTACAGCGGTAGCCTGGCCGTGGTGCTGGGCGTTCACGCGCTGGCCATCGCGCTGGCGCTGAACTGGACCGCCCGCCCGCCCATCGAACTGCCGCCGCAGGCAATGATGGTCGAGCTGGCACCGGTTCCGACCCCGCCACCGCCTGCTCCGCCGAAAGTCGTCACACCGCCGCAGCCACCGGCTCCGGTTGAAGAGTTGCCGATTCCGAAACTGGCTGAAGCACCCAAGGCCGAGATTGCCGTACCGAAGCCCAAACCCAAGCCAAAACCGAAACCGCAGCCGCCCAAACCGGTCGAGAAAAAACCGGAACCGGTGAAGGAAAAACCTTCCGAGGAAAAACCGGCGGAGACGCAGCCGACCCAGGCACCGACGGAGAAATCCGCCCAGCCGGCACCGGGACCGTCGCCCGCACAAATGGCCGCCAAGGCCAGCTGGCAAAACACCCTGCTCGCGCACTTGGGCAAGTACAAGAAGTATCCGGCCAGTGCGCAGGCTCGCGGCAAGGAAGGCTTGAACCGTCTGCGTTTCGTCGTCGACGCTGAAGGCAATGTGTTGTCGTTCGAACTGGTGGGCCGCTCGGGCAACGCCGATCTGGATCGGGCCACCCTGGAAATGATCCGCCGCGCACAACCGCTGCCCAAGCCACCGGCCGACATGCTGAACAATGGCTCGATCGAAATTGTCGCGCCGTTTGTGTACTCGCTGGATAAACGCCGCTAACGCGATGCAAAACCTGTGGGAGCTGGCTTGCCAGCGATTGCAGTGTGTCAGACAAGGATTATGAACTGACCCTCCGCTATCGCTGGCAAGCCAGCTCCCACAAGTTTCTGTGTCAGCCAGAAGAACCCGACCCAAAAGGCACCGAAAGGTGCCTTTTGCCTATCTGGCAACGGCAAACTCACATTGCCCGGTGTCGCATTCCTCACTCAGTCTGATAACGTGCGTCTATCGATTGCAGCCGTTATGCTTGGCCCGCAACTTCATGGACGCTTGCTATGACCCTCACAGAATTACGCTACATCGTTACCCTCGCCCAAGAGCAGCACTTCGGCCACGCCGCCGAGCGTTGCCACGTCAGCCAGCCGACCCTGTCGGTGGGCGTGAAAAAACTTGAAGACGAACTCGGTGTGCTGATTTTCGAGCGCAGCAAAAGCGCCGTGCGCCTGACCCCGGTCGGCGAAGGTATCGTCGCCCAGGCGCAGAAAGTCCTGGAGCAGGCGCAAGGCATCCGTGAGCTGGCCCAGGCCGGCAAGAACCAGCTGACCGCTCCGCTGAAAGTCGGCGCGATCTACACCGTCGGGCCGTACCTGTTCCCGCACCTGATTCCACAACTGCACCGGGTCGCCCCGCAGATGCCGTTGTACATCGAAGAAAATTTCACCCACGTGCTGCGCGACAAGCTGCGCAACGGCGAGCTCGACGCGATCATCATCGCCCTGCCGTTCAACGAAGCCGACGTGCTGACCCTGCCGCTGTACGACGAGCCGTTCTACGTCTTGATGCCAGCCCAGCACCCGTGGACGCAAAAAGAATCCATCGACCCGGGCCTGCTCAACGACAAGAGCCTGCTCCTGCTCGGCGAAGGCCACTGCTTCCGCGACCAGGTGCTTGAGGCCTGCCCGACCCTGACCAAGGGCAACGACGGCGCCAAACACACCACAGTGGAATCCAGCTCGCTGGAGACCATCCGCCACATGGTCGCCTCCGGCCTGGGGATCTCGATCCTGCCGTTGTCGGCTGTCGACAGCCATCACTACGCCCCGGGCGTGATCGAAGTACGCCCGCTGTCGGCGCCGGTGCCATTCCGCACCGTGGCGATTGCCTGGCGCGCGAGCTTCCCGCGGCCGAAAGCCATCGAAATCCTCGCCGACTCCGTTCGCCTGTGCTCGGTGGCCAAACCCGCCGCGCCGGTCACGGCCGGTTAAGCCAGAGTCATGACTGAGCTGTCGCAAGTGTCGGTGACGGCACTCAAGGGTGTCGGCGAAGCCATGGCCGAGAAACTGGCCAAGGTCGGCCTGGAGAATCTCCAGGACGTGCTGTTTCACCTGCCGCTGCGTTATCAGGATCGCACCCGCGTGGTGCCGATCGGCCACTTGCGACCGGGCCAGGACGCGGTGGTCGAAGGCACCGTCAGCGGTGCCGACGTGGTCATGGGCCGGCGCCGCAGCCTCGTCGTGCGCATGCAGGACGGCACCGGCGGCCTGAGCCTGCGCTTCTACCATTTCAGCAATGCACAGAAAGAAGGCCTCAAGCGCGGCACGCGGATTCGCTGCTACGGCGAAGTCCGGCCCGGCGCTTCGGGGCTGGAAATCTATCACCCGGAATACCGCGCCATCACCGGTGACGAACCGCCGCCGGTGGACGAAACCCTGACCCCGGTTTACCCGCTCACCGAAGGCCTGACCCAACAGCGCCTGCGCCAGTTGTGCATGCAGACCCTGACGCTGCTCAAGCCAAACACCCTGCCCGACTGGCTGCCGACCGAACTGGCCCGCGACTACCAACTGGCGCCGCTGGCCGACGCGATCCGCTACCTGCACAACCCGCCCGCCGATGCCGATGTCGATGAGCTGGCCCTCGGTCATCACTGGGCCCAGCATCGGCTGGCCTTCGAGGAGCTGCTGACCCATCAACTGTCGCAACAGCGTCTGCGCGAAAGCATGCGTTCGCTGCGCGCGCCGGCGATGCCGAAGGCGAAAAAACTGCCACCGAAATACCTGGCCAACCTCGGCTTCAACCCGACCGGCGCGCAACAACGCGTGGGCAACGAAATCGCCTACGACCTCAGCCAGCACGAACCGATGCTGCGGCTGATTCAGGGCGATGTTGGCGCGGGCAAAACCGTGGTCGCCGCCCTCGCGGCACTGCAAGCGCTGGAGGCCGGTTATCAGGTCGCGCTGATGGCGCCGACCGAGATCCTTGCCGAGCAACACTTCATCACCTTCAAGCGCTGGCTCGAACCGCTGGGCATCGACGTCGCATGGCTGGCAGGCAAGCTCAAGGGCAAGAACCGCGTCGCCGCACTGGAACAGATCGCCAGCGGCACGCCGATGGTGGTCGGCACCCACGCGCTGTTCCAGGATGAAGTGCAGTTCAAGAACCTGGCGCTGGTGATCATCGACGAACAACACCGCTTTGGCGTGCAGCAGCGTCTGGCGCTGCGGCAGAAAGGCGTCGGCGGGCGCATGTGTCCGCACCAACTGATCATGACCGCCACGCCGATCCCCCGCACGCTGGCGATGAGCGCCTACGCCGACCTCGACACCTCGATCCTCGACGAACTGCCGCCCGGTCGCACCCCGGTCAACACCGTACTGGTCACCGACACCCGTCGCGTCGAAGTCATCGAACGGGTGCGCAGCGCCTGCGCCGAAGGGCGTCAGGCCTATTGGGTGTGCACCCTGATCGAAGAGTCGGAAGAGCTGACCTGTCAGGCCGCCGAAACCACGTTCGAAGACCTCACCGCCGCCCTCGGCGAGCTGAAAGTCGGGCTGATCCACGGGCGCATGAAGCCCGCCGAAAAAGCCGCGGTCATGGCCGAATTCAAGGCCGGCAACCTGCAACTGCTGGTCGCCACCACCGTGATCGAAGTCGGTGTGGACGTGCCCAACGCCAGCCTGATGATCATCGAAAACCCCGAGCGCCTCGGCCTCGCGCAGTTGCACCAGTTGCGCGGTCGCGTCGGCCGGGGCAGCGCGGTCAGCCATTGCGTGCTGCTCTACCATCCGCCGCTGTCGCAGATAGGCCGCCAGCGCCTGGGCATCATGCGCGAGACCAACGACGGTTTCGTCATCGCCGAAAAAGACCTCGAACTGCGCGGCCCCGGCGAAATGCTCGGCACCCGTCAGACCGGTCTGCTGCAATTCAAGGTCGCCGACCTGATGCGCGACGCCGATCTGCTACCCGCCGTGCGCGATGCTGCGCAAGCGCTGCTGGAACGCTGGCCGACTCACGTCAGCCCATTGCTCGACCGTTGGTTGCGCCACGGGCAGCAATACGGCCAAGTGTGAGCACCGTCGCAGTTTGTGCAGGATCGTTCCTACAGAGCTGGTTATACTCCTGCCATTGTTTCAAAAACGGATACAGACCATGACTGACGCAGCTCTCGCCCCCGAACTCCCGCACGCGCCGTCTGTAATTCGGCTGCTGCTCGGCAAGCTGGGGATCGCCTACGAAGAAGTGCTCGACCACCACGGCCTCAACGCTTCGCGCAAGGTACAAGCCGTGTTGCTGGACGATGCCGTCGGCGCGCTGATGGTGCTGTTTCCGCAGAGCCAGTTGCTCGACCTCAACCGCCTCGCCGAACTCACTGGCCGACGCCTGACCGCCGTGTCCACCGAGCGCCTGGAAAAGATGCTCGGCAAACACAGCCTGAGCCTGCTGCCGGGCCTGCCGGCGCTGACCAGTTCGCCGTGTCTCTACGAAGAGAGCCTGCTGCGCGAACCGAAGCTGCTGATCAACTCCGGCGAGCCGGGCCTGCTGCTGGAAATCACCAGCGAAGCCTTCAAGAGCATGCTGACCAAGGCCAGCGCCGCCAACTTCGGCGAAGCCCTGAGCAGCATCCGCCCGAACCTTGATCGCCCGGACGATGACCGCGAGGAAATCACCCAGGCCGTGCAGGCATTCACAGCACGCCGGATCCAGCAGCGTCTGGAAGCGACCATCGAAATTCCGCCGCTGGCTGAGACCGCGCAAAAAATCATCAAGCTGCGCGTCGACCCCAACGCCACCATCGACGACATCACCGGCGTGGTCGAAACCGACCCGGCGCTGGCTGCACAAGTGGTGAGCTGGGCGGCGTCGCCGTACTACGCTTCGCCGGGCAAGATCCGCTCGGTGGAAGACGCGATCGTTCGCGTACTGGGCTTCGATCTGGTGATCAACCTGGCGCTGGGTCTGGCCCTCGGCAAGACCCTGAGCCTGCCGAAAGACCACCCGCAACACACCACGCCGTACTGGCAGCAGTCGATCTACACCGCCGCCGTCATCGAAGGCCTGACCCGCGCCATGCCGCGCGCCCAGCGCCCGGAAGCCGGCCTGACCTACCTCGCCGGTCTGCTGCACAACTTCGGTTACCTGCTGCTGGCCCACGTGTTCCCGCCGCACTTCTCGCTGATCTGCCGCCACCTGGAGGTCAACCCGCACCTGTGCCACAGCTACATCGAGCAGCACCTGTTGGGCATCAGCCGCGAACAGATCGGCTCGTGGCTGATGCGCTACTGGGACATGCCCGATGAACTGGCCACCGCCCTGCGCTTCCAGCACGACCCAAGCTACGACGGCGCCTACGCCGAATACCCGAACCTCGTCTGCCTGGCCGTGCGCCTGCTGCGCAGCCGCGGCATCGGCTCCGGCCCCGACGAAGACATCCCCGACGCCCTGCTCGAACGCGTCGGCCTGACCCGCGACAAGGCAAATGACGTGGTCAGTAAAGTCCTCGAAGCCGAAGTCCTGCTGCGCGAACTGGCCTCGCAGTTCAGCCAGGCCTGAACCAAAACAGGCCCGCTCCCCCAAGGTTTACACAACCCCTGTGGGAGCGAGCCTGCTCGCGAAGAATCCACCTCGGTTTCCTGGATGTACTGAGCACCTGTGGCGAGGGAGCTTGCTCCCGCTCGACTGCGCAGCAGTCGCAAAACCAGCCAACAAGATATGCCTGACACAACAAGGCCTCAGGGTTCAGGGCCGCTCCGCAGCCCAGCGGGAGCAAGCTCCCTCGCCACAAAAGCTCTTCTCATCAAGACTCGGCTCAAGCCTTAGGCTTGGCCTTCCTCGGCTTCAAATACTTCATCAACCCCTGAAACCACATCACCAGCGCCGGATTCCCCTTTAGCTGAATCGACTTGTCCTGAATCCCCTGCATAAACGCCAGCTGCTTGTTCTTCGCCTGCATCGTGGCAAAGGCATAACCCGCATCCTTGAACGCAATCGCAAACGCCGGCTCCGCCACCACCCCAGACTTGCTGGTAACGCGCTGATTCTTCACCACGAAATGCCGCGCCACTTTCCCGTCCAGCGTCTGCAGCTGAAACACCAGATCCTTGTCACCCAACTGCTGCTGGAACGCAGGATTTGTCCGGCTGGCCTTCCCCATCAACAAACCCATCATCCACAGAAGAAAACGAAATTTCATGCGCACAGCCTCAAAAGGAAAATGAACGGCCGGGGCAGTGTAAGGGATTCAGACGATAACGCCACTATCGGCCGCTATTGGAAGATGATGCAGCCCATTTCCCGCACGATGACCGCCAAGTCACACTTCTGCACCCACCGTCCTACACCTGTTGAAACACATCCCTGTAGGAGCTGCCGAAGGCTGCGATCTTTTGACCTTCCAGCCTGCAAACCTATGGGAAATTTCCTGCAAGGCGTGGTGTTGTGCGTGAACTAGGCAGGATGATGGTTCATCGATAGCCTCAATAGGTCACCACGAATTGGTGATACGGACGTGCAAGTCCGGTGAGAGTCCACATTGGTTATGGCAATTTGCCGAGCGTTTTCCTATGCTCGCGGATCGTTATGGCTGCTGTGTATGGGAGGCCTTCGGGTCTGCCGGGTGACTCCACCGGTCTTGCACACCTATGCACAGCTGCCACCACTTTCGAAGTGCGAGCGAAACGGTGTCGGCTCCTGAAACTGGAGTAAGACCGAATGATCAAACCAACACCCAATCCCCCCGAAACCCCAGACATATCGCCCTACGAATCGCTGGAATCCAAGAAATTCCACGAAGCCGCCGAACGCGCCCTCGACCACCACTTCAAACCGCGCACCGAATCCCAACCCAAACGCGAAACTGGCCTCTTCAGCCTCACCCCCGGCACCGACGCCGAAGCCCTGATGGCCAACGCCTCCGAAGACCTCCTGTCCATCAGCGCCATCGCCTGCGACCTCGCCGACGACCTCCACGGCTCCCGCCGCTCAGTAGCACTGGCCCTGAGCAGAATGGCGGACGGGGTGCGATTGATGGTGGAAGGGACGCTCGACCATATTGAAGTGCGGAACCTGGCGGCCAAGTCGTAGCGGGATTTGCGGATGAAAAAAGGGGACTTTAAGTCCCCTTTCTCAAGTACGTGAGTCACCACTGACAGCCTGTTTCAGGCAAAGCATTCATGTTGCTATCGTGTTCGAATATGTACTTCTTTCCGGACTTACGGTTTGTGTAAACGATTCCGTAAACGAAGGGATCCTGGCTCGCCATTACATAATCACCAGTCACAAGGCCTCCCGACACCTCCTCCCACTTCGTCGTGATTTCGGGGGGCCGATTAGGGTTCGGAAACTCTTCTTCCGAGCCTCCATAGACGAGAGTAAGCGCCTCTTTCGACTTACTGTACCTAACGCTCGCAACTTGCCATTTGGCGCTCGAGTCGTGATACGTCCGCAATTCAAAATTGCTGCTCTTACCCTCTTGTGAACGGAAGCAATAGATCTCCGTTTTGACCTCGCTGTGAGCCACAAGAGGAAAGAGGAATGACAACGCAACAGATAACATCCGGATTGATTTCAAACCGATCATTCCTTCAACGGTTCAGAGGTAACTGAAAGCGCATCCGCACGCTGCAATTCGCGAAATCCTCACGGAACAAACGCTCGCTCATTTCGCAGTGCCCATCCGCATATTGCTTCCAAAGCGGATCATCGAACTCATCCCCTCCCAGTCGCTCAATGGCGGCCGCTAAGTCTCTCTCATGATCCTTCCCCGCAATCGCAGATGCCGCCTTGTAAAAGCCATCTAGCGGTAAGCCCGTCTGCAGAGCAATCAACTCTCCCAACCGGGCATTGGTTGTTTGCACGAGACACGCGAGCCTTTCGATGGGTGCCTCTGCACCGGGCAAAGCCGACTGATAGGTATCCTCGCAAAACGACTCTTTGAAACGCACCCATTTCTTCTGCACATCGGTCAGCTGATTCTTGTCAGCAGGCGCCAAACTGACCAAAACTTTCTTATATTGCTCATTCAACACTGCATCGACTTTCTCGAAAGTCTGCTGACCACAAATGATCAAATCGGGATTGGAAAAACTGTCGGGATTACAGACTTCCTGGGCATGCGCAGGAATCAGCAAAGCAGCAAAAAAAACACCCGCGACCGGCCTACAGAGCGCCTTGAGTTTGATCATGACCCGGATACTCCGCCACTGCGCTCAGCTACCCGAGCAGGAATTTTCAAAGCCTTTCCCGCGTCCGACATACGCGACGCATATTGCTTGTACGCCGATACCGCTCGCTCTTTATCGTTCATAGCCCAATAGCTATCTGCGAGATTCAGGTAAGCCACCGTCCGCGCTGGGTTGTGTGCAATCACCGCATTCAACAGCTCAATGGACTCTGCGTAGTAACCCGCTTCGCCGAGTAAAAAACCTAAGTCGTTGGACCAGCCGGGACGCTGCGGGTAGTAGTACTTTGCGACGATATAGCTATCGGGGGGACAAGTGTCATGCGAGCCACCGCCCATCAACACGTAGCTCATCGTATCCTTGAGGGAAAACTCATCACCCTTTCTATAGGCTGCCAGCGCCATATCCAGAAGATCAGCCGAATCGACGGTCATCAATTTCTTAACACCCTCAATACGACCAACACGAGCAACCTGCAACTTCTGCAGCACTTCACGCCCATCGAAAGAAGCGAGAGTGATTGGGCCCAATGTCTGCACCGGCAACTCCACTACGCTGACGAGCGATCGATCACATGAGTCGTTATTCGCCACTTCTAGCAGAGCTTTCAGCTCAAACTGCTTCGAGCTTCTATTGAAGGCGAACAACAGGTTGAAGTTATAAACCGCGTTGTCTTCCTCACTGGTTACCAGCGCTATGTAATCCCCAGCCTCAACGAACGGCTGCTTGACGACAGCTTCCTCAGCCTGCGGATCAATGACAGTCATGACGCCAGGGCGACCTTTGAGTACATGGACGCTGAAGACACCCTGAAGCGCAGACGAGTACTGACTCTTGATCAGAGGCAGCGCCTTCGACGTATCGAGCAAGATGTTCTCATCACGTGCCTGTACCGGCGCAATCAACAACCGGTTGGAGACCTCGTCCGCTTCGCCCGCCAGCACAAAGACGTTTTGCCGAGATTCATCGCCTAATAAGTTTGCCGGGATTTCCTTGAGAACTTGGGGCGCAGCAAGCGCGGGAGAACCCGGTACAGCGACACAACAAGTTAGAGCGCAGAGAACGCTCTGCAATACGCGTTTCACTTTCTTCAATCCTTGATTCAATCAAATGATGTCCAAATACGCCCAATAGATCTTGCCCGTTTAAGCACCGGGCTCAAACGAACCGCATTTCAGTTCTTTGATTTGCTCATTCTGAATCGGAATCACACAGGCAAGGCGCCTCTCTCCAAGTCCACGAAGCTCCGTCAAACTGAGCGTCACGTGCAACCCATCCTCGGCAAACGCATGATCCTCAAACCCGGCATCGGCATAGTCCGTCCAAAATGCCTTGCCTTCGAGACTGCAGAACCGCTTGGAGGACAGCACTCTCCAACCGCCATTGGGCGCCAATATCTGGACTGTCAGGCAAGGGCTGCCAAAGGTGCTGACATAGCGCGCGACGACATCCCCAAATCGATGGGCGTCGGTTCTGGACACTTTGTTGAGATCGACCACATTACCCGGCTCATCAGCGACGATTGTGTCCAGGTAAGCCGCACGTTCCAGACTCATTCTGGCCACGCAGTTGTTGATAGTCGTGACATGCGCTGCCACCCCAGGCTCGATTTCCGTGGCTTCAAGCGGGCATGTGGTGTCGCGTAGCTTGATCCAGGCGCGCTGGGATTCTCTGGCCATGGCGACCAGCGCCTTACCCTGCTCAGGGTCGCGCCGCTGTTGAGCCTCAAACCGTCCCAGCAGTTTCTTGTAGCTGGCATTGAGTTGCGTGTCGGCTTCCTTGCGGGCTGCCTCCACACACCGATCGACCTGGGCGCTAACGGTGATTTCTTTGCAGTCGTCCTCGGCCATCGCAAAAGAGGCAAATAGGCATCCAAAGGAAAACGCGATAAAACGCACAAACATGTTCAATTTTTCATTCCCTGAATTGCGGATCGCTCAACGACACGTTGAGGTATTTTCTGCGTCTTGCCGTCGGCGCTCATCGCGTCGCGGTACTGGCTGTAATAGCGCTGCGCTTCGTCTTTGCGATCGAGACGCCAGAGTGAATCGGCGATGTTCAACATCAGTACCGTGCGTTTACCAACGGCCTCAACGCCGCGATAAAACTTCAGCGCCAGCTCATCTCTACCGCCCTCGGCTAGATAAAAACCCAGGTCGTTGTACGCCTGAACATTTTGCGCCGGGGGATGGCACGCCATGTAGGACTCGGGGCTTAAAAAGTTCAGGCCCCATTCGATGGATTCTGCGCGGGATTGCGCCGGCCTCATACTTGAAACATATTTCAGCAAGTCCTTTGGGGACTTCGTCTCCAGGGCAGGAGTGAGCACATCACCGTCTGCGGAAATCCACTGATTGCCCTTCCACTGACCGACACAAAAAGTGGACCAACGATCAGCCAGCACGCAACCGGTCTCCATGGAGATCACAACGCAATGCTGTTGCGACTCCAGTTTTTCTTCACCATTCTCGAGCGACAACATCCCGAAGATCACTGGATCGAGCAGCAGAGTTTTCTTGTCAGGACTGAGCATATTGGAATGCCCATCGGCGCCAATGTCGGCGCCGAAAAGCGGGAAGGTTTTGCCGTTGGCGGTGAACCATGCGGTCCCCGGCTCAACGCCGGGCATAGTCCACTTTGTCGCTCGAAACGTAACCGTGTGTCCGTCGATACCGACTATGGGCGGGTCCTCGGCAAGGGCACTTGTGGCGGCAAGAAGGCAGTTGATCATCAACACCCACTTAAGGCTGGCCATAGACGATCCTCTTCACCGCCGGGCTTTCTGACATTAGCTGTCTCTTCGTAACGCCATAGGCCTTGATCAGCTCTTCCCGAGATCCCTTCGAGCCAAAAGAGCGTTGGTTATTATCGAAGCTGTATTGCTCCAATAGCCCTGCTGTCGAGTAATACCCATGCCACTCCGCGCAGGCACCACAACCGCCATATCCGCCTATCGAAACAAGGCTGCCCTGGGTGCCTTCCACGCAATCCATCGCCACAACGACATTGCTCAACATCTTCGTCTTCGCACCGTCGGAAGTGAGTTGTGAAACTTTGCTGATATCGCGTCGAAGCACCTTGCTACCGATGTTGATGGTCTGGTCGGAGCAAACCGGGATAACGTGGGTTTCCGCATCATCCACCGTCACCGATCGGCAAGACGACACCAACACCACTTCAACACCGCCGCACTGCATGACATCGCGTTGGGTGTAAGCATCCGTCGGCGCGGCGAAGGCTGGGGAAGAGAACAACCATGCCAGCCCCCCGAAAAACAAAAACTGATTCATTAAGAAATCCTTTTCGCCGTTAACCAGCCTGTTGTTCCGCCAAGCACTTCGCATAGCCGTCCGCAAACTTGGCATCGAATGACAATGCCACTGGCTCCTCCAACTCCGCCGAGCTATTGAGCAATACACGGGTAGCCGGGGTGTATTTGATCCAGCCAATCGTGCCGGTGCCGTCGGTGTCGAAAAACAGCTGAGCGCGCACTACTTCACCGTCATCCTCATCGATCAGCAAATTGACCTTGTCCTTGCCGACATAACGAAACGGAAAATCGCTGCTCCTGACAAGCTCAGTAAGGTAGCCGTAGCAACTCCCTTCGCTGGCAGTCGCGGGCAGTGAATGAGATAAAAGCGAAAGCGCAATCAGCACAGGCCGAATGAAAAACCGATTCATCGACTCACTCCTCATCCATCGGCGACGATTCCACGTCTGTCATGCTCAGCAGCCGGAATTCGTTATTCACAAACTCGTAGTAACGATCCCGGTTGCCGCTTTCCAACGCATTCCCTTGGGCGTCCTCTTCACCGTCGAGCGTGATGCCGGAGACGATGATCAAACGACTATCGGGCTGGTAAACCATGCCGAAGGTGCTGCCGTCGTAAGCATTCGGCAGACCGCCAACAACCTCACCGGTCTGGGCATCCAGCACTTCGCCGCAAATGGCGCTGCCGCCACAACCTAGTCTGTGCAGGATGTAATGGCCGGCGAAGTTGACCTTGCCTTGCAAGGCTTGCACCCGTGCCTGATCCATCATTGAGCTGCTGTTTTCTTGCAGCACCAACTTATGGTTGGGGCCGGTGAACACTGGCGTGACGGTGTAATCCTTGAAGGTTGGGTCGGCAGCGAATGCCATGGACGCGGCAGCCAATATCAAGCTGCCGAGAACAATCGAAAATCCTTTCACGTAGTAACTCCGTAAATGCAGTGGGGACCGTCGGCTCACTCAGACTGCCCTTCATAAAGCTGTGTGTGCGGATTGAATCGCCACAGATGTGGCCGGGTCATGGCCTCTTTGCCCTTGTAGCGGATCTGGCCGCGCTTATCGCGAATGTAGGAGTAGATCTCGATGTCTTTTACATCGCCGCCGTTCTTGGGCGTACCGTCCAGAACTTTGACCTCGGCGAAATAATCGCCCCCGACATGCTTCAAGTAACCGTGGCACTGGATGAGGAAGGCGAAGGTCGAGTCACCCGCTGAACCACGGCTTGAGTAGGAGGTGAAAATGAAATCTTCCTGGCCGTCGTCATTAAGATCGCCGTGATACACCACCTTGCCCTCCTCCAGACTGAATCCATCAGGTTGAAAACTTGAATGTATATCCAGGATGTAATCGGGTCTTTCCACCCATTGCGAGAGAAAATTCTTCGTATCGGTCTCCGAATTGCACAGATCCGTCGCCATGCTCACCATCGGCAACCAGGCCAAACACATCAACAACCGTCGTTTCACTTCGTATCCTTCGAATTCATCAATTGCAACTCACCATCCCGATACAACACCTCACACCCCACCCACGCAGGATCCACCTGCGGCATCACCGCCGACGGCTTTCGCAATTCGCGCAGCAACGTCGAGCCATGCGACAACCGCCCACCCATCCGCGCAATCACTGCCCGCGCCGTTTGGTAATGCGCGTGCCGCCCCGGATCGAGGGTGTCTTCGAGCAAAATATCCTCGCCCAGAATGCCTTGCACTTGCCCCGGATAAATCATGAAACCGGTGGCCTGCTCCGCACCTTCGCGACCGTCCTGCCAGAAGCTGCCGTCACGGGTGCGCACGTCGGGATGCGGCGCAAACCAGTGCTCGCGATCCGCCATCGGCATCGCGTGATGCAGACGGAAGAAGATGCGCATCAGGTTGTCGCGGTACCACTCGCGTACTTGCAGGTAGTAGCCGCGCAGGCCCGGCAGGCTGGTCGAATGCGCGAGGCGGATCAGTCCGGACCATTGCGGGAATGGCTGTAGCGGCAGCTCGCTCGACGCAGGTCGAGGGGTGGCCGGGTCGGTTTCCCACGGCAGTCGATGAGGACTGTTTTCCAGATTGTCGTACGCGGTCGGCGGGCGGCCCAGCCAATCGCCGCCGCTGCTGGCCAGCGCCGTGGCGATGCACAGATTGCCTTGCACCACGAACACGTAGAACCGGGAGAACCAGTCTGCTAATTGCTGGCCATCGGCAGCTTGGGCGACCAGTTCGGCAAGCTCCCGATCGAAGCGCTGCAAGCCGTTTTCAAGGTTCAGCAAATGGCCGCGGGCCTTGCGTTGCATACGTAAAAACAGCGGCAAAGAACGCAGCATCTTCAGCGGTTGCCACGGCAGATGCGGCGTCGCTCCGCCAACTTCACCGGCGTAGTTAGCGGCGCTGATGCCCCAGTCGGCCAACCGGGCAAGAAACAGATCATTGTTGATGTAGGAAGCACCGCCGAACACAGCAGTGAATGGCTCGTTGTCCTGCAACACTCGCGCATCCCAGCGCGCCATGATCGCCGGGATACTCGCTGCCGCGCGGCGCTGGGCGTACTCGACCAGCACGCTCGGTTGCGGCGGCAGGATCTCGGCGATGTTGGCGGCGGTCAGGTGCCGGCGCCAGCCATAATCGCTGATCGGCCGGTATTGCAGCAGCCACAGTTGCGAGCCGTCCCAGGCCCATTCGACGTCGCCGGGCACGTAGTGGAACACGCGCAACACGTCTTGCAGAAAGCACCACAGCAGGTCTTCGGTCAAGCCGTGGGACGGCGTGAACGTGCCGCTGCGCCAGGCATCACCAAGCCGCGAAAGCGTTGCTTGTGAGGGGCTGACGTGACCGTCGGCCAGCGTTTCGAGATGGCCTTCAACCCACTCCAGCTCTACCGAGAGATGGCGCACGAACGCGATCCCGGAAACTACCGGCGTGATGAAGCGCTGCACCACCACTTCCTCGACGCCTTCGGCCGTCAGTTCGGCGATGCGTTTCGACACATTGGCGGTCGGCTCGCGCAGATAGGTTGTGCTCAAACCGGCATTTGCCGAATCGGCCTGATCCTCGCCATAACTGGAGGAGCGCACCGCCCAGGTCACGTCGGGTTGGGCAGCGAGAAATGCTGGCAGACGCGGATCATTGCAATCGTTGAGGGTCAGCGCCGCCGGCACCGCTTGCCGGGCCAGTTCAGCCAAGCGCAAACGCCCGCCCTTGGTGTGCGCGACAAACCCGCGCTCGCCCGACTCCAGCCACTGCGCGAACTGCGCAGGCGAGTCAATCCACGGGTAATGGCCCCAACCGGGTTTGAGGCTGATAGTCAGATCAGCGCGAGCGAGAATCGCCGACCACGCCGCCGCTTGCTCGATGCCGAGCACAGCGTCCTGATCGCCCCAGACCAGCTCGACCGGATCGGTGATCCACTCCAGCAGCGGCAGCGCAGTGTCGGCACGAATCAGATCCCAATGCGGAACGAACGCACGGCAGCGCGCATAACCGGCGCCCATGCGCTGGTATTGCGCGGGGGTCCAGGTCTGGTTGGAGAACTTGCGCGCGAACAGCGCGGGTTTGTTCGACAGCAGCCAGTGAATGGTCTTGCGAATCGGCAGCGGCGACATCAGCGCCGGCAACCGCCGCTGCCATAGAAACGCACCGACTGGCGCCAACAAAACGCTGCGGGAGAAGTGCCCCGGCCGACGTTGCAACGCATGCAACACCAGCAACGCATTGACCCCGACCGCCATGATCGCGCTGCCCTGCTGTGTCATCGCCAGCAAGGTCTGCGCGTAGTCCGCCAGATCCTCGCAGGGCGGCTGCAGGTTGGCGCCGAAGCCCGGCAGCTCCAGCGGCACCACGTCGTAACGCTGAAAGTGCGGCAGCGCGTCACTCCACCAATCGGCGGCGCTGCCGTTGCCGGCCAGCAGATACATCAAGGGCTTGCTCATGGACGATCCTCAGGTCAGATCGCGCAGAGCAGCGTCGAGGGTTGGATAACGGAATGTGTAGCCAGCCTCGGTCAAACGCTGCGGCACCACGCGCTGACCATCGAAGAACAACTGCGCCATCTCCCCTGCCAGCGCACGCACTGGCGCGGCGGGAATATGGAACCACACCGGACGCTTGAGGACCTTGCCGGCCTGCTCGGCGAACGCTGCCTGACTGACCGTTTCCGGCGCCACCATGTTGTAGGTACCGCGCAGACTGTCGTCATCGAAAGCCATTGCGATCACCTGAAGCACATCATCGCGATGCACCCAACTCATGATCTGCCGACCATCGCCCATGCGCCCGCCGAAGCCCAAGCGGAACGGCAGCAGCAACGGCGTCAACGCGCCGCCCGGGCCGAAGACCACGCCAAGACGCAGCACCACCTGACGCACGCCAAACTCAGTGGCCGGTTGCGCGGCGGCTTCCCAACGCGCGCAGAGTTCGGCCATGAAACCGTCGCCCTTGCTGGCGTGTTCACCGAGGCTTTCGCTGGCATCGCGCACGCCGTAGAAGCCGATGGCAGAGGCTTGAATCCACAGCGATGGTTTTTGCTTGGTGTTCTTTAGCCAGGTCATCAATGCTTCGGCGGTGCCGACTCGGCTGGCGAGCAGTTGCGCCTGACGTTTGGGAGTCCAGCGTGGGCCGGCGACGGGTGCGCCGGCGAGATTGATCACTACGTCGAAGGCTTCGTCGCGGCTGAGTTCGCTGAGCGAATGCACGCAGCGGGCGCGGCCGTCGAATAGATTGGCCGCGTTCAACGGGTCGCGCGTTAGGACGCTGACCGAATGGCTGGCGTCTAGCAGTTGGTTGACCAAAGCTTCACCGATGAACCCGGTGCCGCCGGTGATCAGCACGCGCTTGAAAGCGCCGCTGGCAAACGGGTCAGACAGGCTCGTTGTGTTTACTGCAGGAGACTTCCGGCGGTCATGGCGATACAGCCACACCAGCGGCGGTAACAACACCAGCAACGCAAAACCGTCGAGCCACAGATGCGACCAAACCTGCTTTTGCGCAGACAGCCACATGTCCTGCGGCGCCCATAACAGGATGCCGGCGATCAACCATCCCCACACTGCTGGAGCTTTCAAGCGATTGCCCAAGTGCACCAGCGCGAGCATGTACAGCGAATAACTTTGCAGCGTCGCGCCAAACAGCGCGAGCCACCAGACCTGTTGTTCGTGGCCGGCGGCAGGTACCGCATCGGCGCCCCAGAATGCGAGTTCCAGGGTGTGCAGATAGCCGTCAAGTAATCCGGAATGCCCGGCCCAGGCCAGGGTGAGGCCGGCAAGTATGTGCACGATTGCGGCGGTGTATAACCAGAACGCTACCGCGGGGCGAAGCGAGGTCGAGGGGGCTGGCATTCCGTGTCCTGAGCGCATTACTTGGGGTGGAGAGTTTAAGGGGGACGGGCAAAACTCAATACACAATCCGCCCCCATTCAACCTGCTTACTTTAATGCTTGGATGGTTGGGTCTTGATAGCTCGAATCAATTTCAATACCCGCCTTTTCCGCCTTGTTTTCCCGGGACTGCCGAATCGCAGCGTATTCTTTCAACTTGCCTGGTAGCAGTTCTTTCCAGCGTTTTTTATCTTCAGTCTCTGGAAAAGCAGCACTCCAATACTCACGGTCGGTTGTGAAGCTCAAGCTCACCAAATAGGTTCCGCGCTCATCAGGAGCATCATCAGAATCTCGCCGCCATGCCTTCAACGTCAGATGATTGCCATCTTTGTGAAAATGCCAATTGTAAAATTTACCAACCTTCAACCACCGCTCAAGATCCAGTTCATAGTTCGGATCCAGCCACGGGTGGCTTAATACGTAATCCCCCATAACTTCATCAGCTGAATTAATCTTGTCAATCTGACTGCCCGAAATTCTTGGGTCAGAAGGTGCGTAATAGTGCATCCAACCCGCTTTTTTTATGTCTTTAATCAACCCGTACAAAAACGCTCGATACTCATCATGTTTGCTGCCATCCGGGAGGCTGCGAACCGATAAGTCAAGGTTCTCTATAGTCGTACCTACCTCACCATCTACTGCAGTGCTGACGCTGGCGACCTGATTCAGTCGCAGATTTTTATTCACCTCAACTGACGGCAGATCATCGTCACCGAAAGACTTCTTGACTTTATACCAACACATGTTTACGTCAGAGATGCACTCTTTCGAGAAAGGCACCGGGGAATTAGAAAGTAGATCTTTGATCTCTTCGCCAATCTCAACACTGATTAGCGGATTTTTGTTCGTCATGGAGCCAGCTCCTACACTGTCTGAATCGCCGCATGCTGCAAGCAATAAAAAAACCAATAAGCCATAAAATTTCATTTCCGGTTTTTCCAGGTAGAAATCATCCCTATTTGCTGCTCCATATATTCTTTTTTCTGCCCCATCATTTTATGGTACTGCTCTGCAATTTCCTGAATGAACACCATTCGATCTGACTCGTTAAACAAATCGCCTTTCGTCATCTGAACTCTCAACTCCTTATTGTTCACATCACAAGCAGAACTAAAAGAGGCAACCCGTAACGGTACAAAAGGGGCACCTTCGGCAGCAGCTTGAGTCTGTAGAACCTTCTGAAACAGAAATCCGTTGTAAATAAGCGGCTGAAGAATTCTTCTTTGCTCATGATCAGCAATTGCCAGAAGCGATTGCTGCTGAAGATTTCGTTTCGCAACTGGATCAGATGTCGTCTCGGATTTTTTTATAAGATTGAAGCCAGTGGTGATATCTGGGGTCAAGCCCAGATTATTCAGAACGGGTAGTGCATCGTCTGCCCAAGGCAGTTCATCAATATTCATTTGAACTTGCGCATCACAGCTCTTGGCATTTCGCTTCGGCGCACAATCATTAAATTGTTCTGGATACTTTTTATAGAACCAGTGCCAAACAAAAATATCCTGAAACAGCCAAAAATTGCCCATACCGAGGCCGTTTTTACCTATTTTGTAGGGGATCTGAAACGGCAACGGCACTATCCCTGTCAGGTACGGTTCCGAAGGAATGTAATCCAGACCGCACATGACCTGCTTACTCGCGAAAGCTGCCAGCCCCATCCAATAAAATCTACCTTTTAAGTCTGGCTTTCCATCTTCACCACGCTCCAAATAAAACTCGGCATAGGCAGCGGCGATGCGTGCGGCTCGTGCGCTGAAATCACCCACCAATACCATCTTGCTGGACGAAGAGAACCAGCTCGTCTCAGCCACACTTAGCCGACTGATCGCCTCTTGCTGCCCCATCGTCCACAATTTGTCACATTTCAACGTAATGTCTTGAACGGAGCAGCTCTGATTGTTTGTTTTGAAGGTAGCAACAGGTGTGCTCATTTATTTCTACTCGCTTCGTAATCGTCGGAGCCTTCCGGCACGATGAGTTCATCCCACATCAAATGGACTTCCGCGGTTTCCTCGCTATCGCTTACAACACGCGGGTGCAGACCCTCGGTGTTGCTTTTGGAGATTTTTGGAGCGACTGAAGAAGGGAGAATAATTGCGGCTTTTACCGACTTGATAGGTTGACCTAGGCCAGTCACAAAACGGATCTGTTCATCATATTTCGGGCTATTCGCAGTCCCGGATTTAAGTGTATTGCCCGCCCGAGCCTGATCAGCAATCAGTGGAATGACCGGAGCCAGAATCCCGATCCCGGTGCCACTCCCCGGCGAGCCCCCGGCATTAATCTTCACCACCGGCCCAACCACCGTCACACCACCGCCATCAAGCTTGATAAAGCTCCCACCACCAAGAATGGTCAGCTCCGTCCCCGCCTCAATAACAATCTTGTCCCCAGCCTTGAGGTGAATCTCTTTCCCCACGCTGGTGAGCTGCGCAGTCCCCAGCTTCACATGCTGGTTCTGCCCAACCGTGAGGTGATCATCCAGCTTCGCTTCAACCTTGCGGTCGGAAATCGTCGTGCGGTGTTCTTCAGCCTTGAGCTCGGTGTAAGTGTTCTTCACCACGGTGTCGTGACGTTCGTTGCCGACACGAATCTTCTGGTCGTGCTCAATGTTCTCGTCCCAGTCGCGCTGGGCGTGGATGTAGATTTGTTCGGCGCCTTTTTTGTCTTCGATGCGCAGTTCGTTGTAGCCGCCGCCACCCGGGGAGCTGAGGGTTTTGAAAACGCTGCGGGTTTTATTTGCCGGCAGGGCGTACGGCACCGGGTTTTCCTTGTGGTACAGGCAGCCGGTGACGAGGGGTTGGTCGGGGTCGCCTTCTAGGAAGGTGACGAGGACTTCCATGCCGATGCGCGGGATGCTGATCGCACCGTAGCGGTCGCCGGCCCAGGAGCTGGAGACGCGTAGCCAGCAGCTGGTTTTGTCGTCGGCCAGGCCTTCGCGGTCCCAGTGGAACTGGACTTTGATGCGGCCGTATTGGTCGCAGTGGATTTCTTCGCCTTTGGGGCCGGTGACCATGGCGGTCTGGCTGCCGAGCACGCGGGGTTTCGGGTGTTCGAGGGCCGGGCGGTAGAAAACGTCCCACGGGGTGGCGAGGAAGGTGTTGCGGTAGCCCTGATGGAAGTCGTCCTTGTTGTCGGTGGTGTCGCTGGTCACGCCTTCTTCGAGGACTTGCGGCTGTTTGCCTTCGTGGAAGATTTCGGTGAGCAGCCACAGGTCGTTCCACTCGCTGCGCGGGTGGTCGGACATGGCCATGAAGTGACCGCTGACCAGTTTGGTCTGGTCGCCGCGACCTTCGGCCTGGCGGTAGTCGGCGCGATGGCGTTCGAGGGCGCGCTGGCTGAGGAACTTGCCGCGCGCGCGGTCGATGAAGCGGCCCGGGTAGTCGTAGTCTTCGAGATCCGGTTCAGTGCTCTCGCCATCCGGTTTGTAAGCCGCTTCCATCTGCAGGCGCGGTTTTTCGAAGTCGTAGTCGCGGCGCGTGGTGCGGCTGGTGCGGGTTTCCAGGCGCAGTTTGAAGCCTTTGATCACCGGCTCTTCAGCGACCATGCCGCTGCCCTGTATGTAGGCGGTCGGCTGGCCGAGGTCGGGGAACACGGTCTGGTCGTCGCCGAACACCAGCAGGTGGCCCTTGTCGCTGTGCTGGAAGTGGTAGTGAATACCCTCCTCCTCGCACAGGCGCTGGACGAAGTGCAGATCGGTTTCTTCGTACTGCACGCAGTAGTCGCGATCCGGGCACGGCTGGCTCAGCTGGAAGCTGTAGGCGTTGCCCTTGATCCCGTGTTCGTCGAGGATCAGCGCGATGATTTTCGGCGCCGACATCTGCTGGTAAATGCGCTGGTTGGTGCGGTGATGCAGGTATTGCAGTTGCGGCACCAGCGAGACCTTGTAGCGGGTCAGGCGCTTGCCGGCATCACCCTGGGCGACGCGGTAGATCTGCCCGTGAATGCCTGACCCTTGTGGATCGAATGCGAGGAACGCCTGCTTGTGCAGGAGTTTTTCCAGATCCAGATCGGGGTTTTCGCTGACCAGTTCGAGGTCGAAGCGAAACGGCTGGCTGATGCCTTCGGTGCCGGTGAACGACAGCACTTGCAGGTCGCCCACGTAGTCTTCGACCTTGAGGCTGAAGTGGGTTTCGTTAGCTGGGTTGAACATAAAGCGCTCCCTGTTCGAATGTCGTCCGTTACGCCCGAAGTCGCAACCGTTGCAGCCAGGACGAAGTGGCGCCCAAGGCGTCACGCAATTGTTGGGCAGTGATGGTGCGTTCTGCCGCATTGAAGCTCAGCGCGGTTCGCAGCGCTGGCCAGCCGTGTTTCGGTAAGTTCGCCGGGGCTCGCAGCTCGCGCTCCAGGTGCTCGTCGCGGGCCTGGGTCGAGGGCAAGCGGCGGAACGGGTGTTTGCCGCTCGCCAGTTCATAGATCAC
Source organism: Pseudomonas sp. lyk4-TYG-107 (assembly GCF_030209055.1). NCBI lineage: Bacteria > Pseudomonadati > Pseudomonadota > Gammaproteobacteria > Pseudomonadales > Pseudomonadaceae > Pseudomonas > Pseudomonas sp. lyk4-TYG-107. Next base: position 124,035 of record NZ_JARVST010000006.1, read on the forward strand.
GCAAGCCACGCCGTACACGTCCGCGCTGGCCGACAACGGTTGGCCCTCAAGCAGTTCGGGGGCGGCGTAGCCCGGGGTCCAGGCGTTGAAGCGCTCGCGGCTCAGGTGCGGCAGGCCGGGCAACACGCCCTCGTCTGCCTGGCCGAGACCGAAGTCGAACAGGCGCAGGCCGTCTTCGCTGAGCATGACATTGCTCGGTTTCATGTCACCGTGCAGCACGCCGCGACGGTGGGCGTAGGCCAGCGTGTCGAGCAGCGGCAACGCGATGTCGCGCGTTTCTTTCCACGGCAGGCCGAGAGGCCGCTCGCAGAGCAATTTGTCCAGGGTCAGGCCACGCATGTATTCCATGGTGATAAAGGCCCGCTGGCAGTCGGTATCGACTTCAAAAGTGTGCGCACGCACGACGTTGTCGTGGCGCAGGCGTCGGGTCAGGGCGAACTCGCTGTAAAGCAAGGCACTGGCGTCCGGCGATTCGGCAAATTCTTCGCTGAGGATTTTCAGCGCAATGTAAGGGTCGGGATCGCCGAACTGCTCGTGCAGCAGATCCCGTGCCCGATAGACCGCGCCCATGCCGCCCGCCCCGAGCAGACGCTCGAGGTGGTAGCGGCCGGCGAGTACGTCCGGCAGTGCACCGATGCTGGCCTTGGTCGGCGCCAGCAACGGCTCGGCGTTGTTTGCCTTGGCGAAGGCGAAGTAGGTCAGGTTGCTGGCCTGCTCTTCGCTCATCAGCAAGTCATCGACTGAGGATTCGATTTCAGTCATTGGCGGATCACCACGGCAGTCAGGTTATCCCGGGCGGCGCCACGCAGGGCGCCGTCGAACAGACGTTCCAGCGCCACATGCGGCGCGCTGAGGCTGAGGGCGTTGCCGAGGGCATCGCTGCTCAGGCCCTGATACAAACCATCGCTGCACAGCAAAAACGCATCGCCCGGATAGACCTCGAGTTCGAGGACATCCAGGGTCAGCTGTTCGGCGGCGCCGACGGCTCGGGTCAAGGCTTGAGCCGCCGGGTGTGCTGCCGCCTGTTCGACGCTCATCTGTTGCTCGTCGATCAGTTGCTGCTGCAGCGAATGATCCTTGGACAGCTGATACAGCCGCTGCCCGCGCCACATGTAACAACGGCTGTCGCCGGCCCAGATGCAGGCCGCGCGGTTGCCTTCCACCAGCAGCGCCACAACGGTGCTGCCCATGATGCTGTCGTGGCGTCCGGCGGTGACCGTCAACTCTTGCCCCAAGCGCCGGTTCAGCCAGTGCAGGCACTGGCGGATGGCTTTGAGGCGTTCGTCGAAGTCCTCGTGTTGCGGCAGTTCAGCCAGGCTGGCGACGATCAACTGGCTGGCGATGTCGCCACCCTGATGACCGCCCATGCCGTCCGCGACCACCCACAGCCCCTGCTGCGGATTGTCGAGGAAGGCATCTTCGTTGCGCGCCCGCACCTTGCCCGGGTCGGTACGCGCCGCGCTGCGCCAGGGACTGGCCACCAGCATCAGAGCTGCACCGGCATACGGAAGGTACGCAGCACGCCCATGTCGAACGGGTTCGGCGTGCGCTGGCTGGTCAGCAGGTAGTTGGCACGCAGGCCACCCACGTCGGCTTTCAGCACCAGCACGTCGCGACCGGTCAGGTACTCGGTCTGCATCAGGTCGAAAAGACGGAACAGCGACCATGGGCCGGAGTTCTTCTCGATACCGATCGGACGCCCGGCCATCTTGTCCATCACCAGGCTGGTGCGACCGTCTTCAGCATCGGTCGGCCACTTGAACGTCATCGGCAGGATCGGACCGTGGCGGTACTCCATGGTCTTGTCGCCGAACTTGAACTCGGAACGGCTCACCGCCGGATCGAGGGTGTACGGCTCTAGTTTGAACTGCACGGTCGGCTCGGCCGGGTTGATCGAGAAGAAGCTCTGGCGAATCGTCAGCGCCGCCGCCATCTGGTCGAGGTACATCTTCGATACCGGCAGGCTGTGACCGTCGACGCTGCGCATCCGGTAGTTGCCCGGATCACCGCTGACGAACGGACGCATGTAGCTGTCGAAGAAGCGATCGACGGTGCCTTGAGCCCGGAAGAACTCGCGGAAGTCGCTGATCGCCACGTCGCTGGTGCTGCTGGCGCTGAACGGATAACGCTTGCTGATGGTTTTGCCATACACGCTGTACAGCTCGTTCTGATAACGGCCGTTCAGGTATTGGTAAGCGTCGTTAAGCACCAGGCGCCACGAGTCTTCGGCCAGCACGTTGAACCACACGCTCAGCGGACGCGGCAGGCGACCCGAGGCTGCACGCAAGTTGGTCAGCGCATCACGCTGGCCGCTCATGCGGGTTTTCGCCATTTCGAACGCGGCTTGTTCCGGCGTGCTGGAACGGGCCAGACCGGACAGTTGCAGTTGCAGGTCGTTGAGCGCGCTGATGGCCGGGGTCAGGTCAGCGGCCGGGCCGTTGTTGTCATCGAGCAAACGGTGCAGCGGCTCGAAGCGGCGTTGCAGCGACTTCTTCGCGGTGTCCGGCAGGCTTTTCGCCACGGCCATCGCCGAAGCCTTGTCCGCCACGGCAGACGCCAGTTTGCCGACCTTGCCCAGTTTGCCCTTCTGCCCGGCCAGTGCATCGGCAGCATCACCGGCTTCATCCACCGGATCGGCAGCTGCCGGGAAGCGCGTGTTCTCGCGCACTTCAGTGAGCAACGCCAGCACCGGCGAGTTGGCCGAAGTCAGGCCCGCCAGTTGCTCGGCGCCTTCACCGGCATCGCTGATCGGCGGCAGCGCCACCTGGCCAACGGCCTCGCTCCAGTAGTTGGCGTAGTCGCGGAAGTACAGTTGCTCCAGTTCGACCATCAGGCGACGCAAGTCCATGTCGCTGATGCCCGCACCTTCGCCCAGCACCCAGTTGTCACGCAGGATGTCGGTGACCAGCGCCGAACCCTGCACCGAGAAATACTGCTGATAACCCTGCTGGGTGTAGAACCCCGGGATCACGTATTCGGTGCCGATGAACAGCGAGCCTTGCGGGCCGAGGTGTTGGCTGAAACGGTATTCCGGCAGGTTGCGCGCCTGCTCGCGGAGCATGCGGTAGACCACGGTGGCCAGCGATTCAGCGCGCAGCACCTGACGTGCCTGAGTCACCAGTTGATCGTTCAGCGGGTAGATGAACGGCTGCTTCAGCAGGCGCTCAAGGTGAGTGTTCAGACCGTTCTGCACCGCGGTGTTGCCGGTGTAGCGCTGCGACCAGTCAGTGGCGACCCAGTCCTTGAGCCACACCGCGTCACGACGGTCTTTCATGTTCAGCATCAGGTACGCACGCAGGCTGTTGAGCAGCTTGTCGCGGTCCTTCATGTTGGCGCGGATCTGCCCTTCGAGCATCGTCGCGACCCGTGGCAGCAATTGCGCTTCGAGCTCGTGCTCGTAGGCTTGCTTGACCACCGGATTGACGTCTTCGCCCTGATACAGACCGCCACGCTCGTGGTACGAAACGTCGCCCTTCTTCGGGAACACCTGAGTTGCGGTGTAGCTGGTGTCGAGGGTTTTCAACACGCCCATCGCGTCATCACGCGGGGTCAGCGCCGAACGCTGCTGAGTCCAGTTCTGCGCCAGCGTGCGCAGGTTTTCCAGACGCTCATAGTTGGCCGAGAAACCACCGGCCCAGAGCATGCCGAACAGCGCCAATGCCGCCAGTGCGCCAACGTACAACGCACGCTGACCCCAATGGATGCGGCTGCGCTCACGCTTGTCGAGGCCGGCCAGATCCGACTCGGGGAAAATCACCCGGCTGAACAGATGATGGATGAAACGCGAACGGCCGCTGCGCAGGGTCGGCAGCACGCCGGCACTCATGCCGAGGCTGGCGCCGATGCCGGCGGTGGTCGCGTCCATTTCCTGCGTCAGGTGCGGAGCACTGGTCAGGTAGAAACCACGCAGCAGCGACGCACGCTGATACCGGTTGCCGGTGAACGCCATGTCGACGAACAGGCACAGACGCTCGCCGATCTGCCCCAGTTGATGCGGGAAGTCGAGGATGCGGCCACGGCGCTGGGTATCGCGCTCGGAGTGCATGCGCATGATCACCTGATTGTTCAGGCGCCGCAGCAGCTCTTCGAACTCGCCGCGCAGTACCGCGACGTCGGTGCCGACCTGATCCTTGCGGAAACTGGTACCCAACACCTGATCGCTTTCTTCGCGGGTCAGTTGATCGAAGAACTCGTCGAACCCGAGCAGCTTGTCAGCCTTGCTCAGCACCAGATACACCGGCACATCGACGTGCAGTTTCTGATAGACGTCTTGCAGACGACCGCGCACCTGGCGCGCCAGGGTGTCGATGTCCTGCTCGCTGCCACCGATCAGGGATTCCACCGGAATGGTCACCAGCACACCGTTCAACGGACGCCCGCGACGACGCTTGCGCAGCAGTTCGAGCAAGGTGGTCCAGGCACTGCCGTCGACTTCCGCGTCCGGCTGTGTGGTGTAGCGCCCGGCGGTGTCGATCAGCACACCGTGGTCGGCGAAGTACCAGTCGCAATGACGGGTGCCGAGGGTGTCGCGGGTCAGCTTGCGGTCGATCTTGTTGATCGGGAATTCCAGCCCGGAGAAGTCCAGCAGGCTGGTCTTGCCGGAGGCCTGCGGACCGATCAGCAGGTACCACGGCAAATCGTTGCGCCAGCGTTCGCTGCGGCCGCGATACAGGCTCGAAGTCTTCAGGGTTTTCAGCGCGTCCTTGAAGCGCGCCTTCAACTCTTTCTGCTCTTCTTCGATCAGCTCGTCACGACGGATGCGATCCTGGCCATCTTCGGTTTCTTCGACGGCTTTCTTGCGGATGCCCGCGCGCCAGCTGACGAAGACCATGGTCAGGCCCCAGATCAGGAACAACACGGCGATGGTCAGCAGACGCGAGGTCGCGCTTTCCCAGAACTTGTAGTCATCCACCGCCAACAACGGGCCGACGAACCACACCAGCAGCGCCACGAACAGCACCAGCAGCAGGGTCCAGACCCAGGTCTGGCGCAGGAAAGCGCCGACTTTCTTGAAAAACTTTTTCATCACACGTCCCTGTTTACGGCTGCGACTGCGGTTGCACCGCGGCCGGATCAAGCGGCTGATAAGGTTGCAGAACGGTGTCGCGCTGCTCGCCCAGGACCCAGGCGAAGCCCGAATACATCACCACCAGGCAGACCAACGTGAACAGCACCACCATCCACGCCGGCACGATGCGCACCAGGTTGCGGCGCTGATCGTTGAGGCCTTCCCAGTGCGGCGACAACTCGCGCGGCACGTCGCCACGCAACTGACGGATCTGCCGGTACAGGGCGTCGCGGATGCCTTCAAGCTCAAGCATGCCACGGGCCTGCACGCGGTACTTGCCCTCGAAACCAAGGGACAGGCACAGGTACATCAGCTCGAGCATCGGCAGGTGTTTGACCGGGTTCTTCGACAGGCGATCGAGCAGCTGGAAGAACTTCTCGCCACCGAAGGTCTCGTTGTGGAAGCTGCTGAGCAGGCTCATCTGCGACCACTCGCTTTCGTTGCCCCACGGCGTAGTCACCACAGCTTCGTCGACCACGGTGCAGAGCACGTAACGCGCGGCCATCACCTGGCTGCTTTCGGCGCCGTTGTGCAGGGCGCGCACTTCGAACAGTTTGAGCCCGGCGGTCAGGCGCTCGTTGAGCGCGTAGAGGTCTTCGCGAGTTTCGCTGTGCTTGAGGCGCACCACTTCCGAGAGCAGTTCGGACGACGCCGCCACCAGCGAATTGAGGCTGATGTTGAACGCCTCCGCCGGGCGCAGGCGCGCGGCGTAGATCATCCGTTCTTCCAGTTGCTCGAAGCGCGGCGGCGCGGCGAAGTCGGTCAGCGGACTGGCTGCCGGTCCGTGGCCCTGACGATCGAGCAGGACGGTTTTGTCGTCCTGGTTGTAATCCGTTTCCTTGATCATGGCGGTCAGTTCCTGATGGCCCAGAATTTCAGTTCAAGCTCGGCGAATTCGCCGGACACGTGGAACGCGAAGCCGCCGGAGCGCTCGAGCTGCGCCAGGTCTTCGGAACTGAGTTCGAGGATGAAGTAGGTTTTGTTCGAGTGGAACGCGATCTGCCGCGGGGCCACCGGCAACGGTTTGACCTTGATCCCCGGCAGGTGCAGGTTGACCAGTTGGCGGATGCGCTCCACCGGGCCGACCTTGAGGTGCGCCGGCAAGCGGTGGCGCAGTTCTTCGGAGTCGCAGTTGGCACTCGCCGCCAGCACGAACGACGCCGAGCCGAGCAGTTTGTGGTCGTGCAACGGCGACACGATGATGCCGTACTGACGCGCTTGCAGGATCAGCTCGATAGCGTGCTGTTCGAGCACCATCGACAGCACCTGACGAATCGCTTCCATCAGTTTGCGGAAGCTCGCGCCCTGATCGGCGTGGGAATAGCGGCTGTCCAGACGCGGGCGCTTGCTGTCGCTGGAGAAGGTCGCCAGATCGCCGAGCATGGTCAGCAGCGTGCGGTACAACTCTTCCGGGTGCACCTGCTCCAGACCGAGGTAGTGGCGCAGCAGCAGTTCGGTACGGTTGATCAGTTGCAGCATCATGAAGTCACCGACTTCCGCGCCGCCGACCTTGCCGTTGGAGCGGATCCGCTCGGCAATCGTGTCGCCCCGGTGGTTGAGCATGCTGATGACTTCTTTCAGGCACGACAGCAGATAGCTGGACGCGTGGGCCTGGATGTAGGTCGGCACGAAATCCGGGTCGAGGCTGATCACGCCGTCCGGCGTGGTGTCGAGCACGTCGCAGATCTTCAACTTCACGTAGGCCTGATCGCTCTGCTGCTCGCCGAGCAACAGTTTGAAATCCGGGCGACCACAGCTGACCTGACTGGCGGAATCGTCGCCGGCGTTGGAGTCGGCCACTTCGGCGTCGTACGCGGTGTAACGCGCGAGCACGTCGGACTGCTCCGGACGGCGCGCTTCGATGTGGTTCCCGGTGACCAGCGGCAGCGCCAGGTAAATCGGCGTGTTACCGGTGTTCGGCGGCACGTCCAGCGCCAGCGGCTCGGTGTTGCCGCCGAGTTCGAACAGGCTGCCGTCCGGCAGGATCCCCGAGGCGGCACTGATCACCAGTTTGCCCATGTTGAGGAACTGCAGGTCGATCTCCAGATTGAGGAAACCCCAGGTGTAGCCACCCAGCAACTGGGTGCGGGTTTTCATCTGGTGATCGTAGTAGCGATCGTTGTGCTGGAAGTGCTGCGGCCGCAGCAACATGCCTTCCTGCCAAATGACTTTATGGGTATTCATGTTCAGTCATCCGCCTTGGCGAGCGCTTCATGGGTGTTGCGGATACCGGCCTGATCGAGGGTCAGATCGGCCTCGGTCAGCTCCAGCGGGGTGACCTGAACGGTGTAGCGCCACTTGGTTTCCGGCAGATCGCGGTACGCAGCGAGAACGCCAACGTAGCGGCTGCCCTCCTCCACGCTGAGTTTCATTTCCACGGTTTCACCCGGGCGCAGTTCGAGTTCTTCGCTGGCCACCAGATCCGGGTTGAGGGATTCCTTGGCGCGCTCGTAGAGGCTGAAGAAATCAGCATTCTCGAAGGTCACCGGGTGCTTGAGCTCGAACAGGCGCACGACGATCGGCGAAGGACGGCCGTTGAGGTCCGGGTTGAGCTGATCGCTGCCGGTCAGCTTCAGATTGATCTTGGTCACTTTCGAGTACGGCGACAGCGACGAGCAACCGGCGAGCAGCACCAGCACGGTGAGCGCAGTCAGCGTCTTGAAAAAAGCGGTCGAGCGGCGAGACATGCGCATCATCCTTGGTGGTCGGTGTGGAGGGTGGAGATCAGGCGGATCTGTTCTTCGTAGGCCTGGGCGAAGTCGCGGGCCAGCAGACGCTCGCTCCAGTCATCGTCCTGACGCAGTGCCTGGTGGTAACGGCCGAACGCTCTCCAGCGCCCGCCCGAGGTGGCGATCAACGGCTTGTTGTCGCGCTCGAAACGCAGGGTCAACTGCTCTGGCGAGAAGTGCTCCAGGGTGCCGCGCACGGCGGCGCGGCTGGCGGTGAGCAAGGCCACCTGATGCGCCTGCAGATCGCGGAACGCTCGGGAAATCGCCTGCTCGGCCGGCAAGTGCCCGGGCTTGTGCGGCTGCAACAGAATCTCCAGCGCTTCGCTCGGATCGACGGCGAATTTCAGCGGGTTCTTGTTGGTGCCTTGCACGGTGGTCTGGGCCAGACGCAGTTCGTTCTTCAGCTCCGAACGAGTGCGCAGGCTCTGCTGCAAACCGCCGATGCTCTGGCGCAGCAGACGCGCGGCATTCAGCGCCAAGGCTTCGCGGGCGTCGTGATCCAGACCTTTGACATCCACGCCCAGCGCCGCGCCGAAATGCTCCCAGAAACCCTCGCTCTGCCGCTCGACGACCTTCGGGGCCGGAGCTGGCTCGGGCTCAACCGGGGCGATCAGCTCCGGCACCATCAGGCTTTCCATGTCGATGCGCGCGTAGTCGGCACGCTGACGGGAGTCCTCGGGCTTGGCCGTCGGCGCCAACAGTTCGTCGATTTCCGAATAGACGCGCTCTTGCTGTTCGATCGCGTTCAACGGATCGAGGTCGAGGAAGGCGTCGTCCGGAATGATGCTGCCGGCGGCACGCGGACGGCCAACTTCGCCGTCGAAGGTCGCCGGATCGCGCACCAGCCGTGCACGAATCTCGAAGTCACCGAGCACGTAGGTGCTGCCGTGCTCGATGCGCACCGGTTCGCCCTTGTGCAGGCGTGCGCCGCTGCCGCCGTCCTGGACGCCGTTGCTGCTGGTGTCGGTGAGGAAAAACATGCCTTCGCGGTAGCTGACAATCGCGTGGTGATTGGACAGATGCCGCTTGCGGTCAGGAATGATCCAGTCGCAGTCCTCGCCCCGCCCGATCACGCCGCCGGCCTGTTTGAAGGTCTTCTGGCACAACTCGGTGGGCACGAACTGCTTGGTGTTCAGCATTTCGAAAACCAGTTCCATGTTTGATGCTCCTTGCGGTCACTTGCCGCGATTGACCGCTTGCGGATCACCCAACGGGCGATAGTCGTTGTCGTTGAATTTGTAATTGCCGCTACAGCCGCCAAGGCCGCATAGAACGACGAGGGTCAGCAGGACAGCGTGCCAGTGACGAACAGACATCAGAGGGTCTCCAGGGGTAGACAAAGCACAAAGCGCCGACCCTTGCGGGCGGCGCTGAAATTAATTCTTTGGGTGGTCTCGAAGGCTCTACATCGGGGCCTTCGAGCCACCAGAAGGGATATACCGATCCTCTGTGGCGAGGGAGCTTGCTCCCGCCGGGGTGCGCAGCAGCCCCAAAACCAGACACCGTGGTGCATCAGGGAAACCGGGTGGACCGGATTGCGACTGCTGCGCAGCCGAGCGGGAGCAAGCTCCCTCGCCACAGGAAATCTGCAAGCCCCAAGCAAATCATTGGCCACAGGAATACGGCTCGACGCAGCGATCAGTTTCAGATCAACCATCGAAGTCACCCAGGTTGATATTCAACCGCCCGAGGCGGTACAGCAGGGTGCGGCGCGGCAGGCCCAGTTCGCGGGCGGCGAGGGTCTGGTTGCCGTCGTTCTTGCGCAGGCAGTCGAGCAACAACGTGCGTTCGACTTTTTCCAGGCGCTCGCGGAGATTCAGGCCGCTGTGGTCTTCGGGCATCGGCTCCATGCGCAGGGAGAAATGCTCGGCCAGCAATTCGCCGCCCTCGCACAACAGCACCGCGCGTTCGACCAGTGCCTTGAGTTCGCGCACGTTGCCGGGGAAGGTGTAACCGGACAGGTGTTCCAGCGCCGCGCTCGACCAGCGCACCGGATCACGCTGCAAATATGCGCAGGTCTTCTCGGCAAAGTGCTGAGCCAGTTCGAGGATGTCGCCTTCGCGCTGACGCAGGGCCGGCAGCTCGATCGGAAACTGCGCCAGTCGGTAATACAGGTCCTCGCGGAATTTGCCTTCGCTGACCAGCGTCGACAGATCGCGGTGCGTCGCGGCGATGATGCGCACATCGATTTTGTGCGTGTCGTTGGAACCCAGCGGACGAATCTCGCCCTCCTGCAACACCCGCAGAATCTTCGCTTGCAGCGACAGCGGCATGTCGCCGATCTCGTCGAGCAACAGCGTGCCACCGTTGGCCGCATCGAACAGCCCCGCGCGGTCACGGTCAGCGCCGGTGAAGGCACCTTTGCGATAGCCGAACAGCTCGCTTTCCAGCAGGTTTTCCGGGACGGCCGCGCAGTTCTGCACGATGAACGCCTGAGAGCGGCGCGGGCCGCAATCGTGAATCGCCCGGGCGACGACTTCCTTGCCGGTGCCGGTCTCGCCGCGCAGCAGCACGGTGTACGGGCTGTGCAGGACTTTGCTGATCAACGAGTGGGTCTGGCGCATGGCGGCGCTTTTGCCGATCAGGCCATAGCCGTTGATGCTCGGCACACTGCGCGCCACCGTGGCCGATTCTGCCGGCGGCTGGCGCAGACGCTGCAGCAAGTGCAACTGACCAAGGACGAACGAGCCGAGCTGGCCGAGTGAATCGGCAAAACCCTGCAGGTCGACGTGACGACGACTGGCGCACAGCAGCAGGCCTTCAACCGCCTTCTGCTGATTGACCAGCGGCACGCACAGCAGCGATTGCCAGGCACCAGCGGTGGCCGGCAGGAAACTGGTTTCGTGCAGGCTGGCACCCAGATCGTCGAGGCAGACCACGCGGTTCTGGCACAGGGCAAACTGCAGCAGCTGCTCACCGTTGTAGTCCGCCGGCAGGCTGGTGGCGGCGCGCGGTTGCAGCGCGCCGTCGAGGCATTCGGCGTTCATCCCCAGGCAGGTGTGGGTGGCGTCGAGCAGGTACAGCTGCGTCAGTTCGCAACCGCTCAGCTCGGCCAACCCGCGCACGAAGTCACCCAGCAGCGCAGCACCGTCCGCCGCGCGCGACAGGCTGGCGAACTGCGCCAGCAAGGCTTCGGCATAGACCAGTGGCTGCGGCACTTGAGTGAACATCACACCCACCTCAGGCGAACTCGCACGTCACGCTGGCGTTGCCGTCGAGCGTGGCATGCACACGCTTGAGGCTTTCACCAGTGGCCATCGCATCGAGCAAGCGGTCGGCTACCAACGGCAGCACGTGCTGATCGAGCAGATGGTCGATCAGACGCGCGCCGCTTTCGCTTTGCGTGCAGCGCTCGGACAGGTGATCGACGAGGTTCTGGCACCAGCTGAAATCCAGCTGACGGCGGTTCAGGCGCTCGCCGAGACGACCGAGCTTGATCTCGATCAGCTCGCGCAGCACCGGGCCACCGACCGGGTAGTAAGGCACCACTTTCATCCGCGCCAGCAGCGCCGGTTTGAAGTGTTTGCTCAGCACTGGGCGAATGGTCTCTTCGAGCAGCTCGGCGGTCGGGCGGGCGCCGTCTTCGCAGAGGTCGCTGATCTTGTCGCTACCGAGGTTCGAGGTCATCAGAATCAAAGTGTTGCGGAAGTCGATTTCGCGACCTTCGCCGTCGTTGGCCACGCCCTTGTCGAAGATTTGGTAGAACAGGTTGAGCACGTCCGGATCAGCCTTTTCGACTTCATCGAGCAGCACCACCGAGTACGGCTTCTGGCGCACCGCTTCGGTGAGCATGCCGCCCTCGCCGTATCCGACGTAGCCCGGTGGCGCACCGATCAGACGCGAGACGGTGTGCTTCTCCTGAAACTCGGACATGTTGATGGTGGTGATGAAACGGTCACCGCCGTACAGCAGGTCAGCGAGGGCCAGCGCGGTTTCGGTCTTGCCGACGCCGCTCGGGCCGACCAGCAGGAACACGCCGACCGGTGCATCAGGTTTGTTCAGGCCGGCGGCAGTGGCGCGCATCGAGCGATCCAGCGCGTGCACGGCTTGTTCCTGACCACGGATGCGCGTGCGCAGGTCGGTGGCAAAACTCGCGACCTTGGCGTTGTGCTCGCGGGCCAGTTGCGCCAGCGGCACGCCGGTCCAGGCGCTGATCACTTCGGCCACCAGACGCGGGCAGACTTCGAAGCTGACCAGACGCTCTTTGACTTGAGCAGCGGTCAGGGCGCTGTGGGTCTGGTGCAGTTCGGCTTCCAGCGCTTCGACGCTCTGGCCTTCCTCGACCTCGGCGGCGATGGTTTCGATCACGGTGCCTTCGGCGTCTTCTTCAACGCTGACGGTCGGCTCGACAGCGGCAGCTTCGCGGGCCTTGGCCAGTTGCTGACGCAGTTCCAGCAGGCGCTCGGCCAACTGCTTCTGTTCGGTCCACAGGGTTTCCAGCGCGACCATTTCGCTTTCCGCCTCGTCGAGCCGCGCTTCCAGCGCATCCAACGCTTCGTGGTCGATCAGCAGACCGGCCTCGGCATCGCGACGCAGGGCCTGACGCTGACGGCCACCTTCAGCCAGTTCGCCACGCAGGCGTTCGAGGCTTTCCGGGGCAGCGGCGAGGCTGATGCGCACCCGGGCGCACGCGGTGTCGAGTACGTCGACGGCTTTGTCCGGCAGTTGGCGACCGGCCAGATAGCGCGCCGACAATTCCGCCGCCGAGACCACCGCGTCATCCCGCAGGTAGATGCCGTGGCTCTTCTCGTAGACCTGCGCCAGACCACGGAGGATGGTCACCGCTTCGCTGACGGTCGGTTCGTGCAACTGCACTGGTTGGAAACGCCGAGCCAGCGCCGGATCCTTCTCGAAATATTTCTTGTACTCGGCCCAAGTGGTAGCGGCGATGGTGCGCAGTTCACCACGGGCCAGCGCCGGTTTCAGCAGGTTGGCCGCGTCGGAACCGCCGGCGTTGCCACCAGCGCCGATCAGGGTGTGGGCTTCGTCGATGAACAGAATGATCGGTTTCGGCGAGGCTTTGACTTCGTCGATCACGCCTTTGAGACGCCGCTCGAATTCACCTTTGACGCTGGCGCCGGCCTGCAGCAGGCCCATGTCCAGCGACAGCAGCTCGACGCCCTTGAGCACCTGCGGCACTTCACCGGCAGCGATGCGCGAGGCCAGGCCTTCGACGATGGCGGTTTTACCGACGCCGGCTTCACCGACCACGATCGGGTTGTTCTTGCGCCGACGCGCGAGGATGTCGACCATCTGGCGGATCGCGCCATCGCGGCACAGCACCGGGTCGAGTTTGCCGTCGCGGGCCTGCTGGGTCAGGTTGTGAGTGAAGCGCTGCAGCAGCGATTCGCCTTGAGCGGCCGGCTTGCCGTTAGCGGCCGGTTGCTCCTGTTGCGACAGGGCAAATTCTTTCAGGCGATCGATGTTCAACTTGGCGAGCAGCGGCTGATAACGGCTGCCGGCGTAGCGCATCGGGTTACGCAGCAGCGCAAGGATCAGCGCGGCATCTTCGACCTGGGTCTGGCCCAGTTCGAGGTTGGCCACCAGCAGCGCGTCTTGCAGCCATTGCACCAGTTCCGGGGCGAACACCGGGTTGCGCGAGGCGCTGTGTTCAACGCGAGATTGCAGTGCGGCGCTCAGTTCACCGGCATCGACATCCGCATCCTGCAGCGCTCGCGAGAGCAAGCCGTTCGGACGCTCCAGCAGCCCCAGCAGCAGGTCTTCAACAAGGATCTTGCTGCCGCCACGGGCCACGCAACGTTCGGCCGAACGTTCCAGATCACGACGGGTTTCGGCGTCCAGCGCCTGGATGAGTTGTTGCAGGTCTACGTTGATCATGGCTCACGTCCTTAATGAATTTTGCTGCCGAGGGTGACCACGCCGTCTGCTTTTTCGCAGCCCAGCCAACTGGTCCACCCCAGGCGACAGTCGTTCTTCTCACCAATGCGCAGTTCGCGGATTTCTTCCGGGCGCAGCACCAGGCGAATGTCGTAATCGAGCGGGTCACGCAAGGTGAACCGCACCAGCGCGCACAGCGGCTGGTAACCGAAACCGATCGGCAGGAATTCGTGGAATCGCTCCCAGTCGAGTTCGGTGATGTGAATGCGGAATTTGCCGCTGCGGTCGCGCACCTGCTCGCCCAGCACCAGGTCTTCACCGAGCAGGCTGTTGGCGCGACCGAGGCGGTTGCGCTGCTCGTCGAGGATCTCCACGCGACGCTCGATGCACTGCTCGATAACCAGGTCCTCGTGCTTGAAGTAGTAACGCAGCACGGCTTCGATCAGCGCCGCCGAGTGCGCGCGCAAGCTGAGCAGCCCGAGGTATGGCAGCAGGCGCTTCCAGTTCAGTTCCTTGGCCTTGCGGATCTCGTCGCCACCCAGACCGATCAGCGCGAACAGCTGCGAGGAGAACGGGTCGATCGCGCCGCTCTGGAAACTGGCGCGATAACGGTATTTGCGCCAGATCGGCAGCATCAACCGTTGCAGGCGATGATGGAACAGGTCGAGGAAATTGCGCGTCGGGTTGCCGTCCTCGCTGTCGCCCAGCGCTTGTTCGCCGTAGAACGCCGGCAGCGGCGAACCGGAGCCGACCAGCCCGATCAGGTTGAAACGCATGCGCGCGCGCATCTGCCCGTGCTCTTCGAAAAACTCCACGCGATCGACGTCGCTGCGCGGAAAGCCCAGGCTCGGGTTGGCCTGGAACTCCACTTGATCGTACAGATCGTCTTCGCTCAGGTACGGGTGCGCCTCGCGCAGCCGGTCGATCACCAGCAGCACGGCCTGAAACAGCGAGTACTCGCGTATTACCTTGGTCAGCCCGCTTAAAGCAGGGGCTGCAGGCCCATACGTGGTGTCCATTGGTACACCTCTCCCTGTGTGCTTTTTACCCGCAGCTCGTGGTACGAATTGAGACTGGCGTAAAGCGCGAAAAACTCGTTAAGAACCGAAGCGAAAACGAACAGGTCGCCTTCGCCGATATACCCTTCGGGGTCGATGGTCAGTTCGGTGCGCAGACCGCGCACCGGCAAGCCACGGTGCAGCCGGTCGACGTGGTGGTGCTTGATGTGCTTGAGGCCGCCGAGCAGGCGTTTGCTGACCTTTTCCGCGTGCTGGTCGTAGTAGCGCGGCAGGTCGTAGGTTTCGAGAATCACCTTCAACGCGTTGACGTCGGCCAGCGACAGATAGTTGAGCGACATGTTGCTGATCAGCTTCCACAGGAAGTCACGGTTCAGCGGCGGCGCAAAGCTCGACGTGGCCGGGGTGATGTTACGGAAACTCAGGAACTCCGGGGTCTCTTCACAGGCCATGCAGATGTCGCCGAGCTTGAGCTTGCGCGGCAGGTTCTGGTTGGTGCAGATCAACTCGATCGACAGGGTTTCGTGGGCTTCGGTGTGACGGATGCCGAAGCTCAGGTAGGTGTCGAGGCCGTCATGCAGCAACGACGAACGCTGGCGGATGCTGTAATGCGGACGGCTGTTGGGCACGTCGAAACTCGGGTCATGCTCGAAGGATTCGAACGGCACGTACTCCTGATAACCGAGGCCGCCGGGCTTCCAGCCGGTGACGGTTTCCAGCGAGAACACGCCGCAGTTTTCCAGATCGTATTCCGCCGGCAGCAGCAGGTATTCATCCTGTTTGCCATCGAGGCGGATCGGCAGCGCGTCATGCGCGAACAGGTTGGCAATCGGCGTGCAGAACAGCTTCACGTTATCCAGGGTCGGACGCATGCGCATGATCCCGCTCTTGCGGATATCGAAACGCAACTCCAGGCCGCGCATCTGCTTGAGGGTGTCTTCCGGCAGCGCCTTGAGGATGTCCAGACCGTTGACGTCGACGAACAGGAACTTGTCCTGGAAGGCGAAGTATTCCTGCAGGTAGCGATAGCCACGGAAGGTGTTCAGCGGATATGGGATCAACGCTTCTTCTTCGGCAAAGCCCACCGGCTTGACCCGGTCACCGGGAATCTTGAACGCCATCGGCTTGCCCGCCACGCCATCGATTGGCTTGCCGGCGCCGTCGAGCGGGATCAGCTCGATGCCTTCGAGGTTGCGCAGCAGGCTCAGGTAGAGCATCTGGCTGATGTAGCGCTCGCCGGCAAAGTGCAGGCGCAGTTTGCTCAGTTCCAGCTCACCGAGGTGGCCGTCGGCGCTCATTTCCAGACGCAGACTGAGCAGCGAACCGTCGCCCTTCACCGAGTAGTTCAGCGCGGCCAGATCCAGCGGCAAGACTTCGGTCGGGTAGCAGGTGCGGAAGCGGCAACGCACGTCTTCGATCGGTTTGCTTTCAATCGGCGTATCGCGCTCGACCACCAGCGCCGGCCCGGAACGCTTCAGCGGATCAAACTGCAGAATGCTGAACGCCGGCAGCGGACGCATGTAGTTCGGCCACAGCAGTTGCATCAGCGAATGGCTGAGCTCGGGCAGCTCGTCATCGAGCTTCTGCCGCAGCCGCCCGGTGAGGAACGCAAAACCTTCCAGCAACCGCTCCACATCCGGATCCCGCCCAGCCTGGCCCAGAAACGGCGCCAACGCCGGACTACGCTCGGCGAAACGGCGACCCAGCTGGCGCAGTGCGGTGAGTTCGCTTTGGTAGTAGTGGTTAAAGGACACGGGTTACCTGCCTGGTAGTGGAACTCATGGAATAACTGTCCTGCGGAGTACGCTCGATGTCCGACCTGGTCATTGGATTGCACCTGCAGGCTGACTTGGCTGAATGCGACCTGCGATGTTTCGCAAAGCCCAACGCAACTCGATGACTTGAGTGGTGAGGATCGCCAGCAACGTGACGCAGCCTTGAGCTACGCCGTAAAACAGGGCTCTTAACGGGTTGTCGGGTAGCATCCAGAGCAGGATGAAGCCCACCATCAGAAAAAGGATGGCCAGCTTGGCGACCAGACCTGGAATTAGCGCAACGATCAGGTTGACGCCCAGAAAAATGTAAAACAGTGCGTAACTCGCAATGCCGATGGCGACACCATGGGAGGTAAATCCGCCGTTAAAAAGCCTGTAAGCATGCACAACCGCGTCATTCAAAAATGCATAAGCCACGCATCCGAGGGCGTGGATTAATAGGCATAGGGCGAGACGAACGTAGCTACTCATGTAAGCCTCAAATTCCCATACCACGAACCAAAGCCATGGATAGCAACAATGGCTACCAGAACCGAAAACGTCATCACACGGTGCAGGCGCGAATTCCGAGCAGCGGGAAAAATTGCTGCCGCGAGTAAAAAAAAGCTCAACAGGGCCAGCCAGCCGAACAGGTCGCTGTCGGCAACAAAGGCGAGGTAGCCTTGAATTTCACCTGCTTCAGATATTTTCATCAGCTTCCAACGTATACCCAAGAATGCCTTTTAATATTTGCTCATAGCTATTTCGCTTTAGCTTTTTCAGAACTTAGGACTTTGCGTTGCTGAAGATAAATAACACCTTCTCCTGAAAAGGCAATTACACTGTTAGATGTGAGTGGCTCGCTATTCTCGTCTCCAAACTTGAGCCATCCTTCATCCCACAACTCACCACTTTCATGCCTGACTTGAACGAAATAATATGGAGGTTCTGACTTAGTCACTTCAATGTATTGACCTCCATCAGCACCACCTCTCCAATGAGCATTTGGATATTCGCTGAGTACATGCGGCTTATCTTCTGAAAAATCCATAAAAAACATTACCCCGAATGCTATCAACAGAGACAGTGCACCAACGGTCATCAGAAAACGCTTCAACCAGATCAATCTTTTATCTCCAACGTATCGCTGCTGAATGTGTAATCCAGATCTGGCTTTGTTTCTTGGAAATCCTCCATATAATCTTTTGGTATCACTGCAAAATAGGATCTTTTAGGCGCACCGAGATCCAGACTATCAACTAAATCAGCCACAAACGTCATACAGTTGTGGCTTCTTATGCTGTACGGTTCTCTATTCATGTTGTCATTGTCTTTTTCTTTATTTTTAAGCCATGCTTCGGCCTGAGAAAAAGCGGCCCCCCTGAGTACAACCCCAGACACATTGCTCGACTGACCATAAGCTGAAGACATACTTCTCAACGTTTTTTTGAGTGATGACTCAGTAATCGCTCCGCCTTTGATCGTCACATTAGGAACAGGGCGTAACCTCACAATTCCCGGTGGACCTGCTCCTTCATAACGCCCGTACTCTCCGTACTTCGTCAGCCCCGTTTTACCGTTGACAATTAGTACACCTGCGTGGCCTAAGTCAGAGAACTTATGACTAATACCCAAAGCCTCCACATGAATTTTGTAGTCCGGAAACACAACAGGAATCACAAAATCATGATCACTTACCAAGTAAATTTGTACTGGGGTCTTATCCTTAGCAGGAGTGGTCGCTACAGTTGCGAGTTTTACGGCTTGAGGCATTTCACTCTCCCCTAACCAACCAATTTGGTATAGCCGAAATTTGTATATTTTGGACTTGAGCTTTTGAGCCCAGCGACTTGGATAGTCCGGTCTCGTCTGTTACGCCTCGAATTTCCGAACCATCCTCAAGCGTAGCGGTGTATGCAATATTTTTAAGTGGGGCTCCCGATACTGGGTCCATTAACTGAACACGTACATCAAAGCCAAATATATTCAACGGAATTGGTGGCACAAACGGCGCCGGCGAGTGCGAATTACCGATAATCACCGTCCCGGAACCTGCCGTGACCTTGTTGCCGTGAGCACCAACCGAACCTACGGTCGCAGCGGGTTTGCCATTGATCAAAACCGTGGTCGCCAGATCGCCAACCAACGCACCACCACACGCCGAGGCATCGCCTTGGCGGGCGGCCGCGAGGCCGTCGAAGAACACGTCGCCGGAACCGGCGGCGATCGGGTTGGTACCGTGGCCAGGAAGTGGGCAAGCGGTGGGGTCGGATACGCGTGCTGCGGGTTTGCCAGACATCGGGAATCTCCTTAGGTGACCTTCACTTGACCGCTGCCATCCAGGCGCGCGGAAAAACTGACCTGACGCTTGAAACCCTCGACTTCCAGCAGGCCTTCGATGCTGAAGGCCAGCCGCAACTGGTCGTGGTCACGCGGCAGGGAAATGACACGCACGTTGCTCAGGCGCGGCTCGTAGGCTTCGATGAAGTTTTCGATGGCCAGACGGGCCTGACTCAGGGAGTCGTGCAGGCTCAGACGCATGTCATTGAGATCGGGCAACCCGTAGTCGGCCAGCGTTTGCACGCTGCCGGCCCGGGTGCTGAGCATTTTGGCCAGATGGGCAGCCACTGACGCCATGGCACAAGCCTCAAGGCTGTTGCCCTTGCGTAGTTGCGCGTCGCCGTTGAGGCGCTCGAACAGGCTGCCGTATCCGTCCATGAGTCGCTCTTACTCTTTGTCCAGCTTGCCAACCAGCGACAGGGTGAAATCGGCGCCCATGTACTTGAAGTGCGGACGCACGTTCAAGCTCACGCGGTACCAGCCCGGCTCGCCTTCAACGTCGCTGACGATCACTTGCGCAGCACGCAGCGGACGACGGCCACGCACTTCGGCGCTCGGGTTTTCCTGGTCAGCCACGTACTGGCGGATCCACTTGTTCAGTTCCAGCTCGAGGTCGGTACGCTCTTTCCACGAACCGAGTTGCTCGCGCTGCAGTACTTTCAGGTAGTGAGCCAGGCGGTTGACGATCATCATGTACGGCAGTTGGGTGCCGAGCTTGTAGTTCAGCTCTGCCGCCTTGCCTTCTGCGCTGATGCCGAAGAACTTCGGCTTCTGCACCGAGCTGGCGGAGAAGAACGCCGCGTTGTCGGAGCCTTTGCGCATGGTCAGGGAGATGAAGCCTTCCTCGGCCAGTTCGTATTCACGACGGTCGGAAACCAGAACCTCGGTCGGGATCTTGGTTTCGATTTCGCCCATGCTTTCGAAGTGGTGCAGCGGCAGATCTTCAACCGCGCCACCGCTCTGTGGGCCGATGATGTTCGGGCACCAGCGGAATTTGGCGAAGCTGTCGGTCAGCTTGGTGCCGAACGCGAACGCGGTGTTGCCCCACAGGTAGTGCTCGTGGCTGTTGGCAACGGTTTCCTTGTACACGAACGATTTCACCGGGTTTTCTTCCGGATCGTACGGGTTACGCAGCAGGAAACGCGGCACGGTCAGGCCGACGTAGCGGGAGTCTTCCGAAGTACGGAAGCTCTGCCATTTGGCGAATTGCGGGCCTTCGAAGTGGTCTTTCAGATCTTTCAGATCCGGCAGGCCGGTGAAGCTTTCCAGACCGAAGAATTTCGGGCCGGCGGCGGCGATGAAT
Organism: Pseudomonas sp. lyk4-TYG-107; assembly: GCF_030209055.1. Taxonomy (NCBI): domain Bacteria; kingdom Pseudomonadati; phylum Pseudomonadota; class Gammaproteobacteria; order Pseudomonadales; family Pseudomonadaceae; genus Pseudomonas; species Pseudomonas sp. lyk4-TYG-107. Next base: position 144,083 of record NZ_JARVST010000006.1, read on the forward strand.
GGCGCGTGGGACATGCAGGATACGCTGGCCACGTATTGCATCAGTTTCACGTCCGGCGAGCTTGGGGACATGAAGTAGTTGGCGATGATCGCGCCCACCGGCTGACCACCGAACTGGCCGTATTCAGCGGTGTAGATGTGCTTGTACAGGCCCGACTGCATGACTTCCGGCGAGTCTTCGAAATCGTCCAGCAGGTCTTCTTTGGAGACGTTGAGGATTTCGATCTTGATGTTTTCGCGGAAGTTGGTGCGGTCGACCAGCAACTGCAGGCCACGCCACGACGATTCCAGAGCCTGGAAGTCCGGGTGGTGCAGGATCTCGTCCATCTGACGGCTGAGCTTGGCATCGATCTCGGCGATCATGCGGTCAACCATGGCCTTCTTGACCGGCTCACCGTTGTTCTGCGGCTTGAGCAGTTCTTCGATGAACGCCGACACGCCACGCTTGGCGATGTCATAGGCTTCGTCGTCCGGAGTCAGACGGGTTTCGGCGATGATGCTGTCGAGAATGCTGTACTCGCCGCTTTCGGCGCTCTTCTCTTGTGCTGCGCTAGTGCTCATTGTGTTGGCTTCCTTGGCTGGAGTCTCAGGCGTCCGGGGCTGCGGCGTTCAGGCCCAGCTCACCGAGTACGCGACCGCGGGATTCGTCGTCGGCGAGCACGCCTTCGATCGCTTTACGGAACGCAGGTGCGTTACCCAGCGGGCCTTTGAGGGCCACCAGCGCATCGCGCAGTTCCATCAGTTTTTTCAGCTCAGGCACTTGCTCGACCAGGCTGGCCGGGTTGAAGTCCTTCATCGAATTGACGCGCAGTTGCACAGCCAGCTCGTCGGCCTCGCCATCTTCCTGCAGACGGTTCGGCACGCTCAGCGTCAGACCCAGCTCTTGCTTGGCCAACACTTCGTCGAAGGTCATCTTGTCGATGCTGATCGGCTTGCGATCTTCGATTTTGCGATCGTCCTTGCGGTGGGTGTAGTCACCGATTGCCAGCAGCTTCAGCGGCAGTTCAATCTCTTCCTGAGCACCGCCGGTGGCGGGTTTGAAGGTGACGTTGATGCGTTCCTTGGGGGCTACCGAGCCTTCTTTGGCCATGGCTTTTCTCCTTGCGGTTGTGGCCCTGGGGCCTATTCGAGTACCACTTCGAGGTCGAGGTGGCACAGCCTGCGATAAATCTCTTCCTTGCGTTCACGTACGGCATGGTTCTGCGGCAACAACTCGCAGCAGCTATGCAGTAAATGCAGCACTTCCAATGCAAGATCGGGCTCCCAGGCGTGCAGGCCTGAGTCCTGTAATGTCTGATCGAGGGTTTCTAGCTGGTTCTTGGCCAGTTCGTACTTCTTGGCCATGAAGCACAGCCGGGCAAGGGCGAACTGCCAGAAGAACCGCTCGCGTCCACCGTGAGCCGATTGCAGCCCTTGCTTGAGCGTCTGCACGGCAGGCTTCAGGCCTTCCTTGCGCAGCATCGGCAGCACGTCCTGAAGGGCCTTTTCCCAGGCGGGCTGGGTTTCGACGTCGTCGGTTTCGACCTTGCGCGGCGCACTGGCGCTCTGCAGGTGCGGCATGACATTGCCGGCGATCCACGCCCGGGTGGACGGATCGGCAAACGGCGCGCCGTCATGGAAACGACATTCGATGATGCCGGGCAGGCGTTGAACCAAAAGCGCGAAGTGGATTTCCACTTCGCGCATTGCCATCTCGGCGTTGAGGTTCTGGAGACATTCCCAGACCATCCTCTGGCCATCGAACCAGAACGGCGCCTTCGCCAGGCTCGCCTCCAGTTCCACCAGCAGGTCGGCGTATTTGCCCTGATCGAAGCGATCCTGATACTGCTTGAGTTTGTCCACCGGCAGACCGCGCAGCACGGTGATCTGCTCAGCGTTGCGTTCGGGCACCGCGTCGATCGGCAGCCACAGCAAAGTGCGGTTCAGGCGCAGGGCGCGCAGGTCGGTGGCCTTCTGCTTGAGCCACCAGGCACACAACGGACGCGCGCTTTCCTGCTGCGCGCGCAAAGCCTTGTAGGCATCTTTTTCGTTATCGATCGGTGCGCCGGGGGTCAGCAACTGGCTCGCGGCCTGCTTGACCTGCGCCACCGCTGCGCCCACCACACCGGGGGCCGGCTGATTGTCGGCGGCACGCTGGATCATGGTTTTCAGGCGACGCGAGAGCGGCAGCAACAGCGGAGCGTCGTCGCCCAGGTGCTCGGTGCACGCGGCATCGAGCCCGGCCAGATGCTCGGACAACTGCCGGAACATCGGCAGCTGTTCCTTGATCGCGATGTTTTCGGTGAGCACCTGCTCCAGACGCGGCACCAGCCAACCGATGGCGGCAGCGCGGGTGCGCGGTTTGAGCGGGTGAACGTCGGCCCAGTGGTTTTCCGACAGATGGTGCAGCAGACCGAGGCCGGCCAGCAGCCCGGGGAAGGATTCACGCTGGTACAACGACCAGGTCAGCCAAGCGCCAACACGTAAATCCTTGGATTGGGTACGCAGCAGATTTTCGCTGTTTTCACGGATTTTCAGCCAGTCGATCTGCCCGCTTTCGTGCATCGACGAGGCTTTGGCCAGCTCGCTTTCCAGCGCCTCGAATTCGCTCGAAAAACGAACGTCTTCGCCCGCGAAATTCTCTTTGGAAACAGAGACTTTTGCGAGTTCGAGGTAATGGGCGGAAAGTTTGCTTGAGTAGGACATCCATGGCCTTTAATTAGGATTACAGTCATGCGCCTATTGGAGTTGCCGCGGCGCGGGACAGTATCGAAGAGCAGTGAAGCGACTCATCCAATTGAGATGTGCTCTTTCAAGTGGGCGCATCGTAATCACTATGATGGCCACTAGCAAGCATCTGGTTAAACAACAAGACGAAGTGTTCATTGGGCTGTGTAGGAGATCGCCCTATATGTGGCAGGGGAATCCCTGATGGCGAATTATATTGTGAACATTCGCCCTGCGCCCTCAGAACCCTTGATCCAGAGCGGCCCGATCCCGCCTGCGCGAATCGCGTCGAACATCCGTCCTATTACACGGGGGCCAGCATGACAACTCTCGAAAAAAATAGAAGTAGGATTTTTCCGAGAACCCGCTGGAATTACAAACAATTCAGCGGCGACAACGCTCAACAAAAAAAGTGCCATCAATTTGATGGCAATTCATTTTTCTGAAACTTTATTCATCTCGTGAATGCTGTACTTCAGTGCCAACTCAATAATTATCGAAGTGCGATCCAACAGTCATTTCCACCACTTACGCAACACTTCCACGCCGAAAATACTCTGACAAATGTCAGGGATAATTCTTACATCGTTTTATTTCCCACGTTGCCAGCTTGCCTTGGTAAATTCTTTTCGACCGGCAATGTCAACCAGACTGGCTGACTGTTGAGCCACGGTCCGAAGCCTGCATCTCATTCGGCTCCCGAGCCCGGAGCCGCCAAGGAGCTTTACCTCATGGAATTGAAAGCCATATTTTTCGCAGTACTTATTTGGTTGCCAACAACTCAAGCGTCAGCGGACACCCCGCCACTGGACGGTCATTACTATCTGACCGGCGCAATGGAAATGGGCGCCGAATTGATGCTGCGCAAGGACGGCACGTTTGACGCCGGCGTGTCGTATGGCAGCGCAGATGGCTTTGCCAAGGGCACCTGGCGGGTGGAAAACCACACCGTAACGCTGAAGAGCGAAACCAAACCGGCGTCGAACAGCGATTTGTCCGGCCTGTTCCAGGATCTGCAACTGGCGATCGAACCGAACTGCCTGGCCGTGGATTTCGGCAACGGCAAGGCCTGCTTCCGGCGTCAATAAGCCGATTGGCAGGCACAAAAAATGGGCACCCGACCGCAATCGGTGTGCCCATTTTTTATTGCAGTTCTCCCCGCTACTCAGGGAGTTCGCCGCAATTTAAGGATTGACGCTGTCTTTCAACGACTTGCCTGGCTTGAATGCCACGGTGTTGCTGGCCTTGATTTTCACCGGTTCACCGGTTTGCGGGTTCTTGCCGGTGCGGGCGCCGCGGTGGCGTTGCAGGAAGGTGCCGAAGCCCACCAGCGTGACGCTGTCCTTGCGGTGCAGAGCGCCGGTGATTTCTTCGAGGACGGCGTTGAGAACGCGGTTGGCCTGTTCTTTGGTCAGATCCGCTTTTTCAGCGATTGCAGCGGCGAGTTCTGGTTTACGCATTAGTGAAGCCCCTTTGACGGTTTTTTGTTGTTATGTCCGTGCTGTTCTCGTTGGAACAGCGCCCAAGGCGCCGCAGGCTCTACTCTGCGGCAGACGGGAGTGAGAATGGCACGCGGATACCGGCGGCGCCAGTCTCCCCGCGACCTTTGTGGGGGCAAAAGCGGGGTGATTCCGACAGAACGACCGGTATTTACGCCAGCAGGGCCGGTAGCTGTTTGTTCAGGGCGAGTTTTTCCATCACCGCCGTGCCGGTCAGCGCGTAACCGAGTAGTTGGCCATCGGCGCTGTGGCACAGGGCTTTGATGTCGGCGCCCTGCCCTTCGACGGTCCAGACGCCTTCGCTGCCCCGTGGCGGTGGCGAAACGACCAACGGGCACACCGGGGTTTTCACCGTGATCGGCATCGCGCCGTAACTTACGGCCGTCGGATTGCCGGCCAGGGTTTGTGCCAGTGCACGCGCACAGCTCATGAGGGGCATCACGTACAACAGATTCAGCCCATTGACCTCGGCGCAGTCGCCCAGGGCGTAAATATTGGCGTGGGACGTCTTCAGATACCGGTCGACTACGACACCGCGATTGACCTGCACCCCGGCCGCCGCGGCCAGATCGATGCGCGGGCGCAGGCCGATGGCCGACACCACCACATCGCAGGCAATCACCTGCCCGTCGGACAGATGCGCTTCCAGACCGTCTGCGACTTTTTGCAGGCGGGTCAGCACCGGGCCGAGGTGGAAACGCGCGCCCAGGCTTTCCAGCCCGGCCTGCACGGCTGCTGCAGCGGCCGGGTGCAGCAGCATCGGCATCACTTGCTCGCACGGCGCCACCAGTTGCACCTCGTAGCCGCCGAGGATCAGGTCGTTGGCGAATTCACAGCCGATCAGGCCCGCCCCCAGCAGCAACACGCGGCGCTTGCCCGCAGCGGCTGCACGAAAGCGCGCGTAATCTTCGAGATCGTTGATCGGAAACACCAGATCAGCACCGTCACCGTCGATCGGCACTCGCACGGTTTCCGCACCCCAGGCGAGGATCAGGTCGCGGTAGTACACCGCTTCCTCGCCGATCCACAGGCGCTTGTGGCCGGCGTCGATGCCGCTGATGCGCGTGTGGGTGCGCACTTCGGCCTTCAACTGCTCGGCCATGGCGCCGGGTTCGGCCATGCTCAGGCCATCGGCGTCCTTGTTCTTGCCGAAACCGGTGGAGAGCATCGGTTTGGAGTAAGAGCGCCCGTCATCGGCGGTAATCAGCAGCAGCGGGGTTTCGCCATCGAGTTTGCGAAACTCGCGGGCCAGGTTGTAGCCCGCAAGCCCGGTGCCGACGATTACGACAGGTGCGTTCATGCCTTACTCCTTGGTTTTTCTCAGTTGATTTCGATCATTTCGAAGTCCATCTTGCCGACGCCGCAGTCCGGGCACAGCCAGTCTTCCGGCACGTCCTGCCACAGGGTGCCCGGCGCGATGCCGTCATCCGGCCAACCGTCAGCTTCGTTGTAGATCAGGCCGCAGACGATGCATTGCCACTTTTTCATTCAGGTACTTCCTCAATTCAGGCTTTTGTCGGCGCGGACGGTCGATGGTGGGAGCACTGCCATCCGGCTCAGGGCGTTTTGTACTGAGGGTGCCGGGCAGATGCAAGCCTGTTCGGCGCAACGGCGACCCGGATCCATCAAATTCGCAGCACGCCATGTTAAGCTCGCCGCCTCATTTGCGGCCAATAATGACTCATTGTGCAACATTCAAATGCCTGCCCGGCCCCGCTCTGGCTGACTCAAAGCCGACTGACGCCCCTTCCCGATTCGTTGACCCTGAACTGGTTGTTCGACGAAGGCTCGCTGACCCGCCGCCTGACGCGGCTGTCGAATGACGGCTTCAGCGTCACACCGTTGTTCGAAGGCTGGGACACTTTGCGCAGCGACGAATGCGCGGCGCTGGATCTGGCCGAAGGCAGCGAAGGCTGGGTGCGCGAGGTGTATCTGCGCGGTCACGGCGAGGCCTGGGTGTTCGCCCGTAGCGTGGCGTCACGCGCCGCCCTGCAAGGCGACGGCCTGCACATGGACGAACTGGGCAGCCGCTCGCTGGGCGAACTGCTGTTTTGCGACCACGCCTTCCAGCGCCGCGCCATCGAGGTCTGTCACTACCCGCAAGACTGGCTGCCGCCAGCCTGCCGCGCCCCGGAGCTGTGGGGCCGCCGCTCGCGCTTTGACCGTGGCGCCTTGAGCGTACTGGTGGCGGAGATTTTCCTGCCGACGTTGTGGAGCGCCGCCCGCGCCCATCCGGAGAACTGCTGATGTACCAGAGCCTGCTCAAGTCCCTGAACCGCTTGAACCCGCGCGCCTGGGATTTCATTCAGCTGACGCGCATGGACAAGCCGATCGGCATCTACCTGCTGCTGTGGCCGACGCTATGGGCGCTATGGATTGCCGGTAAGGGCTCGCCGTCGCTGGCCAACATTGTGATTTTCGTCCTCGGTGTGGTGCTGACCCGCGCCGGTGGCTGTGTGATCAACGACTGGGCCGACCGCAAGGTCGACGGCCACGTTAAACGCACCGCGCAACGACCGCTGGCCAGCGGCAAGATCAATTCGAAAGAGGCGCTGGTGTTCTTCGCGCTGCTGATGGGCGTGAGCTTCCTGCTGGTGCTGTGCACCAATGCGCCGACCATCTGGCTGTCGCTGGGCGGTCTGGCACTGGCGTTCACCTACCCGTTCATGAAGCGCTACACCTATTACCCGCAAGTGGTACTGGGCGCGGCGTTCTCATGGGGCATGCCAATGGCGTTCACCGCTGAAACCGGTGAGTTGCCGGCGGCGGCATGGCTGCTGTGGATCGCCAATCTGCTGTGGACGGTGGGTTACGACACCTATTACGCGATGACCGATCGTGACGACGACCTGAAGATCGGCGTGAAATCCACGGCGATTCTGTTCGGCGATGCGGATCGGGTGATCATCCTGACGTTGCAGGCGCTGTCGCTGGGCTGCCTGTTGCTGGCCGGGTCGAAGTTCGAGCTGGGCATCTGGTTCCATCTCGGCCTGTTGGTGGCCGCTGGATGCTATGCGTGGGAGTTCTGGTACACCCGTGATCGCGACCGGATGCGTTGCTTCAAGGCGTTTTTGCACAACCACTGGGCCGGGTTGGCGATTTTCGTCGGGATTGTGCTGGATTACGCGCTGCGTTGATCCACAAAACCTGTGGGAGCGGGCTTGCTCGCGAAGGCGTCGTGTCAGCCAACGAATTGGTTACTGACACACCGCCTTCGCGAGCAAGCCCGCTCCCACAGGGGGGTTGCATTTACTTGGCCTTGGCGACGTGCCAGGCGCCGTCCATCTTGCCTTCACCGGTCATGTCACCAGCCTTCTTGTCCATGACGAAGGTGTACAGCGGTTTGCCCTCGTAGGCCCATTGCATCTTGCCGTCATCGCGCTTGATCACGGTCCAGTCGCCCATGGACTTGTCGCCGGCCGTAGCCATTAGCGGTGGCCAGTTCGCCGCACACTTGTCGTTGCACATGGACTTGCCCGCAGAGTCTTTGGCAAAGGTATACAGGGTCATGCCCTTGTGATCGGTAAACATGCCGTCCTTCTCCATCGCTGGCTCAGCAGCAAACGCCATGGTCGGTAAAGCAACGGCAGCAGCCATCAGCAGAGCTTTGAAAGAAGCAGTCATTTGAGTCATGGAAACCTTCTTTTGTGGTTGTCAGGATTCGGACTTAGAGCTTAGTCCAGGATCACGCCAACCGCCGGGCGACTAAAATACTGTCACACGACTGCAATAATTCCGTTATCTAATGCGGCGCAAGACAGTTAAATGACAAGAGGATTAAGGCATGGTTGGCAGGAGCATTCTGATCGTCGACGACGAAGCGCCCATTCGCGAAATGATCGCCGTTGCGTTGGAAATGGCCGGCTATGACTGCCTCGAGGCGGAGAACTCGCAGCAGGCACACGCCATCATTGTTGACCGTAAACCGGACCTGATCCTGCTCGACTGGATGCTGCCTGGCACCTCCGGCATCGAACTGGCCCGCCGCCTCAAGCGTGACGAGCTGACCGGGGACATCCCGATCATCATGCTCACCGCCAAGGGCGAAGAGGACAACAAGATCCAGGGTCTTGAAGTCGGCGCCGACGACTACATCACCAAACCGTTTTCTCCACGCGAACTGGTCGCACGCCTCAAGGCTGTACTGCGCCGCGCCGGCCCGACCGATGGCGAAGCGCCAATCGAAGTCGGCGGCCTGCTGCTCGACCCGATCAGCCACCGCGTGACCATCGACGGCCGTCCGGCCGAAATGGGCCCGACCGAATACCGTCTGCTGCAATTTTTCATGACCCACCAGGAACGTGCCTACACACGCGGGCAGTTGCTGGATCAGGTCTGGGGCGGCAACGTCTATGTTGAAGAGCGCACCGTCGACGTGCACATCCGCCGCCTGCGCAAGGCCCTCGGCGACGCTTACGAAAATCTGGTACAAACCGTGCGCGGCACCGGCTATCGGTTTTCCACCAAGGCCTGATCCGACCGCCAGACTCGCTGACAAGGACCGTATTTTCCGTGAATCAAAACTGGCATGGCACCCTGATTCGCCACATGCTGTTGCTGGTCACAGCGTGTCTGGTGATCGGCCTGATCACCGGCTATTACGGCTGGAGCCTCGCTGCCGGCCTGGGCATTTACTTGGCCTGGACGCTCAAGCAACTGTTGCGTCTGCACGAATGGCTGCGCCTGCACCAACCCGATGAAGCACCGCCCGACGGCTATGGCCTGTGGGGCGAGGTGTTCGACAGCATCTACCACCTGCAACGCCGCGACCAACGGGTGCGCGGGCGCCTGCAAGCGGTGATCGACCGGGTGCAGGAGTCCACCGCCGCGCTCAAAGACGCGGTGATCATGCTCGACAGCGACGGCAACCTGGAATGGTGGAACCGCGCTGCCGAAACCCTGCTCGGCCTCAAGACCCCGCAGGACAGTGGCCAACCGGTGACCAACCTGGTACGGCATCCGCGCTTCAAGGAATACTTCGAGCAGGACAGCTATGCCGAACCGCTGGAAATTCCCTCGCCGACCAATGATCGGGTGCGCATCCAGCTGTACCTCACGCGCTACGGCAACAACGAACACTTGATGCTGGTGCGCGATGTCACGCGCATCCATCAACTGGAACAGATGCGCAAAGACTTCATCGCCAACGTCTCCCACGAACTGCGCACGCCGCTGACGGTGATCTGCGGCTACCTGGAAACCCTGCTCGACAACGTCGAGGAAGTGAACCCGCGCTGGAGCCGCGCGCTGCAGCAGATGCAGCAACAGGGCGGGCGCATGCAGACGCTGCTCAACGACCTGCTGTTGCTGGCGAAACTGGAAGCCACTGACTACCCGTCAGACAACCAGCCAGTGCAGATCGATACCCTGCTGCAGTCGATCAAGAGCGACGCCCAGCAGTTGTCCGGGCAGAAGAACCAGAAAATCACTCTCGAAGCCGATGCGCGCATCCTGCTCAAGGGCAGCGAGGCGGAGCTGCGCAGTGCCTTCTCCAACCTGGTGTTCAACGCGGTGAAATACACCCCGGCCGAAGGCAATATCCGCATTCGCTGGTGGGGCGACGAGCAAGGCGCGCACCTGAGCGTGCAGGACTCCGGGATCGGCATCGACAGCAAACACCTGCCGCGCCTGACCGAACGCTTCTACCGCGTCGACTCCAGCCGCAACTCCAACACTGGCGGCACTGGCCTGGGTCTGGCGATCGTCAAACACGTGTTGCTGCGCCACCGCGCACGGATGGAGATCAGCAGCGTGCCCGGTCACGGCAGCACATTCACCTGTCATTTCGCTCCGGCGCAAGTGGCCAGCGCACGGGCGATCAGCACCGCTGAGTAATGTCGCACTAGGCAATCGCCAGGTCAGCCGCTACATTGGCTGACTTGCGCCTGCCTTTCAGGCGCGACTTTTCTCTCTTTTGAATCACACGGAACCCGCAAAACTCCATCATGGACCCTTCCCCTGGCTTGTCCCTCGCTACGATTTTCGCCGATTTCGGCATGATTCTTTTCGCTCTGATCCTGGTTTTGCTCAACGGCTTCTTCGTTGCGGCGGAATTCGCCATGGTCAAACTGCGCTCGACCCGGGTCGAGGCCATCGCTGACAAGAACGGCTGGCGCGGGCATATCCTGCGCACCGTACACAGTCAGCTCGATGCGTACCTCTCGGCGTGTCAGCTCGGTATCACCCTCGCCTCCCTCGGTCTGGGCTGGGTCGGTGAGCCGGCATTCGCGCACCTTCTCGAGCCGCTGCTGAGCGCGGTCGGCGTGCAGTCGCCGGAAGTGGTCAAAGGCATTTCGTTCTTTACCGCGTTCTTCATCATTTCCTACCTGCACATCGTGGTCGGTGAGCTGGCGCCCAAGTCGTGGGCGATCCGCAAACCCGAGCTGCTGTCGTTGTGGACGGCGGTGCCGCTGTACCTGTTCTACTGGGCGATGTACCCGGCGATCTACCTGCTCAATGCCAGCGCCAACGCGATTCTGCGGATCGCCGGCCAGGGCGAACCCGGCCCGCACCACGAACACCATTACAGCCGCGAAGAACTGAAACTGATCCTGCACTCCAGCCGTGGCCAGGACCCGAGCGACCAAGGCATGCGCGTGCTGGCATCGGCGGTGGAAATGGGCGAACTGGAAGTGGTCGACTGGGCCAACTCCCGCGAAGACCTGATCACCCTGGAATTCAATGCGCCGCTGAAAGAAATCCTCGCGATGTTCCGTCGCCACAAGTTCAGCCGGTATCCGGTGTACGACAGCGAACGTCAGGAGTTCGTCGGCCTGCTGCACATCAAGGACCTGCTGCTGGAGCTGGCGGCGCTGGACCACATTCCGGAGTCGTTCAACCTGGCTGAACTGACCCGTCCACTGGAGCGCGTGTCGCGGCACATGCCGCTGTCGCAGCTGCTGGAGCAGTTCCGCAAGGGCGGCTCGCACTTCGCCGTGGTGGAAGAAGCCGACGGCAACATCATCGGCTACCTGACCATGGAAGACGTGCTGGAAGTGCTGGTCGGCGACATCCAGGACGAACACCGCAAGGCCGAGCGCGGGATCCTCGCGTATCAGCCGGGCAAGCTGCTGGTGCGTGGTGATACGCCGCTGTTCAAGGTTGAACGCCTGCTCGGAATCGACCTGGATCACATCGAAGCCGAAACCCTCGCCGGTCTGGTCTACGAGACCCTGAAACGAGTGCCGGAAGAGGAAGAAGTGCTGGAAGTCGAAGGCCTGCGGATCATCATCAAGAAGATGAAAGGGCCGAAGATTGTGCTGGCGAAGGTGTTGATGCTGGATTGATGGGCTGATCGGGCACCGCGCCGATTCCTTCGCGAGCAGGCTCGCTCCCACAGTTGAAATGCATTCCAGGGTGGGAGCGAGCCTGCTCGCGAAGGGGCCAACAGATACAACACATCACTGTTTGCCCAACGCAAAGTTGGGCAACGCCCCCAGTGGCTGGTTGAACTGATACGGAATCGACACCAGCCCCTGCCCGGTATTGCGCTGCACCACAAAGTGCAGGTGCGGGCCGCTGCTGTTGCCGGTATTGCCGGATAGCGCCAGCGGGCTGCCAACCATCACCCGCTGCCCCTCGCGTACGCTCACCGAGCCCTGCTTGAGATGCAGGTACACACCCATCGTGCCGTCGTCGTGCAGTACCCGGACGAAATTGCCGGACGCATCGTTACCGCGTCCGCTCTGTGAATTTTCGGTTTTCACCACCACCCCGGCCCGTGCGGCAATGATCGGCGTCCCCACCGGCATGGCGATGTCCATCGCATACCGGTTCTTCGGCCCATAGTGGCTGTACTGACCGTTGGCACCCTGACTGAGACGGAACGGCCCGCCCCGCCACGGCAACGGATAGCGATAGCTCTGCGCGGCTCCTGTGGGGTCACCCAGCGAGTACTGGAATTGCGGCGAATACACCAGCGGCTGACCCCGGCTGATCGCCGTCAGCAACGCCAACCGCGTATTGCTGCGCGCCGGCAGCACCCGGCGAATCGTCTGCGCCGGAGCGCCACGCACATTGCTCAGGCCGGTAAACGCCAGTGCAATCTCGACCGGCGCATACAGATCGTTGCGCACAAACACCACGTCGCTGCCCTTCTGTTTCTTGATGTCGAGGTACACCTGACGTTCGAGGTGCTCGACCATGCGGTCCTGAAACACGAACACCTGCGAGCCTTTGCTCGGCCGGTCGCTGTACGAGACCACGCCGTTGGCATCGGTGGATTTGTAGATGGTCATGGCCACAGTCGAGGTGGAGGCCAGGAAAAGACCACAGAAAAACAGCAGGCGCGCGAGCATGGGCAAAAGTCTGTCGAAGGAAGGCCTGGAAATGAGCCTAGCAGGTGAAGCAGACCAGGCTAGTCGACAGATGTTTCAAATTGGGCGGTCTGGGAAATCGATGTCGTAAGTGATGGCCCCTTCGCGAGCAGGCTCGCTCCCACCTATGAAATGCATTTCAATGTGGGAGCGGGCTTGCTCGCGAAGGCGGCGTGTCAGGCGACGAGGATCAAGCGCCCGGAACGAAGTGCTTCTGCGCCGTGCCGCGGGCGATCAGGCGTGAGATGTAATCGAGCTTCTGCGCATCCTGGTCGACGAAACGGAAAGTCAGTTGCAGCCAGTCGCTGTCGGCTTTCTGCTCGTGGGCAACGATGGCGTGCAGGTAGCCGTTGAGACGGGCGATTTCGGCGTTGTCGCCCTGCTCCAGGTCGAGCACGGCGCTGTCGAGGATCTGCGGCAGGGTGTCAGTGCGTTTCACTACCAGCAGCGCTTCCTTGATGCTCAGGGCCTTGATCACGCATTGCTGGGTGCCACTTGGCAGGCGCAACTGGCCCTGGCCACGACCACCGACTGGCGCTTTCGAGGCAGCCGGGGCCTGCACCGGCGGGCTGTTAAGCAAACCGCGCGACGGCGCAGCAGCTGGCGTTGGCGCGACAACAGCCGGTTTGGCAAACGGATTGACCGCAGCAGCGGCCGCCGGCGCAGCACCGACCACGGCAGGCTTGCCGCCGGTCAATGCGCTCAGGGAATCGTTGCCGAACGCCGAGTTCATCTTGGTCGGCGCGCTGTTCATCAGGGTGTCGAGCTTGCCAACCTTGTTCAGCGCCTGCTTGACCTTGGTCAGCAGTTGTTCGTTGGTGAACGGCTTGCTGACGTAGCCGGAAACCCCGGCCTGGATCGCCTGCACCACGTTCTCTTTATCGCCACGGCTGGTGACCATGACGAACGGCATGGTCTTGAGATTGTCCTGCTCGCGGCACCAGGTCAGCAGCTCGAGGCCGGACATTTCCGGCATTTCCCAGTCGCACAGCACCAGGTCAAACGCTTCCCTGGCCAGCATGGCCTGGGCCTTTTTGCCGTTGACGGCGTCCTCGGTGCGGATCCCCGGGAAGTAATTACGCAGGCACTTTTTCACCAGGTCACGAATGAACGAAGCATCGTCCACGACCAACACACTGATCTTGCTCATCCAACACCCCTATAAAAATCCCGGCAAGCATACCGCTTTTACTGATGGCACATTGCCAACAATCTTCAGTCACGCCGGGACTTTTCGTTCGCGGGTGCTGCTTTTTAATTCGATTTCCTGATTCAGGCGCCCTAAACAAAAACGCCCGGCCAAAGGGCCGGGCGCTTTTCTCAGGCAATCTTACTTATCGTCAGCATTGCCCGGAACATTAGCGGTTTCGCCGCTTGTACCTTCAACTTCTTCTTTCATGCGTTTGAGGCCCAGGTGGCGTACGTCGGTGCCGCGTACCAGGTAGATCACCAGCTCCGAGATGTTGCGCGCATGATCGCCGATGCGTTCCAGCGAACGCAGCACCCAGATGATGCTCAGAACCCGCGAGATAGAGCGCGGGTCTTCCATCATGTAGGTCGCCAGCTCGCGCAGGGCGGTCTTGTATTCGCGGTCGATGACCTTGTCGTATTGCGCCACCGACAAGGCCAGATCGGCATCGAAGCGGGCAAACGCGTCCAGCGCATCGCGAACCATGTTGCGCACCTGATCGCCGATGTGACGGACCTCGACGTAACCACGCGGCGCTTCGCCTTCTTCGCACAGCTGAATGGCGCGACGGGCGATCTTGGTCGCTTCGTCGCCGATGCGCTCCAGATCGATCACCGACTTGGAGATGCTGATGATCAGCCGCAGGTCGGACGCCGCCGGCTGACGACGGGCCAGAATGCGCAGGCATTCTTCGTCGATGTTGCGTTCCATCTGATTGATCTGGTCGTCGATCTCGCGCACCTGCTGAGCCAGACCGGAATCGGCCTCGATCAGCGCGGTGACCGCGTCGTTGACCTGCTTCTCGACCAGCCCGCCCATGGCCAGGAGGTGGCTGCGCACTTCCTCAAGCTCGGCGTTGAACTGCGCGGAGATGTGGTGGGTAAGGCCTTCTTTACTAATCATGTTGGCGTCCTTGGAGCGTCCGGTAAGGTGCGGTGGGCCGCAGCGTCAATTCTGTGAATAACCGCAACTGTCAGCCGTAACGACCGGTGATGTAGTCTTCGGTCTGTTTCTTCGCCGGATTGGTGAACAGGGTATCGGTGTCGCCGAATTCCACCAGTTTGCCCATGTACATGAACGCCGTGTAGTCGGAAACCCGCGCGGCCTGCTGCATGTTGTGGGTCACGATGACGATGGTGAACTTGGACTTCAGCTCGTAGATCAGCTCTTCGACTTTCAGGGTCGAGATCGGATCGAGGGCCGAGCACGGTTCGTCGAGCAGCAACACTTCCGGTTCAACGGCGATGGTGCGCGCGATTACCAGACGCTGCTGCTGACCACCGGACAGGCCGAGTGCCGAGTCGTGCAGACGGTCTTTGACTTCGTCCCACAGTGCCGCGCCTTTCAATGCCCACTCGACGGCTTCGTCGAGAATGCGCTTCTTGTTGATGCCCTGAATGCGCAGACCGTAGACCACGTTTTCGTAGATGGTCTTGGGGAACGGGTTGGGCTTCTGGAACACCATGCCGACGCGGCGACGCAGTTCGGCGACGTCTTCACCCTTGCGGTAGATGTTGTTGCCGTACAGGTTGATCGCGCCTTCGACACGGCAGCCGTCAACCAGGTCGTTCATGCGGTTGAAAGTACGCAGCAGCGTGGACTTGCCGCAGCCGGACGGGCCGATGAAGGCCGTCACGCGCTGTTTCGGGATGTTCATGCTGACGTCGAACAGCGCCTGCTTCTCGCCGTAGAACAGGCTCAGGCCCGGGACTTCGATGGCCACGGTTTCCTGCTCAAGGCTCAGGCTCTGCTTGTCGCGACCCAGGGCCGACATGTTAATGCCGTGGGTATGTGTTTCGTGCTGCATGGGAGGCTCCCTGTGCTAACAAATTCGGTTCGGTTTTTGTGGGAGCCAGCCTGCTGGCGATTCAGGCGCTGCGGTTCGTCTATGAAACCGCGGTGATGCCTTCGCGAGCAGGCTCGCTCCCACATAGAAATCAGTGCTGCAAAATCAGCTGTCCAGTGCTTTGTATTTTTCGCGCAGGTGGTTACGAATCCACACCGCCGACAGGTTCAACGTGGCGATCACCAGCACCAGCAGCAGCGCCGTGGCGTACACCAGCGGTCGTGCCGCTTCGACGTTCGGGCTCTGGAAGCCGACGTCGTAGATGTGGAAGCCCAAGTGCATGATCTTCTGGTCCAGGTGCAGGTACGGGTAGTTGCCGTCCACCGGCAGCGACGGCGCCAGCTTCACCACACCCACCAGCATCAGTGGCGCCACTTCACCGGCGGCGCGGGCCACGGCGAGGATCATCCCGGTCATCATTGCCGGGCTGGCCATTGGCAGGACGATCTTCCACAGCGTTTCCGCCTTGGTCGCGCCCAGCGCCAGCGAGCCTTCACGGACGGTGCGCGGGATACGCGCCAGACCTTCCTCGGTCGCCACGATCACCACCGGCACCGCCAGCAGCGCCAGGGTCAGCGAGGCCCAGAGCAGACCCGGAGTACCGAACGTCGGCGCCGGCAGTGCTTCGGGGAAGAACAAACGGTCGACCGAACCACCCAGCACGTAGACGAAGAAGCCCAGACCGAATACGCCGTAGACGATCGCCGGAACGCCGGCGAGGTTGTTCACGGCGATGCGGATGATCCGGGTCAGGGCGTTCTGCTTGGCGTATTCACGCAGGTAGACCGCCGCCAGCACGCCGAACGGAGTCACGATCATCGCCATGATCAGGGTCATCATCACCGTGCCGAAAATCGCCGGGAAGATCCCGCCTTCGGTGTTCGCTTCACGCGGGTCGTCGGAAAGGAATTCCCAGACCTTGCTGAAGTAGAAACCGATCTTGGTCATCGTGCCCATGGCATTCGGCTGATAGGCGTGAACCACTTTGCCCAGGCTGATTTCGATCTCTTTGCCGTTGGCATCGCGAGCAGTCAACGCGTCGCGGTTGAACTGCGCATGCAGATCGCTCAGACGCGCTTCGATGTCCTGATAACGCGCGTTCAGCTCGGCACGCTCGGCGTCCATGTCCGCTTGCGCGGTGGCGTCGAGCTTGCCGTCGAGTTCCAGTTTGCGCCCGTGCAGACGGATGCGTTCCAGCCCTGCGTTGATCGCACCGATGTCAGTCTTTTCCAGCGACTTGAGTTGCGCGGCAAGGCCGTTCACACGGTTGATCCGCGCTTGCAGCTCAGGCCAGGCCGCTTCGCCTTCGGCGATCACCTTGCCGTCCTGTTTAACGTTGACCAGGTAGCCGTAGAAGTTGCCCCACTCGCGACGCTCGATCGCCATCAGTTCCGGCGGCGTGGTCTGCTTGGTCAGCCATTCGCCGACCACCCAGGTGAAGTCGTTGCCGTTCAGGTCACGGTTGCCGACCTTGATCAGCTCGCGGGTCATGAATTCCGGGCCCTGATCAGGCACCGGCAGGCCGGCGCTTTTCAGGCGTGCACGCGGCACCTCTTCTTTCTGTACCACTTCGCCGATGACCAGATGATTGGCCTGGCCAGGTACGTCGTAGCTGGCGTGGATCAGGTCCGCCGGCCAGAAGTGACCCAGACCGCGCACGGCAATCACCGCCAGCAGGCCAATGGTCATGATGACCGCAATGGACACCGCGCCACCGCTGATCCAGACGCCCGGGGCGCCGCTCTTGAACCATCCATTCAGGGAGTTCTGTTTCACAGACTTCTACCTTTCTTAAAGCGACGAGTATTTCTTGCGCAGACGCTGACGAATCAGTTCTGCCAGGGTGTTCATGACGAAGGTGAACAACAGCAGCACCAGCGCCGAGAGGAACAGCACGCGGTAGTGGCTGCCGCCGACTTCCGACTCGGGCATTTCCACCGCGACGTTGGCGGCCAGGGTGCGCAGGCCTTCGAACAGGTTCATTTCCATGACCGGGGTGTTACCCGTGGCCATCAGCACGATCATGGTTTCGCCGACCGCACGGCCCATGCCGATCATCAGTGCGGAGAAAATGCCCGGGCTGGCGGTGAGGATCACCACGCGGGTCATGGTCTGCCACGGCGTGGCACCGAGCGCCAGGGAACCGAGGGTCAGGCCGCGCGGCACACTGAACACGGCGTCTTCGGCAATCGAGTAGATGTTCGGGATCACCGCAAAACCCATCGCCAGACCGACCACCAGAGCGTTGCGCTGGTCGTAGGTGATGCCCAGGTCGTGGGAGATCCACATGCGCATGTCACCGCCGAAGAACCAGTTCTCCATGTACGGACTCATGTACAGCGACAGCCAACCGACAAACAGGATCACCGGAATCAGCAGCGCACTTTCCCAGCCATCCGGGACTTTCAGGCGGATCGACTCAGGCAGACGACTGAAGGTGAAGCCGGCGACCAGAATGCCGATCGGCAACAGCATCAGCAGGCTGAAGATGCCCGGCAGATGTCCTTCCACATACGGCGCGAGGAACAGACCGGCGAAGAACCCGAGGATCACCGTCGGCATCGCTTCCATCAGCTCGATCACCGGTTTGACCTTGCGGCGCATGCCCGGGGCCATGAAGTACGCGGTGTAGATCGCGGCGGCAACCGCCAGCGGCGCGGCCAGCAGCATGGCGTAGAACGCCGCCTTCAGGGTGCCGAAGGTCAGTGGCGACAGGCTCAGTTTCGGTTCGAAATCGGTGTTGGCGGCGGTCGATTGCCAGACGTACTTAGGTTCGTCGTAGTTCTCGTACCAGACCTTGCTCCACAACGCGCTCCACGACACTTCCGGGTGCGGGTTGTCGAGCAGCAGCGGTTGCAGCTTGCCGCCGGCCTCGACGATCACCCGGTTGGCGCGCGGCGACAGACCGAACAGGCCCTGGCCTTCGGCTACCGGCTCGACCAACAGGGTGCGGTGCGCGGTGCTGTGGAACACGCCGAGCTTGCCGCTGGCATCGAGGGCCACGAAACCCTTGCGACGCTCTTCGGCGGTGATTTCAACGATCGGCGTGGTGCCCATCTGGAAGGTACGGATCTGCTTCAGGCGCAGCTCGCCATCGGTATCGCGAGCCATGAACCACTGGGCCAGACCACCCTTGGAATCACCGATGATCAGCGAGATGCCGCCCACCAGTTGCGTGCTCGCGGTGACTTCGGCGTCAGCGTTTTCCAGCAGTTTATAGCGACCGTTGAGGCTCTTGTCGCGCAGGCTGAACACGTCGGCCTGGGCACGCCCGTTGACCACGTACAGCCATTGCTGGCGCGGGTCGACGAAGATGTTTTTCACAGGCTCAGTCATCTGCGGCAGCTCGATACGCTTCTGCTCGTTGGTGACTTCACCGGTCATCATGTTTTCTTCGCTGGTCAGCGCCAGCACATTGAGTTGCGAACCGGTAGAACCGACCAGCATCAGCGTCGAATCGGTGGCGTTGAGGCTGACGTGCTCCAGTGCCCCGCCGCCCTCGTTCACCGCGATCGGCGCTTCGCCATACGGGTATTCGATGGCCGGAGTGATGGTTTTCTTGCCATCGGGGTAGCTGACTTTATAGGTGTGACGGAACACCAGCGCCTGGCCATTGGACAGACCCACGGCGACCAGCGGATGACCTGGCTGGTCTTCACCGATGGAGGTTACGCTGGCGCCGGCAGGCACCGGCAGATCGACGCGCTTCAATTCAGCGCCACTGTCGATGTCGAAGAACAGCGCCTGGCCCTTGTCGGAAACGCGCATCGCCACCTGATTCTGCTCTTCGAGCGAAATCATCAGCGGCTTGCCGGCGTCCTGCATCCAGGCTGGGGTAATGGCCTCTTTCGCGGTCAGGCTGGCACCCTGGAACAACGGTGCAACGACGTAGGCGAGGAAGAAGAAGATCAAGGTGATGGCTGCCAGCACCGCCAGACCGCCAACGAGGACGTACCAACGTGTGAAGCGATCCTTGAGCGCGCGAATGCGGCGCTTGCGTTGCAGCTCAGGCGTATTGAAATCAATGCGCTTGGGAGGGGAAGTCGTAGTCATTGGGGAATTGGCCAGATCATTCATGCGCTCACCCTAGCGATCCTGTATGACAGAAAGATGACAGTGCAGTGACGCAGCAAATCCACCGCCAGCGGGTACTGGAGGAGGATCAGAGAATTCAAAGATTCTGTGGGAGCGGGCTTGCTCGCGAAAGCGCTTATTCAGTCAACGAAGATGCCGAATCTGAAGGCCTCTTCGCGAGCAAGCCCGCTCCCACAGTGGAGTCCGAAGGGTATTTACTACGGACTCAGTTTGTTACTTTTTTGCGACTTCAGCGCCGCCTTCCTGCAGACCCAGGTCAGCCAGTGCTTTTGCAGCAACCTTGGCTGGCAGCGGGATGTAGCCGTCTTTCACCACAACTTCCTGGCCCTGTTTGGACAGAACCAGCTTCACGAACTCGGCTTCCAGCGGGGCCAGAGGCTTGTTCGGGGCCTTGTTCACGTAAACGTAGAGGAAGCGCGACAGCGGGTACTTGCCGTTCAGGGCGTTTTCTTCGGTGTCTTCGATGAAGTCAGTGCTGCCTTTCTTCGACAGAGCAACGGTCTTCACGCTGGCAGTCTTGTAGCCGATGCCCGAGTAGCCGATGCCGTTCAGCGAGGAGCTGATCGACTGCACGACCGACGCCGAACCTGGTTGTTCGTTGACGTTAGGTTTGTAGTCGCCTTTGCACAAGGCTTCTTCTTTGAAGTAGCCGTAGGTGCCGGATACCGAGTTACGACCGAACAGTTGCACTGGCTTGTTGGCCAGGTCGCCGGTCACACCCAGGTCGCCCCAGGTTTTCACGTCGGCTTTGGCGCCGCACAGACGGGTGGACGAGAAGATCGCGTCAACCTGTTCCATGGTCAGGTGCTGGATCGGGTTGTCCTTGTGCACGAACACCGCCAAGGCGTCCACGGCCACCGGGATAGCGGTTGGCTTGTAGCCGTATTTCTGTTCGAAGGCCGCCAGTTCGGTGTCCTTCATCTTGCGGCTCATCGGGCCGAGGTTGGAGGTGCCTTCAGTCAGCGCAGGTGGCGCGGTGGCGGAGCCAGCGGCCTGAATCTGGATGTTTACGTTCGGGTATTCTTTCTTGTAGTTCTCAGCCCACAGGGTCATGAGGTTAGCCAGGGTATCGGAGCCGACGCTGGACAGGTTGCCCGACACACCAGTGGTTTTGGTGTAGCTCGGGATAGCAGGGTCAACAGCGGCAACCGCGTTGGCAGTCGCAACGCCAGCAGCGACAAAAGTCATTGCCGCCATCAAACGCTTCAGTTTCATGCCTTACTCCTAGCAGATAGGGTGTGTTAAGTCGGGGCCAAGTATCAGCAGGCCGCGTGAACACTCTATGGCTGAAATATGACAATTGGATGAAAGGCCAGCATCCGGGTTTTACTGAATGATTCGAGTCGCCCTCATTCGCGAGCAGGCTCGCTCCCACAGTTGAAATGCATTCCAATGTGGGAGCGAGCCTGCTCGCGAAGGAGCCGGTACTGCTGGAGGAAATTCCGGATCAGCGCCCCTTTTTCCAGAGCCACGCCCCCACCAGAATCCCCATCGCGCACAGCACCGCCACATAGTAAGCCGGGCCCATCGCACTCTCTTTAAGCAGCAGGCTGACCACCATCGGCGTCAGGCCACCGAAGATCGCGTACGCCACGTTGTACGAGAACGACAATCCGCTGAAGCGCACCACCGGCGGGAATGCCTTGACCATCACGTATGGCACCGCACCGATGGTGCCAACCAGCAGACCGGTCAACGCATACAGCGGGAACAGCCAGTTCGGGTGATCGCCGAGGCTGTGATAGAAGGTCCAGGAGCTGATCAGCAAGCCCAGGGAACCGAAGACAAACACCCGGCCGGCGCCAAACCGATCCGCCAGGGCACCGGAGATGATGCAACCGACGCTGAGGAACACGATCGCCAGGCTGTTGGATTGCAGCGCCACTGTCGCTGAGAAGTGATAGACCGTCTGCAGCACGGTCGGGGTCATCAGGATCACCACGACAATCCCGGCGGACAGCAGCCAGGTCAGCAGCATCGAGACCGCAATCGCCCCGCGATGGTCACGCAGCACCGCACGCAGCGGTACTTCTTCGGCCAGCGCCTTGCGCAGTTGCAGCTCGGCGAACACCGGAGTTTCGTGCAGCCAGCGGCGCAGATAGACCGAGAACAGGCCGAATACGCCGCCGAGCAGGAACGGGATCCGCCAGGCGTAATCCGCGACTTCCCCCGGTGTATAAATGCTGTTGATTGCCGTGGCGACCAGCGAGCCGAGCAAGATGCCGGCGGTCAAACCGCTGGTCAGCGTCCCGCAGGCGTAGCCGATGTGCTTTTGCGGCACGTGTTCGGAAACGAAGACCCACGCTCCCGGCACTTCCCCGCCAATCGCCGCGCCCTGAATCACTCGCATCAGTAACAGCAGGATCGGCGCCCACATACCGATCTGCGCGTAGGTCGGCAGCAGGCCCATGATCAGGGTCGGCACGGCCATCATGAAAATGCTCAGGGTGAACATCTTCTTGCGCCCCAGCAGGTCGCCGAAGTGCGCCATGACGATGCCGCCCAGTGGCCGCGCAAGGTAACCGGCGGCGAAAATGCCGAAGGTCTGCATCAGGCGCAGCCATTCGGGCATGTCGGCCGGGAAGAACAGCTTGCCGACCACGGTGGCGAAGAACACGAAGATGATGAAGTCGTAAAACTCCAGCGCACCGCCCAGGGCCGATAGCGACAGAGTCTTGTAATCATTGCGGGTCAGGGGGCGTGCAGGTTGCTCGGGCTGCGCGAGGCTCGAAGGCGCTGTGGTCATGGCAAGGGCTTCTCTTATAGGCGGATCTACCGCCACAACAACGCTGGCTGTGGCTTGGGCAGGTTCGGCACCATAGCAAATTGTTCGAAAAAGCACATAGAGGCGCGTATTTGCCGGTCAAAATCAGAACCCGATGGTCGTCGCGGAGTCTACCGACCGATATACTCGCAACCTTGCTCCGGTTTGTAGGGGGTTGCTGTGCGAAAACGTCGTTGGCCCGGCCTTTGAACGGGATCAGCCGGTTTCGCAGAGTTTCCCTTTAGACGCCTATGGAAAACGTGACGAACGCAGTATGTTCGGTGCTGAATCGTTTTTCCTGAAGACGGCTACCACCAGCAATACCAACGAAGAGTCACGGGTCAGAGGCACCCCCGGCATGATAGAGCTCGAACAAGAAGATCCGATCCCGCAAGGCGACCTGGCCCTGCAAATTACCGCACTCCCCCGCGAAACCAACGGCTTTGGCGATATTTTCGGCGGCTGGCTGGTGGCGCAGATGGATCTGGCGGGTACCGCGATGGCCAGCCGCGTGGCCGGTGGTCGCGTAGCCACTGTCGCCATCGACCGCATGGCCTTTCTGGTGCCGGTCGCGGTGGGCGCGCAATTGTCCTTTTATACCCAGACCCTGGAAATCGGCCGCAGCTCGATCCAGATGATGGTCGAAGTGTGGAGCGACGATCCGCTGTCCAGCGAGTGGCGTAAAGTGACCGAGGCGGTATTCGTCTTCGTCGCCATCGACGGCAGCGGTCGCACCCGCTCGGTGCCACCGCGCGCGCGTTAAACATCGCCGCGGTTTTGCGGTCGATAGTCGTCCCAAGTGTCTGATCGAGAGTTGCCCCATGAACACGCCCAACGTTGAAGCGGTGAAACTGGATGAACTGAACTGCTGGCGCATCCGCCACGGTCAGGCCGAAGTGCTGGTGGCCCAGCAAGGCGCGCACATCCTCAGTTACCAGATCGACGGCCAGCCGCCGATCATCTGGCTCAACGACAAGGCTGTGTTCAAGACCGGCAAGAGCATCCGCGCCGGTGTGCCGGTGTGCTGGCCTTGGTTCGGCAAGTTCGAACGCAACCCGCAGAGCGTGCAGGCCATGTACACCGGTGAGCAACCGGCACCCGCGCACGGTCTGGTGCGGGCGATGGATTGGGAGCTGGGCGGCATCGAATCAGAGGCTGACGGCGTCAAGGTTGAATTCAGGCTGCCCTACCCCGAAGGTGGCCTGCCGGGCTGGCCGCATCAGGTCGATCTGACCCTGACCCTGCATCTGAGTGATCAGTTGCACATCAGCCTGACCAGCCACAATCGGGGTGTCGAAACCGTCAGCATCAGCCAGGCGCTGCACACTTATTTCGCAGTCAGTGATGTGCGTAACGTGCACGTCGAGGGTGTGGCCGGTCTGGATTACATCGAGACGCTGGATGAGTGGAAAACCCACAGCCAGCAAGGTGACCTGCATTTCGCTGGCGAAACCGACCGCATCTACCTCGACGCTCCGCCGCAACTGAGCATTGTCGACCCGATCTGGGAACGACGCATCGTACTGACCGCCAGCGGCTCACGCACCGCCGTGATCTGGAACCCGTGGATCGACCGCGCGGCAGCGCTGACCGACATGGACAACGATGGCTGGCAGCGCATGCTGTGCATCGAGACGGCGAATGTGATGGATGATGTGGTGAATCTGGTCTCGGGTGCGAGCCATACCATGGGTGTCAGCATCGGTAGTAAACCGCTCTAACCAACACCGCAATATCAATGTGGGTGAAAGCCTTTGTGGTGAGGGGATTTATCCCCGATGGCCTGCGGAGCAGGCCCCTGCCCTTGATTCAAAGCGGGGGTCGCTTCGCAACCCATCGGGGATAAATCCCCTCGCTACAATTGTTCAGATGTTAGAGATCAGACTCCTGCACCACCCGCACCTTGTCCGCTTCCAGCGCATACGCCGCATCGGCCAGGTCATTGCTGACCTTCTCGATCTTCAGCGTGCCGGTCACCCACAGCGGCGTGTAGATGTCATCCAGCTTCAAACCTTTGGGATAACGCACCAGCACCAGTTGATTCGGTGGTGGCGGCGGCACGTGGATGCAGGCGCCCGGATACGGCACGAGGAAGAACAGCGTGCTGCGGCCCTTGGCGTCGGATTCCAGCGGCACTGGGTAGCCACCGATGCGGATGTGCTTGTCGTTCATCGACGCCACGGTCTTGGTCGAATACATCACCGCCGGCAGGCCTTTAGCCTGTTTCATCCCGCCCTTCTCGGTGAAGGTGCCGGTGGCTTCCGGGGAGTTGTGGTCGATTTCGGGCATGGCCTCGAGGGCTTTCTGGTCCGACTTGGGCATCAGTTCCAGCCAGTCGGTTTCCGGCAGTTCGCCGGCGTGGGCCAGACCGCTGCCCAGCAAAAGAAGAGTCAACAGAAGACGGCGCATGGAGGTGCTCGGTAAAAGATGCTCGGATAAAGGAAGGACGTTGAATCGCCGAGCATTCTAGCCCTCCCTGCCGCGTTGGCAGAGAGGACTTGGTCGCTTGGATCAGTTCTTTTTGATCAGGCCGTAGATCACCAGCAGCACGATCGCGCCGACCAGTGCACCGATGAAGCCTGCGCCCTGACCTGCCTGATAGATACCCAGGGCCTGGCCGCCGTAAGTGGCCGCCAGCGAACCGCCGATACCGAGCAGGATGGTCATGATCCAGCCCATGCTGTCATCGCCCGGTTTGAGGAAGCGTGCCAGCAGGCCGACGATCAAGCCGATAAAGATGGTTCCGATAATTCCCATGGCATTTCCCTCTGATTTGGTAGATATGCCAAAGCCTAGTCAGACTTTGGCATCCTGCCATGAGAGAACGGCGGCTCCCGAAGGTTCCGCCGTTGCCACATGAAACTGTTTACTCGGCGATAAGCGCTTCGACCTTGACGATCTGTGCTTGCAGCGTGGCCATGTCGGCGCAGCGCAGGTTGGCGTGACCGACCTTGCGCCCGGCCTTGAAGGCTTTGCCGTAGTGGTGCAGATGGCAATCTTCGATGGCGATCACTTTCTCAACCGGCGGAACCACGCCGATGAAGTTGAGCATCGCGCTCTCGCCGACCTTGGCGGTCGAACCCAGCGGCAGGCCGGCCACGGCACGCAGGTGGTTTTCGAACTGGCTGCACTCGGCGCCTTCGGTGGTCCAGTGCCCGGAGTTGTGCACGCGCGGGGCGATCTCGTTGGCCTTGAGGCCACCGTCGACTTCAAAGAACTCGAACGCCATCACGCCGACGTAATCCAGCTGCTTGAGCACACGGCTGGAGTAGTCTTCGGCCAACGCCTGCAGCGGGTGACCGGTGCTGGCCACCGACAGCTTGAGGATGCCGCTGTCGTGGGTGTTGTGTACCAGCGGATAGAACTTGGTTTCACCATCACGGGCACGCACGGCGATCAGCGAAACTTCGCCGGTGAACGGCACGAAGCCTTCCAGCAGGCAGGCAACGCTGCCCAGCTCGGCGAATGTACCGACGACGTCTTCCGGCTTGCGCAGGACTTTCTGACCCTTGCCGTCGTAACCCAGGGTGCGGGTTTTCAGCACGGCCGGCAGACCGATCGAAGCCACGGCGGCGTCCAGGTCGGCTTGCGATTGAATGTCGGCGAAGGCCGGAGTCGGAATGCCCAGCTCCTTGAACATGCTCTTCTCGAACCAGCGGTCGCGAGCGATGCGCAGGGCTTCGGCGCTCGGATAGACCGGGACGAATTGGGAGAGGAACGCCACGGTTTCGGCCGGGACGCTTTCAAACTCGAACGTCACCAGGTCGACTTCATCCGCCAGTTGGCGCAGGTGATCCTGATCGCCGTAATCGGCCCGCAGGTGTTCGCCCAGTGCTGCGGCGCAAGCGTCCGGCGCCGGGTCGAGGAAAGCGAAGTTCATGCCCAGCGGAGTGCCCGCCAGCGCCAACATGCGGCCCAACTGGCCGCCACCGATTACACCGATCTTCATCTCAACAACCTCAGGCAATACGTGGGTCTGGATTGTCCAGGACGCTGTCTGTCTGCTCGGCACGGAAGGTTTTCAGTACCGCATGGAACTGTGGATGCTTGGCACCAAGGATGCTCGCCGAGAGCAGCGCGGCGTTGATCGCGCCGGCCTTGCCGATGGCCAGGGTGGCAACCGGGATGCCCGCCGGCATCTGCACGATCGACAGCAGCGAATCAACGCCCGAGAGCATCGACGACTGCACCGGAACGCCCAGTACAGGCAGGTGGGTCTTGGCCGCACACATGCCTGGCAGGTGGGCTGCGCCACCGGCACCGGCGATGATCACCTCGATGCCGCGGCCCTCAGCCTCTTCGGCGTACTGGAACAGCAGATCCGGGGTGCGGTGGGCAGAGACCACCTTGACCTCGTACGGGATGCCGAGCTTTTCCAGCATATCGGCGGTGTGGCTAAGGGTGGACCAATCGGACTTGGAGCCCATGATCACGCCAACCAGTGCACTCATCGTCGCGCCTCTTCTCTCTGGGCGCCCGCAGGCGCGTCAAAAACAACAAGCCACGCAGGATTGCGTGGCTTGATTGTACGAAAAATGGCCGGACGTACCGGCCGAAGGCCGCGCAGTATACCGCAAAGAAAGCAATAAACAGCCCCCGAAACGACCATCTGTCAAATCAGCGAAAGGCCCGGTTTTATTGACTTGAAGGTCAGCGACAGAACACCGCAAATCAGCCCTGTGGGAGCGGGCTTGCTCGCTAAGGCGTCAGGTCAGATACATGAATCTCGACTGACACACCGTATTCGCGAGCAAGCCCGCTCCCACAATTGGATCTGCGATGGCTCAGGAAGCCTGTGCAGCGCCGCCTTCAAGCTTGCGCCACAGCAACCGCACGTTGGCCTTGCGCACCAGTGCGCAGCGATACAGGCGAATCTCCAGCGGCACGTGCCATTGCGGGCCGCCGCAGACCACCAGTTCGCCGCGAGCCAGCTCTGCCCGCACACTCAACTGCGGCACCCAGGCGATGCCGAGCCCCTCCAGGGCCATGCTCTTGAGGCTGTCGGCCATGGCGGTTTCATAGATGGTGGTGAAACGCAGCTGACGCTGGCGCAACAAACCATTCACCGAACGTCCGAGAAACGCCCCGGCGCTGTACGCCAACAGCGGCACACTGGCCTCGCCTTCCAGATCGAAAAGCGGTTTGCCATCGGCATCGGCTGCGCACACCGGGAGCATTTCAGTCTGGCCCAAGTGCAACGACGGGAAAATTTCCGGGTCCATCTGCATCGCCGCGTCCGGGTCGTAGAACGCCAACATCAGGTCGCAGCCGCCTTCGCGCAACGCATGCACCGCGTCGCCGACGTTGGTTGCCACCAATCTCGTCGCTATGTTCAGCCCTTCGTTGCGCAGTTGCGCGATCCAGCGTGGAAAGAAACCCAGCGCCAGCGAGTGCGCGGCCGCGACTTGCATCACTTCGCCCTGCCCGCCTTCCAGGTGATGCAGATGGCGCAGCACTTCGCCGAGCTGTTCGACCACGGTGCGCGCGGTCACCAGAAACAATTGTCCCGCCGCCGTCAGCTCGATCGGCGTGCGCGAGCGATTGACCAGCGTCAGCCCAAGCGCCGCCTCCAGGCTGCGGATCCGCCGACTGAATGCAGGCTGGGTCACGAAGCGCCGTTCGGCCGCCTGCGAGAAGCTGCGAGTGGCGGCCAGGGCACTGAAGTCCTCGAGCCATTTGCTTTCCAGATTCATCACGCCCTCCCGGACACGCACCAAAACAGGTCACACGTCTGCCGCGCAGGCGGCGTCACACGGGCATTATGCCGAATGTGCATAGGCCAGTGTTTAACAGCATTGGCCCAAAAAATCCCACAAGCCTAGCATTCGCAGCGTTCCGGCACAGACCGGGTCCATATCGAGATGATTTCTATCATGTCCTCCGCTGCATCTTTCCGCACAGAAAACGACCTGCTTGGCGCCCTCGAAGTACCGGCTCAAGCGTATTACGGCATCCAGACCCTGCGAGCGGTGAACAACTTCCGTCTCTCCGGCGTTCCGATTTCGCATTACCCGAAACTGGTTGTCGGTCTGGCGATGGTCAAACAGGCCGCCGCTGACGCCAACCGTGAGTTGGGTCATCTGAGCGAAGCCAAGCACGCTGCCATCAGCGAAGCCTGTGCCCGATTGATCCGCGGTGATTTTCACGAAGAATTCGTGGTCGACATGATTCAAGGTGGCGCCGGTACTTCCACCAACATGAACGCCAACGAAGTGATCGCCAACATTGCGCTCGAAGCAATGGGTCACCAGAAAGGCGAGTACCAGTACCTGCACCCGAACGACGACGTCAACATGGCGCAGTCGACCAACGACGCCTACCCGACCGCGATCCGCCTGGGTCTGCTGCTGGGTCACGACGCGCTGCTGGCCAGCCTCGACAGCCTGATTCAGGCCTTCGCGGCCAAGGGCAAAGAATTCGATCACGTCCTGAAAATGGGCCGTACCCAGCTGCAAGACGCCGTACCGATGACTTTGGGTCAAGAATTCCGTGCTTTCGCCACCACCATGGGCGAAGACCTGGCCCGTCTGAAGACGCTGGCCCCGGAACTGCTGACTGAAGTGAACCTGGGCGGCACCGCGATCGGCACCGGCATCAACGCCGACCCGCGCTATCAAGCGCTGGCCGTTCAGCGTCTGGCGCTGATCAGCGGTCAACCGCTGGTGCCGGCCGCCGACCTGATCGAAGCCACCTCCGACATGGGCGCCTTCGTGCTGTTCTCCGGCATGCTCAAGCGCACCGCGGTCAAGCTGTCGAAGATCTGCAACGACCTGCGCCTGCTGTCCAGCGGCCCACGCACCGGCATCAACGAGATCAACCTGCCGGCGCGTCAGCCAGGCAGCTCGATCATGCCCGGCAAGGTCAACCCGGTGATTCCGGAAGCCGTTAACCAGGTGGCCTTCCAGGTCATCGGTAACGATCTGGCGCTGACCATGGCAGCCGAAGGCGGCCAACTGCAACTGAACGTGATGGAGCCGCTGATCGCGTTCAAGATCCTCGACTCGATCCGTCTGCTGCAACGCGCCATGGACATGCTGCGCGAGCACTGCATCGTCGGCATCACCGCCAACGAAGCCCGCTGCCGCGAACTGGTCGAACACTCGATCGGTCTGGTCACCGCGCTGAACCCGTACATCGGCTACAAAAACGCCACCCGCATCGCCCGTATCGCCCTTGAAAGCGGCCGCGGCGTGCTGGAACTGGTGCGCGAAGAAGGTCTGCTCGACGAAGCCATGCTCGCCGACATCCTGCGCCCGGAAAACATGATTGCCCCGCGTCTGGTTCCGCTCAAAGCCTGAGCCGACGCGTTATTTGTAGCACCGCTCACCAGGTCGAGGGACTAGACACCTCTCACCTTTTGAGGGCTTGGGGATTTGTCCCCAAGCCCTTTTTTTTAACTTTCTGATCCTGAGACCCGTATGTCTGGGGACTGAACAATGTGGGAGCGAGCCTGCTCGCGAAGGCGGCACATTCAACGCCAATGCGCCTGATACACCGCTTTCGCGAGCAGGCTCGCTCCCACAGAAGAGCAGTTCCCGCAC
Source organism: Pseudomonas sp. lyk4-TYG-107 (assembly GCF_030209055.1). Taxonomy (NCBI): domain Bacteria; kingdom Pseudomonadati; phylum Pseudomonadota; class Gammaproteobacteria; order Pseudomonadales; family Pseudomonadaceae; genus Pseudomonas; species Pseudomonas sp. lyk4-TYG-107. Next base: position 174,037 of record NZ_JARVST010000006.1, read on the forward strand.
AAGCCCGGCGCCGGTAACGCCGGGTGTTTCAACGCTTCGTTTCGTCGCTTGCACCACGAGCGTGCAGACGGGCGCCGCACTGATCGGTATAGTGCCGCCCCTCTTCGCGTGAGCGGTCGTCGGTAACGAGGCCATAACCCATGCGAAACCCGAACTAATAACAAACCCGCGAAATGGATCCGGGACGAAACCTTCGCCTCACCTGTCGTGCCGCGCGCAAACCGGTGTAACGCGATGTTTCTGAACATCCAGCATTTGCTTACACAAAAAACAGCGAGGAAAAATCCATGCTCGAAGTCATCAACGACTTCCTCTCAGGGAAAGTACTGATCGTGCTCATTGTCGGGCTCGGTAGCTACTTCACGATTCGCTCGCGTTTCGTTCAATTGCGGCACTTCTTCCACATGTTCGCGGTGTTCCGCGACAGCCTGAAAAGCAGCGGCGGGCAACTCAGCTCGTTCCAGGCCCTGATGCTCAGCCTTGCCGGCCGCGTCGGTGCAGGCAACATCGCCGGTGTCGGCATCGCCGTGACCCTCGGTGGTCCGGGTGCGGTGTTCTGGATGTGGGTGACCGCACTGGTCGGCATGTCCAGCAGCTTCTTCGAATGCACCCTGGCGCAGGTCTACAAGCGCGCCGATGGCGACGGTCTGTACCGTGGCGGCCCGGCCTACTACATCCAGCACGGCCTGAAGTTGAAAGGCATGGCAGTGGTGTTCTCGGTCCTGCTGCTGGTCACCTACGGCTTCGCCTTCATCGGCCTGCAGTCCTACACCGTGACCCACTCGCTGCAGAACGCCTTCGCCTTCGACCCAAGCCACACCGGGATCGTCCTGGCGGTGCTGCTGGCCATCACCTTCATCGGCGGCATCAAGCGCATCGCTGCAGTGTCCGATCTGCTGGTGCCGGTCAAGACCCTGGCGTACATCGGCGTGACCCTGTACGTGATCGGCACCCAGATCGAACACGTGCCAGCGATGCTGGAAACCATCTTCAAGAGCGCCTTCGGTCTCGACCCGGCCTTCGGCGGCCTGCTCGGCAGCGCCATCGTCATGGGCGTGAAGCGTGGCGTGTTCGCCAACGAAGCGGGCCTGGGCAGTGCGCCGAACGTCGCCGCCGTGGCCTCGGTGAAACACCCGGGCGCCCAGGGCGTGGTTCAGGCCTTCAGCGTGTTCCTCGACACCTTCGTGATCTGCACCTGCACCGCGCTGCTGATCCTGTTGTCGGGCTTCTACACCCCGGGCTTCGAAGGTGACGGCATCGTCCTGACCCAGAACTCGCTGGCCGCCGTGGTCGGTGACTGGGGCCGCATCTTCGTCAGCGTCGCGCTGTCGCTGTTCGTCTTCACCTGCATCCTCTACAACTACTACCTGGGCGAAAACAGCCTGCAGTTCCTCAGCCGCAACCGCGCCTTGCTGATGGTTTTCCGCGGTCTGGTCCTGGCGCTGGTGGTATGGGGTTCGATGCAGGATCTGTCGACCGTGTTCGCCTTCGCCGACATCACCATGACCTGCCTGGCCTTCGTCAACCTGATGGCCCTGGCCATGCTGTTCAAGGTCGGCATGCGCGTGATGCGCGACTACGACGAACAGCGCCGCGCCGGCATCAAGCAGCCCGTGTTCGACTCCAGCAAATTTGCCGATCTGGATCTGGACCTGAAGGCCTGGCCGACCGAGGCGCCAGCCGCCGGCAAGACCGCAGTCGAGCCGCAAGGCGTGCCTGCAGCGCAACGCTGACAGGTGAATGACGGGCGCATCCCCTGCGCCCGTCAGTTATTGTGATGCAATAACTTGTAGGAGCGAGCCTGCTCGCGATAGCTGTCTTTCAGCCAACATCAATGTTGAATGATGAACCGCTATCGCGAGCAGGCTCACTCCTACAATGTCATCTCTTGTGGAGACCCTCAGATGATTGCCAATTCCTTTCCCGCCGCCCAACACGTCATGGTGCTCTACACCGGTGGCACCATCGGCATGCAGGCCAGTGCCAACGGTCTGGCCCCGGCGTCCGGTTTCGAAGCCCGCATGCGCGACTACCTGCACAGCCAGCCTGAACTCGTTGTGCCGCAGTGGCGCTTCCGGGAAATGTCGCCGCTGATCGACAGCGCCAACATGACCCCGGCCTACTGGCAGCAACTGCGCGAAGCGGTGGTCGATGCGGTGGACGTGCAAGGCTGCGACAGCGTGCTGATCCTGCATGGCACCGACACCCTGGCCTACAGCGCTGCGGCGATGAGTTTCCAGTTGCTCGGCCTGCATGCCCGGGTGTGTTTCACCGGCTCGATGCTGCCGGCCGGCGTCACCGACAGCGATGCCTGGGAAAACCTCGGTGGCGCGCTCGTTGCTCTGGGTCAGGGTCTGGCGCCGGGCGTGCACCTGTATTTCCATGGCGAGCTGCTGGCGCCGACCTGTTGCGCGAAAGTGCGCAGCTTCGGCCGGCATCCGTTCAAGCGCCTGGAGCGTCAGGGCGGCGGGGTGAAAGCGCCGTCGATTCCGGCCGCACTGAACTACAACCAGCCGAAACAACTGGCCAAGGTTGCTGTGCTGCCACTGTTCCCCGGCATCGGCGCCGAGGTGGTTGATGGCCTGCTGGCCAGTGGAATCAAAGGTCTGGTGTTGGAGTGCTACGGCAGCGGCACCGGGCCGAGCGACAATCCCGAGTTCCTTGCCAGCCTCGGCCGCGCACGGGACAACGGTGTGGTGGTGGTTGCGGTCACGCAGTGCCATGAAGGCGGGGTCGAGCTGGATGTGTATGAAGCCGGCAGCCGTTTGCGCGGCGTTGGCGTGTTGTCCGGTGGCGGCATGACCCGAGAAGCGGCGTTCGGCAAGCTGCACGGCTTGCTCGGTGCGGGTCTGGACAACGCCGAAGTGCGGCGTCTGATCGAACTCGACCTGTGTGGCGAATTGCGCTGAGCCTGGTCCGGCGCCGGCGATAGTCCGACGCCCTACATATCTACCACCCACGCTGCATCGTGCCTCCCTAGCATGGAGCGATCCCGAGACTTGTCCTCGGGATCGCCTCCATCACCAGAACGCAGGGACGCACGATGAGTTCAGCAACCACAAGCTCCACCCGGCAGACGGCTGCCGGCACCAATCCCACCGAAGCCCTGATCACCCAATTGAGTGTCGGCCCCGACTTGCGCGACGTGGCCGCCGTGCTGTTGCGCGAACATTTGCGCAAGCTGTACCCCACGCTTGATCTGGAGCCGAGCATTACCATGATCGGCACGCCGCAATGGTCCATCGTCGACGAACAGATCGTTGCCGGAAATCCGACCTACCAGGCCTTGACCGAAATCCTCGCCGCCCAGGTCGTGCAGGGCACGCCGACGCTGTATATCGAAGGTGAACACTTTCTGACGCAACAACCGATCAGCGATCCGGCCGTCCACCTGCCGGTACGGATCGACGAAATCGCCAGCCTGCTCAACCTGCTGGCACCGGTCATGCTCACGGCGTTTCAGGAGCAACAGCTGGCGTACTGGAACAACGCCGACGACAGCAACGGCCCGCGTTGGCATACATTGTCGAACACCCTGCGCGAGATCTGGAACGTCAATCAGGTACAAGGCTGGAGCGAGAGTGACTGCGCAATGGCCCGCGCGCTGTATCGCACTGCCGGTCTGGCCGGCAGGAAAATCGATGACCAGAACAGCGCCTGCCTGATCGCCATTGATCTGATCGATGGCACAACCGTAAAGCATTTGAACGAAGTATCGATGGCCGTGCTGATCGGCACACAACAGGGAAAGACGGTCATCCTCGCCCACTCACTGCTCAAGGGTTATCAGAAGTTCGACTCTCTTGACCAACTGGGCAAATCCTTGCCTGCGCACGTGGGCAATCTTCAGCCGTACCAGCAGTTGAACTGGCGATTGCTGGAACCCTCGGGCAGCATCTTCGATTATCAGGCGTGTGCACTGGTCTCGATTCAGATCGATGTGATCGGCGCGCTGGATTTTTCTCCTGCCACACCTGCCCCGCTCGACAAGCCATTGTCCACGGCCACCCCCGAAGTCGACGCCACGGCGAAAAAGCCCGGCCCGCCATTGAGCTGGTTTCAGAATGCCTTGCCTGACTGGCTCATTGCTGCATCACTGCCGGATCTGAACAACTATTCCCGGCACTTGAAGGATCTGGCTGCACTGCATAACCAGAACACCGGCAAGTCCTATCTGGATGGCATCCTGCCAATCAGCGAATACGCGCTGAGCGAAATGAACGCCTTGCATGCCGAGACCCTTCGCGCGCACGCCGATGCGCAGCGTACCGATCTTGAAACAGCTCTGGAGTCGATCCAGTTGCGGGTCAAAAGTCCGGTGATCTGGGGCACCTTTACTGTTCCGGGAAAAATCGAGACTTACAATTTCAGCGTCACCGATCTGGCCTTGCAGAATCTGATTGCAGTGCCGGTAGGCAACAAGACCCTGCACTCCACCCGTGGCAAGCCATTGCCGACATGGCTGACCGTAAGCTATCTGGAAGACCTGGTAACCCGCGCGGATATCGGTACGACCTACCCGGCGCTGATCAAGCGTCAGTTGGTCGACACCACGCCAGCTTCCGCCGGGAGACAGGCACTGTTCACTCAACACTTGCGCATCCAGTTGCCGCTGCTGGCCCTGCAATCGAAAATTCGCGGCAAGGCCGGTATCGACGCACGCGGTTACCGCTATGTCGTCGCGGTGCTGGATCCCGACAGCAACCATCGCATGGTCGAGGACCAGACCATCGTCATGCGGCCTCTGGCTTTCGTACCTCAACGCAGAACAGACGGCAGCCATGACGAAGTCGCCAACATGTTCGTGATCGGTCCTGAGGACCCGAGCGCCGGGCCGTGCCTGCTGTATCGACCGATGCTCGACCAGCCGTTGACCCAATACCCTTCCCCCAGCAACTTGCTGTACGCCATCCAGCAATCCGCCAGTCTGCGTGACTCGGTGCTCGCCTGGCTCCCGGACCGCGTGCGCAGCGACTACGCCAACTATGTGTTTCCAGGCACGTTGCCCTCCCCCTGGACCGTCACCGAGTTTCTGGTGGATGCGGAAAAAATGAGGGTCATGAGTGGGCCGATCAGCCTCGGTAGAAAGACCGTGGAGGGCGATCTGCCAGGCGCTCTGTACAAAGCCAACGCGTCGGCGCTGGTCGAGCTGGCCGACCGCCAGTCGGTGTCAAATGCGGAAAGTCGCTGGGCCAGTTTCAAACAGGCCGGATGGACCCTGTTCAATGCCGTCTTGCCGTTCCTCGGACGCACGGTGGGTGTCGCGACGTGGATCTGGCAGGTGATGGAGCAACTGCAAGCCCTGAAGGAAGCCCGGGAGCAGGATGACTCTTCCGCGCAATGGTCAGCGTTCACCGAGGTGTTGCTCAATCTGGGGATGGCGATCACGTTGCACATCGCAGGTCGCTCCCGACCACGGCTGGCCCATGAGACAGCGGCACGCGAAACACCGAAAAACCCTGACCCCACGACCACTGAAATCACCGTGCAACAACTGGAAAAAAGTGCTCCCCATGAAACCGCTGACCTGCAGCAAACCCTGAATATCAGCGGCGCCGCGAATCGCACGCCCGCAAGTCTGGGCACCGTGCTGTCCCACTTCAAAATCCTTCGCCCGCAACGTCTGGGTAGCGCCAACACCACGCCAGGGCTCTATCGCAATCTCTACAGCTACAACAGCAAATGGTACGCCCCGGTGGGCCATGACTGGTTCGAGGTCGCGGTGGACGAAAACGGTACCGTCATGATCATCGATCCGCAGGATCCAACCCGTACCGGCCCAGCCTTGATCGGCAATCTGCGTGGCGATTGGTTCGTCGATACCCGACTGCGTCTGCGCGGTGGCGGCTCGGCCGGCCTGACACAGCTGGCTGAAGCACAACGCCGCATCGAAGCGGAAAAACTGCGCACCCGCCTGACCGCCTTCGAAAGCCGTAAGGCGGCAGCGCAAGGCGAGCTGGAACAGGTCCGCCAGGCAATGAACGCTGCCACCGCTCAGACCGCTGCGGCCCACCGCCAGCTCTTTCTACAGTCTCTGGACAGGCAACGCGTCGCTTATGCCCAGGCGTTGAGCGATCTCAAGGCGTTGCATGTATTCTCGCCAACGGCTGACTACCAACAGAGATCCCTGAGCTACCTGAAGGCGCAGCTCGAACTCATCCATGCAGGGATTCGCGAAGCGCTGACCCTGTTCACGCCGACATTGCGCAGCGTGCTCAATCATCTCGAAGACCAGGCTGAACAGCCCCGGAACCGGCACATTGCCGAAACACGGCAGATGCTTGAGCTCAATCTGGACATGATCACGCGTCTGGAGCAGATCCAGGCACAACTGGTGCAGCTCAAAGAGTTCGAGAGAGACGGCTTGCGCTTGATTCAACTGACCCGCAAGGCACTTCCGGCGTACTCGATCGACGATCTCAAGGCACTGCAGGTGACACTGGCGCGCAATGTCTGCCTGCCCGAACATTCGGTGGCGACCGCCGCGGATGCCTGGCTGAGTCTCGACCAGATTGTCGATACCGCCGATATCGCCGTTCAAGCGCTACGCGACACCCTGGAGGAGCGCAGCGTTTCCCGGCTCGACGAACGCATCGACTGCCTCAACGATCTGATCGAACAATTCAACGTACTCGACGAGCGCCTGGCAGACTTCAAGTCCGCGTTCACTGAAAGGGTGCAAGAGGCACCGCTGACAAACCTTCGCCAACAGCTCGAGCAATTCAACCGCAGCGCCCGCCACAACCTGGTGCTGTTGCTCGAAGAGCGCGACACCCTGCGCAGCCGCCCGGCGCCTCCCGTGCAACCGCCAAGGCCGAAAAGGAAGTTCATCCGCACCCGCTACAACGGCGTGCTGATCGGCGAGCCGCGCCTGACGGCACAGGGCCTGGAAACCGACCTGGTCGACATCAAGTCACCGCTCACGGACAAGGTCATCTCGACCTTTCATCAAAAAACTCCCGGGGTGTGGGTCGAACGTATCAGCACTGCCTTGCCGACGCCGACGCCAGCGCTCGAAACCAGCCTGAACAAGGGGCAGGACCTGCTCGACGGCCTGCCGGCGTTCACCCTGCGCATGAACGAACTCATGAAGCAGGCCGGACGCTCGGCGGTCGGTATCGAGTACCTGTTTCACCAGCACGCCCTGCAACTGGAACACGTCAGCGCGGCCATTGAACAGGCCCTGACCGACAGCAACGCCACGGACAGCAGCCAGCGCTCGGCTGCGGTGCTGAACAAGGCGCTGAGCGATGCCGTCGACAGCCTATATCAGCAGGCCAAAACCGCCATGTCGATGATGACCAGGGCACAATCACCCACACCATCAGGTGTCGCCTGGCTTCAGACCAATGACAGCATCCGTATTGCAAAAACTGTCAGTCGACGCCGCCTCAAGGGCGGCAAGGCGCTCTACCTGGACGAATACAGCATCACTGACCAGACCACGCGCAAGGTGCTGTGGTACGCGCATTTTCTGTACTCCACCTCATGGGTGCCGGACAAGGCCTTCCTCTCTGCACGTTTGAAAACCCCCGCGGAGCGGCAACTGGGATCCGATGCCGACAGCACTCGCGGGTTGAGCCGGGCCGAACGGCTGGCGTACTACCGCAGCATGATCGGCGTGGAGCAGGCCCGACAGCTGTTTTTCAGCGCGAGCTAAGGCATACGCTGATGACCGTGCACGACGTCGCCCCTGCCTGTGGGCGTCGTGCACGGCACGCTACTTGCTGCCTCTTTTGCCAAAAACCAGCGGATGCCGCCTCATGCTCCACTCCCACCTCACGACGCTCAATGCCGTCTCACTGGTACTCAACACCTTCAAGACCGAAGGCCTGTCGAGCGAAGCGCTGCTGGCCGGCAGCGGCATCAGTGCGGCGGATCTGGCCCGTGCCGACACACGCATCACCACCAATCAGGAAATGCAGGTCTGCGCCAATGCGGTCGCGCTCAAGCATGACATCGGCCTGGAACTGGGCCGACGGATGCACGTTTCCTGCTACGGCATCCTCGGTTACGCCCTGCTCACCAGTGCCACCTTAGGTGACGCTTTGCGCCTGGCGATTCGCTATCCGGCGCTGCTGGGAACACTTTTCGAACTGAGCCTGGAAGACGACGGCGAGCGGGTCTGGTTCGTCGCCGCCGATTACCGCGAGAGCCCGTCGATGGCGGTGTTCAACGCGGAGTTCTGCCTGGTGTCATTGAAGGTCATCTGCGACGATTTGCTTGGGCATCCGCTGCCGCTACTGGCGACACGTTTTGAACATGCCGCGCCGGATTACCGCGACAGCTACGCTGAGCACTTCAACAGCCCTCTGCACTTCGGCGCCAAGGACAATGCTTTCGCCTTTGACCGGCGCTGGCTCGATCAGCCGTTGCCTTTGGCCGACAGCATCACCCACCAGGCCATGGCCGACCGCTGCCGCAAACAGAACATCGAGTTCACCGGACGTCAGGCGTGGCTGGGGCGGATTCGCCAGTTGCTCAGTGCCCAGCTCAATGCAGCACCGGGGCTGGAGGGGCTGGCCCAGCAAATGAAGTGCTCGCCGCGCACCTTGCGCCGCCATTTGAAGGACATGGGCAGCAGTTATCAGGAACTGCTCGACGAACTGCGCTTCGAGCGGGCCAAGCAGATGCTGTGTGAGGATCAACTGCCGATCTACCGCATCGCCGAGACCCTGGGCTTCAGCGAGACCGCGAGTTTCCGCCATGCGTTCGTGCGCTGGAGCGGGGTGGCGCCGAGCCAGTTTCGCCCTCATTGATGTTCCAATGTGGGAGCGGGCTTGCTCGCGAATGCGCAGTGTCAGTCGCGATCAATTTATCTGACCTACCGTATTCGCGAGCAAGCCCGCTCCCACCGGGACGCATTGCATGCCTGAATCTAAGCAAGGCTGTACTGTAAAGAGGGGCGAATTGCGGTCAGAGTTTTTGGCCATATCGATCCCCTTTTGGCCTTTCCTGTCGTTCTCCGATTCGTCGCGCGCCGCAACACTGGGGGCAACCGAATCAGCCCCCTGCGGAGAACAAAAAATGCTGACGATCTACTCGGACGATCACCACCTGCACCACGGTCGCTGCGAACTCATCGACGGCCAGCTCAAGCCGTGTTTCGAAATGCCGTCGCGCGCCGACCACGTGCTGCAACGGGTACAGCACCAGAACCTCGGCCCGGTAGAAGCGCCAAAGGATTTCGGTCTCGAACCGATCGCACGCATCCACAGCCGCGATTACCTCGACTTCTTCAAAGGTGCGTGGGCACGCTGGACCGAATTCAACACCGACGGCGACCTGCTGCCCTACACCTGGCCCGCCCGCACGCTGCGGCAAATCAAACCGACCAGCCTGCACGGCCAGCTCGGCTACTACAGCTTCGACGGCGGCGCGCCGATCACCGCCGGCACCTGGCAAGCCGCCTACAGCGCAGCGCAAGTCGCCCTCACCGCCCAAGCGGAAATCCAGCGCGGTGCACGCAGTGCGTTCGCCCTGTGCCGTCCACCGGGACACCACGCCGCCGGCGACTTGATGGGCGGTTATTGCTACCTCAACAACGCCGCCATTGCCGCTCAGGCATTCCTCGATGCCGGCCACAAGAAGGTCGCGATCCTCGACGTCGATTACCACCACGGCAACGGCACCCAGTCGATTTTCTATGAGCGCAGCGACGTGCTGTTCACCTCGATCCACGGCCATCCGGAAGCCGAGTTTCCATTCTTCCTCGGCTATGACGATGAACGCGGTGAAGGGGCCGGTGAAGGCTTCAACTTCAACTATCCGCTGCCGGCCGGTTCCGGCTGGGATGTGTGGAGTGCGGCGCTGGAACAGGCCTGCAACGAGATCGACAGCTACGGTGCCGACATCATCGTCGTGTCGCTGGGCGTCGACACCTTCAAGGACGATCCGATCTCGCAGTTCAAGCTCGACAGCCCGGATTACCTGGCCATGGGCAAACGCATCGCCGCCCTCGGCAAACCAACCCTGTTCGTCATGGAAGGGGGTTACGCGGTGGAAGAAATCGGCATCAACGCGGTGAACGTGCTGGAAGGTTTTGAACAATGAACCGACTCAAGCACTGCATTGCGCCAGCCCTGTGCGCCGCGCTGCTTAGCGTCGGCGCCCACGCCGAAGAACGTACCCTGCGCGTCTACAACTGGTTCGACTACATCACGCCCAAGGCGTTGGAAGACTTCAAGGCACAGAACACCCAGACCAGACTGGTCTACGACATCTTCGACACCAACGAAGCACTGGAAGCCAAACTGCTGACCGGCAACTCCGGCTATGACGTGGTGGTGCCGTCCAACGTGTTCCTCGCCAAGCAGATTGAAGCCGGGGTGTTCCAGCCGCTGGATCGCAGCAAGCTGCCGAACTGGAATCATCTCGATCCGAAACTGATGAAGCTGATCGAAGCCAACGACCCGGGCAACAAATTCGCCGTGCCGTACATGTACGGCACCATCCTGATCGGCTTCAACCCGGCCAAGGTCAAAGCCGCGCTGGGCGATAACGCGCCGGTGGACAGCTGGGACCTGATCTTCAAGGAAGAGAATCTCAGCAAGCTCAAGCAGTGCGGCGTCGCCCTGCTCGACTCGCCGTCGGAGATTCTGCCGCTGGCCCTGCAACACCTGGGTCTGGATCCCAACAGCAAAAATCCGGCGGACTATGCCAAGGCCGAAGCGCTGCTGATGAAGATCCGGCCGTACGTGACCTACTTCCATTCGTCCAAGTACATGGCCGACATCGCCAACGGTGACATCTGCGTCGCGGTCGGTTATTCCGGCAGCTTCTCGCAAGCGGCCAATCGCGCCAAAGAAGCGAAGAACGGTGTAGTGGTCGACATGCGCCTGCCCAAGGAAGGCGCACCGATCTGGTTCGACATGCTCGCTATTCCCAAGGGCGCGAAGAACCCGGAGGACGCCTACACCTTCATCAACTACCTGCTGCAACCGACGGTGATCGCGCCGGTCAGCGACTTCGTCGGGTATCCGAACCCGAACAAGGACGCCACCCAACTGGTCGACCCGGCGATCCGCAACAACCCCAACCTGTACCCGACCGATGCGGCGATGGGCACGCTTTACACCCTGCAACCGCTGCCGCGGGATGCCGAGCGGGCACGCACCCGGGCCTGGACCAAGATCAAGTCCGGCACCTGAGCCGACGCTGCCGACAAGACCCGCCGCCGTGCGGGTCTTTTTTTGTCTGCGATATTTATCTACCACCTTCGGTGCTCGGCCCGTCACTACCTTGCAACGCATCGCTCGCCGCCTCTTTCGCGGTGTCTGCTGTTCTGACCAAGGATATGACCATGCCAGAAACCCTCAACTCTCCCGCCGACCACAAGCTACCGGACGATCAGGACGCCCTGCTCACCCAGCTGATCGCCGGCCCCTCAATCAGGGAAGTCGCCACCCGCGCCCTGCAACCGGCACTGAAGACGCTATACCCCAAGTTACAGATCGACCCGCGACTGGCAATGGTGGTGACACCTGGCTGGACCTTGCGTGACCAGCGTGTCGTCCCCGGGCCGCGACACTTCGAATCGCTGACCGATGCGCTGGTGCGGCATGGCGTCGCCAACAAGCCAGTGACCTACCTGGATGGCGAGCACTACCTCACCTTGCATCCTGCGCACGAGACACCGGTACAACTGCCCGTCAACATCGAGGCTATCGCCAGGCTGCTCAATGAACTGGCGCCGCTGCTGTTTGTTGCCTTCGAGGAACAACAGGTCGATTACTGGAACCAGTTCACCCGCGCCTCCGCCCCGCGCTGGCAGGGATTGTCCAGGTCCCTGCGCGAACTGTGGAACGTCGGGACGAACCCGGCGTGGGACGACGACCAGCGCGCCATGGCCCGGAGTCTTTTCGACCATCCGCAAAAAACTGCCCGCAGTATCGATGATCGCTATCAGTCCCGCGCCTGCCTGATCGATCTGGACACCACGCGCGATGGTACTTCCAGTCACCTGCACGTCCTCGACATGGCCGTACTGATCGGCACGCTCGGCAGCCGCACGCTGATTCTCACCCACACCATCACTCGCGGTTTCCAGGCCTTCGATACCCTGCAGGAACTGGGTGCCTCACTGCAGACCCAGACGGAGGGACCGCCGCCTGCAACCCTGCAATGGCGGCTGATCGAACCTGACGGTGACTACTTCGATCATCTGGCTTGCAATCTGATCGCCCTGCAGGCCGACGCGATTGGCGAGCTGGCAAACGAACCGGCGACAACCAATCTGACGCCCCACGTCAGCCGCACGACCAACGAACTCGATCCCACGGACAAGCAGTCGTCTTCACGCTTCAACCTGGTCGAGCAAGCGTTGCCAGAGTGGATGGTCGACGCCTCGCCCAGCGACCTGACTGCCTACAGCCGTCATCTGATGGATCTGGCGCAGGTGCAAAGTCAGAACGCCGAGCAGTCCTTTGACGACGGCATCAAACCGATTCGCGAGTTCGCGCTGGAGCAACTGCAGGCGGCCCTGCTCAAGGAGCATCCCGAAGCCACTGAACTGAATCTGGCCGAGATTCGCATCGTGGTCGACAGCGTGGTGGTGTGGGGCAGTTTCACGCCGTTGCTGGAGCCCGAACGCAGCACCTTCAGCCTGGTCGATCTGGCGTTGCAAAACCTGATTGCCTTGCCGCTGGGCAACAAGACCGTGAGCAATATCGGCAGCACTGCGGTGCCGGCATGGATGACGGCCGATTATCTGGAGAGATTGATCGTCAGTGTCGACATCGGCCAGACCTATCCTGCGCTGATCAGGCAAAAACTGCGCGATGACCCGCTGGAAAGCCTGCGACGGCAGAACCTGTTCACCAGCCGGCTGCGTGTCGAATTGCCGTTACTGGCGTTGCAGCAGAAGATTCGCGCGCAGGGCGGGGTCGACGAGGCAGGCTATCGCTATGTCGCGGCCGTGGTTCAGGTGCTGGACGCCAATCGCCGGGTGGACGGTCAGGAGATCGTCATTCGACCGCTGGCCTTCAATCCCGCGTGGCGCCCGGGGACGACCACCGATGAAGTGGCCAACATGTTCGTGATCGGCCCCCGACAGATGGACAAGGGACCCTGCCTGCTGTACCGGCCGCTGTCCGATCACGCTTTGCTCCAGTACCCGTCGCCGGCCAACCTGGTGTACGCCATCAAGCATTCACCGACATTGCGTCAGGCGGTCCTCGCCTGGTTGCCGGTCAGTGCGCGCGCCAACTATGCCAATTACGTGTTCAGCGATGATCGACCCTCGGTATGGTCGCTCTCACAACTGCTCGCCGATCCACTGACTTCCTTGCAGATGAGCGGCACGCTGACCTTGGGAACAGCAGTCATCGCTACCGATTACTTGGCTGTTCTGTTCAAGGCCAACGTCAGTGCAATGGTCGAACTGGCGAATCGGCAATCGGTGTCCAATAGCGAAAGTCGCTGGGAAAGCTTCAAGCATGCGGGCTGGATGATCCTCAGCGCCGCGCTGCCGTTTTTCGGTCGAACCGTCGGTACCGCCGCCTGGATCTGGCAAGTGCTGGACGATCTGCAACAAACCTTCGATGCCGCTGCCACAGGCGACACCGGGCAGCAGAAAACCGCGATGACCGATCTGTTGCTGACCCTGGCCATGGTGCTCGCCCATCACGCCAGCACCCGTAACGCGACGCCTCGGGACATCACTGAAAAGAAGCCGGTGACCGTCGAAACCGAGCCCAGGGAGCCGGCACCACCAACGCCGGTAAGCATCGTGCAACGCCCTGATGTGATCGGTGAGTATCCGGCGCAACACCAGACTTCGCTGATGACCGACACCGCCCTGAGCTTGACCCAAACCCTGGATCGCTTTGCCGTTACGCGCCCCGAAGCGCTCACCCCGACCACCAGCGACGCCGGCCTTTATCGTCACCTCTATCGGCATGCCAACGGGTACTACGCACCCGTGGGTGAGCGCTGGTTCGAAGTGGCGGTCGCCGACACCGGTGAGGTATCGATCATCAATTCGCAGCGACAGCCCGGACATCAGGGCCCGGGCTTGATCCGCAATCGGCGGGGCGAGTGGTTCGTCGACACTCGCCTGCGTCTGCGCGGTGGTGGTCTGTCGAGTCGGCGCAAGGCCAAACGACGGGAAAACAATGAACGCATCGCCGAACTCAAGAAACAACTGACCGAGTTCGATAACACCCGCGAGCAGGCCCGCGCAGAGCTGACAGCCGCTCACACCGCCATGACCACGGCCAGCGATGACACTCTGGTGGCGCAGCAGACCACGTTTCTTGCAGCACTTGAACGCCGCACCGAGGAATACGCGGCTCCCATCGACCAGCTGAAATCGCTGAACCTGCTTGAGACCGTACCCCATTTCCGCACCGCCATGACCGAGATGCTCGGTACCCAGTTGTTCTTCAACCAGACATGGCTCGCTCAACGTGATCCCCTCTTCGCCAGAACCCTCAAGGAAACCCTGGTGCTGCTCGAGGCCGAAGAAACGGCGGCAGGCACCGGTGACCCTGTCACCTACCGCAGAATGTACGATTTGACCGAGGGCATGATCAGCAAGATCGAGTTTGCCCAGTCACGTTTCCAGGAGTTGAGCCGACTGGGCAAACGTGCCGCTGAAGTCGCCAATACCTATCGCGCAAAGCTGCCTGTGTTCAGTCTCAATGATCTCAAGGCACTTCAGGTGTCGCTGGCTCGCGACATCTGCCTGCAAGAGCAGGCTTCGCCAGCGCTGACTCAGGCGCAAGGCGATCTGGTACGCCTGCTCGACACAACCAACCTGGTGATTCAGACCTCACAGGAACTGCTGCTCGACCACACCAGCCTGGGGGCCAACGAGCGGATCGAAGGCCTCAACGGCATGCTCGAACAGTTTGCCGCCATCGATCAGTCGTTCGAGGATTTCGCCCTCAACCACAAGGATGTGCTGCTTGACGAGCCCTTCAGCCATACGCGTAAACGAATCAACGAGTTCCAGCGCCAGACCGAAGAGCAACTGGCGCAATTGCTCCTCGAACACCGGCCGGTGGAGCCTCGGCCCGGTCCTTCAAGGCCAGCGCCAGCCTCACGTAAACGGATTATCAAAACCCGCTTCAAGGGCACAGTGGTCGGCGAGTTGCGTTCCTCGGCGCCAGGGCAACCGGTTCTGCTTGACGTGAAAGCGCCCATGACCGGGAACGTCATCGCCACGTTTCACGAGAAAACGCCCGGTGTCTGGGTCGAACGCATTCAGCCCGGACGGCGCCGCCCGCCTGCTCCGGTAGCGGATCTCGCCACCCAGATCAGCCAGGGCCAGACGCTGCTCGATGGCGTAGAAAGCTTCATCCGGCAAACCGAAGCCCATGCCAAAAAACCCGGTCGGATTCCGGTGGAGATCGAAGAGCAGTTCCAGCGCAAGGCCGAACAGCTCGACGAAAGCGCGAAAAGCCTTGAACAGGCCCGGCTGCGGGCGAACAGCACCGAGGAGCCGCCAGCCCTGATCGCCCAATTGAACCAGGCGGGTGAACGCCTGTACGCCGAGGGCTACCGGATACGGGTCGAGATGACCAAGCAACAACCGCCAACCGCCGCCCGGGTCGAATGGTTATTGCACAAAAATGAGATCGACATTGTGTCTGGCGGTGCCCGGCGTCGCCTCAAAGGCCCGCGCAGGGATTATCTGCAGGAGTACGAAATTCGCGAGCGGCGCAGCGGCAAGACGTTGTGGTACGCGCACTTCCATTACAACAGCCTCGATGCACCGGCCGACGCCTTCACCGCCGCCCATTTGAAACTGCAGGAGCAACGGCGGATGGCCGGCGCCTTCGACCTGGACTCAGCCACCAGCAGCCCGCAAATCATCGCTATCTATCGCAGCGCGATCAGCCCGCAGCTGGCGCGTTCGCTGTTTTTCTCATAAGCCCCAAACGTCAAAAAGGACAATGACAATGACTGAGCATTCAGCGAACACCGAAACCCATGCATTGCTGCAAAAGAGCCAGATCGTCCACCAGACCAGTCGCGGGCCCACGGTCGATGAAGTCGCCAGCGCAGTGCTGCGCCAGGCGCTCGAAGCGCTGTATCCACAACGCAAGATCGATCCCGAGCAGGCCATGATCGGCACGCCACAATGGCAATGGCTGAACGCGGAACGAGTGGCCCTGCCGACCCGATTTGAATCACTGACAGAGGCACTCGTCCGGCAATTTTTCAACGGCTCCAGCGCCAACTATCTGGAGGGTGAACACTTTCTGACCTTGAACCACCAGGCCACGCCAGTGGTGCATATGGATGTCGATATCGAGGCCATTGCCGATCTGCTCAACGATTATGCGCCCCTGTTGTTTGTTGCCTTCGCCGAGCGACAGCTGGATTACTGGAACAGCACCCGACGCCAGTTGCCGCGCTGGCAAGAACTCTCCGATGCCCTGCGCGAAGCCCTGAACGTCCATAACGCCGAGGGCTGGGACGATGAACAGTGCCTGGTCGCCCGGGCGATTTCGCGGCGCCCGGACAAACAGGAGCGCCAGCGTCACGACATAACACTGTCGGACATCCGGGTGTGCCTGATCGACATCGACTCGGTCGATGCTCAAGGCGCTGCCCGGCACCTGATTCTGGGCGGCGCCGTGGTGATTTTCGGACGCTATGGCCTGCGCGATCTGGTCATGATGTACACCGTGGAAGATGGTTACGAGACATTCGACTCTCTGCAGCAACTGGGTGAATCACTGCCGCAGCGTATCGAACTGTTGCCGGCCGGACAGAATCTGCAGTGGCAGTTGTTCGAACCCGAGGGCAATTTTTTCGACCACATGGCGTGGGTCCTGATTGCCAACCAGCTCGATGCCATCCGGGCAATCACCCGACAAAGTCTCGACGAGGAAAGCGAGGACGGCTCCTCCCTTCTGCCCCTGATCGAGCAAGCCAGCGAACCGCAGAAAAACACCCTCATCGACCTCGATGATTCGATACCCGACTGGTTGCTCGACGCTTCGGCTTCCGAGCTCGATCAATACAGCCAATCGATCAATGCGCTGGGCCAGTTGTACCGGCAGGCAGACAAGGCGCTGTTGCCAATCCCGCCGATCGATACCTATGCACGCAATTGCATGCGTGAGGCGATCATTGCCGATCAGCCATCGGCGGCCGGGCTGCCTTTGGACAAATTGCAAATCCGCATCACCAACAGCTTCGAATCGGGAGGCGTGACACTGCCCGATCCGCATGACACCCATGTCGAAACCCTGGGCGAGTACGCCTTGCAAAACCGCACGCCGTATCTGGCGACTCTGCAATTCGACCCGCCACAAGCGCTGCCGCAGTGGCTGACTGTCGCCTACCTGACGAAGATGGCAAACAAGATCGACATGGGTGAGGTATACCCCGGCTTGATCAGGAACAGACTGATCAACGATCCGCAGCAGGCCCCCCTGCAGCAGCGCTTTTACATCCGCCAGTTGCACGCACTGCTGCCGCTGATTGCACTGGAATCCAAGCTGCGTCGCCTCGGCGGCGTGGATGAGCAGGGTTATCGCTGTGTCCAGGAGTGGCTCAAACCGATACCCGGTCATCCACACACTGTGGTCATTCGTCCGCTGACGTTTATCCATGCCGGGGAGACTGTTGGCGATGTTGTCACCAACATGTTCATCATTGCTCCGCGTCTGCCTGGAGCCGGGCCATGCCTGCTGTATCGTCCGTTGCTTGAGCAGCCATTGCTGCAATTCCCTTCAACGCAAAACCTGCTGTACGCCGTCCATCAGCCAGGCGAACTGAGAGATTCGGTGCTGGCGTGGCTGGCGGATTCCCAAACCAGCTTCAAATATGCCCAATACACCTTCCCCATCGGTCTGCCCAGTCCGTGGCTGGGCGCGCAATTGCTCGCCGAGCCCTGGACCAGCGTCAAGTGGGCCGGGCCGGTCGGGCTTGCCTCCACGGCGCTGACTGGCGACGTGTTCCCGGTGCTGTTCAAGACCCATGCACTGGCGATGGCCGAACTCGCCGACCGACAGTCGTTGTCCAATGCGCAACGCCGCTGGGCCTTGCTGCGAGACAGCGGGTGGGCGTTGTTCAACGTTGCCGCGAACTTTCTCTGCGGCCCGGCAGGCGCGGCGATCTGGGTCTGGCAAAGCATCAGCGAAATCGATCAGGTCGTGGATGCCCACAACCGTGGCGATACCCACGCCCAGTGGAGCGCGGTTGCCGATATGTTGCTGAACCTGGGCATGATCCTGGCCCATCATGCGGCCACCCAACGCACAACCGGCCCCCGCACAGCGTTGCGCAGCGAAGGCGCAAGCGATATCGAAAGCGAAGGACTGCCCCGGATCCAGACCGCCCCTGCACAAGCGCCTGTCCCGCCCACGGTTACACACGTCACCACGCTGCTGAAGGACCAACTCCCGGCCAGCCATTACTCCTCGCTTGAAGCCTACGGCTCGGTGCCCCGGCGTTCGCCCGGTGCCTTGGCAACGTTTCTGAATACTCTGGCCGTGCCGGCGCCCGACCTCACGGCAGCCGCCGTGGAAACCCTGCTGCGCGGCAAGGCGACCCTGTATCGCCTCGCTACCAGCACCTATGCGCAGGCGGGCGATCGCTGGTTCCGCGTGATTGAAAACGATGACCAGCAGGTGCAAATCGTTGATCCGCAGACACCGTCAAAAACCGGTCCGCTGCTGATTCACAACCAGCAAGGCCAATGGTTCGTGGATACCCGACTGCGTCTGCGCGGTGGCGCCGGGGGCACCAGCCTGCAAAGTCAGCTCAAGGCCCAGCGCAAGGAAAAGGAAACCCAGAGGAACCAGCTCGGTACGGCTCTGGAAGCATTCAGAAATCAGGAAGCCGTCGGCAACGCTGCTCTGGAACAAGCCCAGTCAGCCATGCTTGGCGCCTCCGGACAAGCCCACGAAGAGGCGACCCGGCGTTACCTTGAACACGTCGAAAAGCTGATCGGGGATTACGACGAGGCCTTGAAAATACTCGGCCAATGGCGCCTCAAAGGGGGGAGCGATGGCTATTTCGTCGAATTGCAGCGCATGACCACTTTGCTGCAAAAAAACCTCAGCCTCTGGTTCGTTCTCAAACGCAACGCTTACGCAGTATTGACCCGTAAATTGGCTCAACACACGGTCATCGATACACCGCAAGCGCTGCAAAGTTACAACGAGGAACTGCACCAGGCTCTGGCGTTGAGCCAGGACATGATCGCCCGCCTGCAACTGTCCCGTACCTCCCTGGAAACTCTCGACACCATCGGCAGTGCAGGCATGACCACCGCGCAACGCTTGCGCCAACTGCTCCCGGCGTTTAACCAGTGGGACCTGAAATCCAATGCCATCGGCATGTCTCACGAGTTGTGCATGCAGGAAACTGCCACCGAAGCGGCGCGGGAGGCCACCGGTTGGCTGATAATCGAAGCCGCCACCGCCACACACCGCCATGCCGCCCTGATCAGGAAACCCGACAACGGCGACAGCACTGCGCTGCGCATTGATCGTCTGAGCCGACTGATCGATGTCTATGTCGATGCCGATCAGCGTCTGGGGGACTTGCCAGGCGAATACCCGGGCATGGTGGTTGCGGCGGAACTGACACGGATGAGGAGCTTGCTCGGCGAATTCAGACAACTGGCGCAGGAGCAACTGAGCGAACTGCTGCCGGAAACCGGAGCCCGCAGCACGCCGGCCACACCGGGCCCCTCTGTCGCAGGACCGTCCCGACCGGTTGGCAAGGTCACCAAGAGCCGGCCTCGTGACCCTGCGCCCGCCAGACCCGCAGCCGCCAGCGAATCACCTCTGGAAGAAATGCTTCCCGTCAGACCCACCGCCTCCCCGACGACGCAGGTGGGCGACATCGAGTTCATTGCCGATGCCCTGAACCAGAATGAGCGAGTGCAGGCGTTCATTGACCGGACCCGGCGTGACGCTCTGAGGCCCAACCGCATACCGGCAGACATGCAGGATCTGTTCGATCAGCAGGCTCGGCGACTGGAACAGATTGCGGTCAGCGTCGAACAGGCGCAGGCCCGCATTGTCGCCGCCGGTGGCACGCGGTTGCCGGTGGGCAACTTGAGTGCGGAACTCAACAGCGCCGCAATCCGGTTACGTGCTCAAGGCATCGCCGTGCGCGCCAGTCTGCTCAAGGACCGCCAGCCTCGACAAGCCTATTTGAAATGGTTGCTGGACAATCATCAGGTACGAATCGTCAGGAACGTCCAGGGCCGGATCAAGACCAAAAAGCGCCAGGATTATTTTCAGGAGTATCAGATACTCGACAGCACCCAGCATGATCAGCCGTTATGGCTCGCGCATTTTCACTACGACTCGCCCGAAGCCGCGCCGGAACAATTCACCGCGGCGCACCTGAAAATCGCCGATGCGCATTTGAAGACCCTCAGCGCAGAACGTCGACAGGCTCTGACAAACCTGACGCCAATCGATTACGTGCTGCGCCGGATTGGCGATCCGAGCCTGTTCCTGCAACTCGAAGCACAACCGTGATACCACCGTCGGGCGCATCGATCTGCGCCCGCTTCAGAGGGTGTGCCACACGGTTCGCAAACGCTCGAGCGCCGCTTCGATTGCGCGCTCAGGCACCGCGGCAAAGCCCAGCACCAGTCCGGCGCGCTGGTCGACCGGGGTCGTGGAATCAGGCAGCCAATAACTGCTCAGACCATTGATCTCAACGTCGACGCTACGCGCCAGTTCGATCAGTTGGCTTTCACGCGCCACACTGGCGACCGGCACGGTCAGGTGCAGCCCGGCGGCAACGCCGGGCAACTGGCCGACGCCCGCAATATTCTGCGGCCAGCCACCGAGCAGGACATTGCGTCGGCTCAGCGCCGCGCGGCGCATGCGTCGGATGTGCCGCTGGAAATGCCCGGCGGCCATGAACTCGGCCATCACCGCCTGGGTACTGACTTCGGAGTGACGCACATCCACCGCACGCCTTTGCGCAAATGCCTTCACCAACCCCGGCGGCAACACCAGATACCCCAGGCGCAACGCCGGGAACGCGACCTTGCCGAACGTTCCCACATACAGCACTCGCCCCTGTCGATCGAGAGCGGCCAAAGGCGCCAGCGGCGCGCCGCTGTAGCGATACTCGCCATCGTAATCATCCTCGACGATCCAGCCCTGCGTGCGCTCGGCCCAGGCCAGCAATTCGAGGCGGCGGGCCAGACTCATTACCACCCCCGTGGGGTACTGGTGGGATGGCGTGACATAGGTCAGGCGACAATCGGTCAGTCCTGCCAGTTGCTGGCAGTCGATTCCCTCGCTGTCCACCGCCACCCCGTGCAACCGGGCACCGGCCACGGCGAAGGCATGACCGGCCGCTCGATACCCGGGATTTTCAATCGCTACGCCGTCGCCCGGCGCTACCAGCAACTGTGCACAAAGGCTTATGCCCTGCTGTGCGCCACTGGTGATCACAATTTGCTCAGCCGTGCACTGCATGCCCCGTGAGCTGCGCAAATAGGCCGCGATCATCCCGCGCAACCGCGCATCGCCCGCCGGATCGCCATAACACAACTGCTGCAAATCCGGCTTGCGCCAGAAAGCCGCGTTCAGCTTGGCCCAGACGTCAAACGGGAACAGATCGAAGGCTGGAACGCCGACCCGAAAAGCACGCGGCGGACCACTGGGTGGCAGGGCCAGATGATTGTTTTCAACCCGCTGAATTGCGTCGCTGTGGATAACTTTACTGGATGGAACCACAGGTAAATCCAGCCAATTTGTGGATAAGGCTGTGGGTAAGCTTGTTGAAAACCCTGTGGATACTTTTGTGGATAGTTTTTTCGTGGGCAATGCGCTGCGCAGCAACTGGGCGACATACGTGCCGTCCCCGACCCGGCCTTCGATGAAGCCTTCGGCGTACAGCTGATCGTAGGCGCGCACCACGCTGTTGCGGGAAATCGCCAACGCCGTCGCCAGATCACGGCTGGCCGGCAGCCGCGTGCCACTGGCCAGACGCCCGTCCAGCACGCGCAGACGTAGCGCCTGATAGAGCTGGCGGCTCAAACCCTGACGGCGGTCGAGCTCGATACCGGCCGGATTGAACGGCATGGACAGCGTGGGCGATTCGGGCATGACAATGGACCTATGAAATTGGTCATCAATGGCTCTTACAACAGACCAATAGCCTGCCTAGGATGCAGGCATTCGCCAAGGAAAATCTATCCATGTACACGCCCCGCGCCTTTGCCATCGACGAACTGTCGCAACTGCACGAACTGATCCTCGCCACTCGCCTCGCGATTCTGGTGAGCCACGGTGAAAACGGCCTGCAAGCCAGCCACGTGCCAGTGCTGCTGCACCGCGAACAGGGTCCGAACGGCACGCTGTACGGGCACCTGGCCAAAGCCAATCCGCAATGGAAAGACCTGCGCGACGGCGCTGAAGCGATGCTGATTTTTGCCGGCCCCGACGCCTACGTCAGCCCGGGGTTTTACCCGAGCAAGGCCGAGCACGGCAAAGTCGTGCCGACCTGGAACTACGTCGCCGTGCACGCCTACGGCCACGCCGAAACCTTCAGCGACGGCGGGCGCCTGCTCGACATCGTCAGCACGCTGACTGATCGCCATGAAGCCGGTCGCGCACAACCGTGGAAGGTCGACGATGCGCCGGCCGACTACATCGACGGCATGCTCAAGGCCATCGTCGGTTTCGCCATTCCCATCGACCGCCTCGAAGGCAAGCGCAAGCTCAGCCAGAACCGCAGCGCCGAAGACATTGCCGGCGTGCGCGAAGGCCTGGCTGCCAGCCCCGACATCGCCGACCGAACCCTCGCCCACTTGATGCGTTAAGGAAATCAGCATGAGTCAGATCCAGATCCGCCCGGTGACCGCCGGTGATCACGCCGCCTGGTTGCCGCTGTGGCAGGCCTACCTGCGCTTCTACAATACCGAGTTGCCGGACGCCGTCACGCACAGCACCTGGCAGCGTTTCCTCGACGCGAGTGAGCCAACCCACGCCGCCCTCGCCTGGGCTGACGGCAAAGCAGTGGGCATGGTGCATTTCATTTATCACCGCTCCAATTGGAGCATCGAAAACTCCTGCTACTTGCAGGATCTGTTGGTGGCACCGGAGACTCGTGGCACCGGCGTCGGTCGCTTGCTGATCGAACACGTCTACGCCACTGCCAAGGCCGACGGTTGCTGCAAAGTGCATTGGCTGACCCACGAAACCAATGCCACCGCGATTCAGCTCTACGAGCGCATCGCCGAGCGCCCGGGATTCATCCAGTTTCGCAAAGCCATTTAAGGAGCCGCGTACATGACCACTGCACTTGCCGACTGGAAAGGCGTCCCCGCCCCCACCGCCACCTTGCTCGAAGGCCGGTTCATCCGCCTGGAACGCCTCGACCCGGCGCGCCACGGCGACGAGTTGTTCAACGCGCTCGAAGGCCCCGGCGCCGACCCGAAGCTGTGGGATTACTTGCCCTATGGGCCGTTCCCGCAACGCAGCGTTTTCAATGACTGGCTGAACAACCATGCGGCCAGCAGCGATCCGTATTTCTTCAGCGTGATCGACCGCGTCACGGGCCAGGTGCAAGGCATTCTGAGCCTGATGTCGATCGTCCCGGCGCAGGGGCGCATCGAGATCGGCCACGTCACCTTCGGTGCGCCAATGCAACGTTCACCGAAGAGTACCGAAGCGGTTTACCTGTTGGCCAAATACGCCTTCGAACAGGGCTATCGTCGCCTGGAGTGGAAGTGCAACAACGGCAACGCCCG
Source organism: Pseudomonas sp. lyk4-TYG-107 (assembly GCF_030209055.1). NCBI lineage: Bacteria > Pseudomonadati > Pseudomonadota > Gammaproteobacteria > Pseudomonadales > Pseudomonadaceae > Pseudomonas > Pseudomonas sp. lyk4-TYG-107. Next base: position 197,732 of record NZ_JARVST010000006.1, read on the forward strand.
CTCCAAATACGCCGCCGAACGCCTGGGCTTCAGCTTCGAAGGCGTGTTCCGCCAGCACATGGTGGTCAAGGGCCAGAACCGCGATACCGCGTGGTATTCGATTGTGGATTCGGAGTGGCCGGCGATTGCGACAGGGTTCGAGCAGTGGTTGAGCGATGCCAACCAGACGCCGACCGGGCAGGTGAAAGGTTTGGTCGAGTGCCGTTCCTGAGTCTGTAAATGTAAAAGATCGCAGCCTGCGGCAACTCCTACAGGGTGAACGTCAATCCCATGTAGGAGCTGCCGCAGGATGCGATCTTTTGATTTGTTGTTTACCCCAACTTTTGCGCCAGCACCGCGATGTGTTCCGGGCCGATCCCGCAGCAACCGCCCAGGTGACTGGCACCACGCTGCTGCCAATCCTTCGCCCAGTGCAGATACCCTGGCGGATCCAGATCGTCGCGCAGCGGGTCGAGACCGTCGTTAGCGGTCGCCTCTTTCGGTTGCGGTGGAAACGCATTGGCATACGCGCCGATATGAATCTGCACACCCAGGCGTTCGAAGGTATCGCGCGCCGCATCAATCGCCGCACCGATCACTTCCGGCTGGCTGCAGTTGAACAGCAGCGTCTCGACGCCCAATTCCGCCGCCACCGCCGCTGCTTCGGCCACCGGTTCGCCGGAACGCAGACGCGGCACCTCATCGGTGTCTTCATCCTTCAAAGTAAACGACAGCCAAAACGGTTTGCCGTCCTGCGGCAGACCGGCGCGAATGGAACGCGCCTCGATGATCGAGCTCTGGGTTTCCGCGAGCCACAGGTCGACATGTGGCGCCAGGCCGGTCACCAGTGGCGTCAGCAATTCGTTCACCCGCGCCGCTTCGAACAGATCCGGGCGATAGGAGCCGAACAGCGGCGGCAACGAACCGGCCACTCGCACCGCTTTGCCCGAGGCCTGCACCGCACGCTGCGCCAGCTCTCCGGCCAACGCCGCCAGTGCCTGACCTTCAGCGGCAAACCGCGCCTCGCCGATGTGAAACGGCACGACCGCATAGCTGTTGCTGGTGATCACATTGGCGCCGCTGGCGATGTAGGCGGCGTGCACCGCTTCGACAGCTTGCGGTGCTTCGATCAGGGCCAGCGCCGACCACTCGGGCTGCCGAAACGGCGCCCCGGCGCGTTGCAACTCACGGCCCATGCCGCCATCGAGAATTACCGTGCTTGCTGTGCCCATATGCTTTTCGCTCATATGCTTATGAAAATTACTCACTACCAGAGTGGTTCTTATAACTATTTAATACGCACCATTCGGTTAATAACAACCCCTTTTTTTCAGGTGTCGACTGTGAAACTTCAACCGCTACTGGCCCTGGGCCTGACGATTCTGGCCGCGTCCACTCAAGCCTTCGGCGGCGCCACACTCGATCGCGTCGAACAGAAAAAACAACTGGTCGGCGTGCTGATGGAAAGCTACCCACCCTTCTCGTTTCTCAATGAGCAGAATCAGCTCGACGGCTTCGACGTGGACGTCGCCAAAGCCGTTGCGGACAAGCTGGGGGTCAAGCTGCGCCTCGAAACACCATCCTGGGACGTGATCGCTGCCGGCCGCTGGAGCGGGCGCTATGACATCTGCATCTGCTCCATGACCCCGAGCAAGGCGCGCGCCGAAGTGTTCGATTTCCCGGTCGAGTACTACGCCTCGCCCGCCGTGATCGTGGTCAACGCCAAGGACGATCGCATCCACGGCGCCAAAGACTTGAGCGGCAAGAAAGTCGGCCTGACCAGCGCCTCCAGCTACGAAAGCTATCTGAACAAGAATCTGGTCATCGAAGGCGCCGAAGACACGCGTCTGGAGTACCCGTTCGAGGATGTGCAGATCGCTCCGTACGATACCGACAACGTTGCCTTCCAGGACCTGGGCCTGGGCGCCGGTGTGCGCCTGGACGCCATCCTCACCAACCTGGTGACCGCGCAGCCGCGCCTGAATCAGGACCAGCGCTTCAAACTGGCCGGCGCGCCGCTGTACTCGGAGCCGAACTCGGTGGCCATCGAAAAGGGTGATGCCGAGTGGGACGCCAAAGTGCGCGAGGTGTTTGCGCAACTCAAGCAGGACGGCACGCTGAGCAAGCTGTCGCAGAAATGGATCGGCGCCGATATCAGCCAATGACTGCCTTCCCGACACCTCCACAGCCGCCGCAACCGGTGGCTGAATCGCGCCTGCAACGGCTGCTTGGTTTCCGCACGCGCCTGTACCTGACCTGGGCGGCGATGTTCAGCCTGTTTGCCGGTTTTTTCCTCAGCTTCGACCTGAAGCTCTCGATCATCCTCGACAAGCTGCCGAATCTGCTCGGCGTGCACCTGGCGCCCAACGGCTTTCTGCAGGGCGCGGCACTGACCCTGTTTCTCTGCGCCTGCGCGATCGTCGCCTCGTCCTTGCTGGGCTTCGTCACCGCTCTGGCGCGCCTGTCGAAAAGCGCCGTGGCATTCGGGATCGCCAGTTTCTACACCTCGTTCTTTCGCGGCACGCCGCTGCTGATCCAGATCCTGCTGATCTACCTCGGCCTGCCGCAACTGGGTGTGGTGCCCGGCGCGGTGGTGGCGGGGATCATTGCCCTGTCACTTAACTACGGCGCCTACCTCAGCGAAATTTTCCGCGCCGGTATCCTCGGCGTGCCCTACGGCCAACGCGAAGCTTCGCTGGCGCTGGGCATGCGCGAGAGCGTGATCTTCTGGCGCATCACCCTGCCCCAGGCGATGCGCACGATCATCCCGCCGACCACCAACCAGTTCATCTCGATGCTCAAGGACTCGTCACTGATCTCGGTGATGGGCGTCTGGGAAGTGATGTTTCTGGCGCAGTCTTACGGACGCTCGAGCTACCGCTACATCGAGATGCTGACCACGGCGGCGATCATTTACTGGCTGATGTCGATCGGTCTGGAGCTGATCCAGGCGCGCATGGAGCGGTATTACGGCAAGGCTTATGTGCGGCGTAGCTAGGTTAATCAGCACCTTGCGCCAGCGTCGGTTTTTAATTGATCTCTCGTCGGATCCGCACCACGCCCATTTTCAGTCCAAACGGACGAAACACCGCATTCAACGATTTCAATGTCTGATTGCCCTCGCCATGCTCGATATGCACCAGCGTGCGAACCGATATTTTGCACATCCTGGCAAACTGGGTTTGATGCAGACCGGTCACTTCCACGCGTAGACGACGAACCGCTTCACCGATCTCCAGTGTCCCTTGGGCCAGCGCCTCTTGAATGTTTTCGATGAGCACCGTGCGCTCGGCTACTGTCATGCTCATTTCAGATCCCACTCTTTCAAGCGTTGCTCCAGATTTTTCAGATGGATTCCCGGGTGGTTCATCGTTCTGTCGGGCAAACCACTCGCCGTCAATATGTCGGGGAGCGCCGCCAGACGCTGGGCATCTTCACGCAAGCGTTCGAAAGGATCTGATGCGTCGGTCAAACCTGCCAAAGGGTCTTTAGGATCGGTGATATCAGCCAATGCGCGGCACACTCCCCGCCAATCGACCTCTCCCGCCCTCTCCAGATCTTTTGGCCATTTGGTTGTACGGGTCACACCCTCGTCATCCATGACCATCGGGGCCAAGTCATAGATCGGCGCCAGACGAAACGAACTTTCCTGGCGAATTATCGCGGTGTTACGACCATGGTTATCCGAGTTACCGAGGATCTTGTTGATCAGGTCCCGACGTAAGTAATCCGTCACCAGTGCGGGAATCTGACTGGCCTGTCCTGCTTTTCGCCAGAGCCCGGCGAGCATGCGGATGACATCCATATGGTTCATTGCACTTCCCGGCGCCGTTACTTGAGCCAGTGAATAAATCGACTCGACAGCAAAACGACTGACTTCACCGTTCGTTACTTCTCGATCAAAGCGCTGCATCCACAAGCTCGGCTTACTCGCCTCTTCTAGTGCCAAACCTTCTACCGCGATCGTTTCAATGCCGAGTTTCTGAAGCGCCTTGTAGTAATGGAACTCGCTGCGCAGGATATCTTGATCGACCAGACTTCCTTTGTTTCTGGCAAATTTTATAAACCAATGCTGCCTGACCTCTTCATCGCCCAATACCGCATCGGGGTACAAAAGGCCGGCCTTGTTTTCAGTCAACAATAGCTTCGGTGCTTCACCGCCTGCCCCTGTAGCACCACCAATTGCCGCACCTTGCTCATAGGCATATTCCAGAAAGCGACTGTCGCGGTGAACAACATCCTCACGCTTGAATCCGATGGGCTCACGCTCATCGACAGCCTCGGCCGACTCTTTTATGCGCATATTGCCAATGGGAGCTGGAGTGCTCTGGCCGAGCAGATACAGATCGGTACCGATATGCGCCGGTTTCTCCTGCCCCAGACGCGCAAGCAGAAATCTTTTTGCCGCTCCTGCGGGGGCAATGTCATAGACAAATGCGGGCGTACTGGAGCGTCGCCCTTCCCAATCCAATGGATACAACGCACTGACGGCCTTGGAAAACGGAGAGCCTGTGGCTTCAATATTTTCGACAAGGTATGGCGTCTCGTAGCCGAAGCTGCAGCGACTTTCGAACCCCTTTTCAGGATTGTCGAACCTGAGAATCATTGCGTCGTGCCATTTTCCAGCACTGAATATCTGTAATGTCAGGTCGTACATGTCTCGACACCTGCATTTAATTGCATTCAAACAGAGGATTTATTGTTCGCAGATGCAATATAGTGCATTTCGACGGATGATGGGGCGTTGCAATCTGCAACAAAATGCAGATACGACTGAGCTTAAGATCATCTGAACGCAAAATAATGCAGGTCATCCTCCGACTTCATTCTGTAAGAACCCCTCGATTTACGGACCGCCCGCTAGTAACAAAAGGCCCTCCATCCATGCCTTTCTCGCCCTGCAGCGGCGAGATTGGAAGCAACCGTCGCAACCACGGGTTGATCGGCACTGGCAAATGAATTTCTGATCATTACAAGCGGCTAATGGCAATTCAATTTGTAGGAAAAGACAACGCGACGGCACGACGTAATCCGCCAATTTTTGTCGAGCCGCTCTTTTCCGAAGATCAAACAGACGCAGCCCGCAGCACCGAGCGATCCGGCTGACATCGGCGCCTGCCGGCTCCAACTTAGAGTTTGGCCTCCTTCCACGAGAGGCTGAACTCGATGCCCGTTCAATTCCACTTTCGACCAAAACACCTGACACTGGCCATTACTCTGGCCATGGGATGTGCCGATCTGTCCATGGCTCAGGACGCACCGCCCGACACTCAAGGCATCTCTCGCGCATCCCCTGAAGCATTCAAATCAGCGATCAACGCTTTCACCAATCATCCGGAAACCGTCCAACTGAAGGTCAGCAAAGCCTATCCGGCACAGGAGGGTGTGGCGCTGGCGCTTGATGAGCGCAATGACCTTGTCACCGTGCAATCTCGGGGCAGCTTCGCCGGCCTGGTCGACGGTGGCGGGGGCGACAACCTGCTGCAACTCGACGCGAACAGGAAAGGCGTGCTGGGTGAAACCCGTAACTTCAGTGGGCTGGAGGTCAGGCGCGGGAGCTGGACCCGCAGCGGACCGGGTGATTTCAGCCTCGGTGTACTGGTTCATCCAAAGGCATTGCTGGTCAATGAAGGGCAAATTCTGGGTACGGCAGTGACCGAGGGCATCTTGATCAACAAAGGGGCGATCAATGGCGGCGCCACTGTCGCGTCTGGCGGCGACCTGACCAACCAGGGCCTGATTGACGGCATGGTGGAGGTTCAGGAAAACGGCCATATAGCCGGGAATGGTGCGGTTAATCATTTGAACGTATACGGACGCATGACCGTCGACGATGTCTACGGCGCACCCAAGGTCGCGGGAGATCTGCGCCTGGCCCGTTCTGCCGTGCTGGCCTATGCCGTGGATGCCTCCGGCAACAGTCCCACCGTGATCGTCAAGGGAACCGCTCATTTGGGTGACGCCACCCTGAAACTCGTCACCGCCGGCGACTACCCGCAAAGCAGTCAGCACACCGTTCTGGAAGCGGGAAAGATTGAGGGACAGTTCGGCACCGTTGAAAACGATCTGGCATACATGACCCCGACGCTGCACTACGAAACACAACGAGTGGGCTTGCTCTATGCCCGTAACGATGTGCCGCTCGAAAACCTTGCGACCACGCAGAATAGTCAGGCGCTCGCGCAAAGCATTGACGAGACACCCTCCACCCCTCAGCAACCTCAGCAACCTCAGCAACCTCAGCAACCTCAGCAACCTCAGCAACCTCAAGAACCTGCGGTATCTCGCCAACCAAGCACAGCCATGGGCGCGGCCACACCTCAAAATACTGCCGTCACGGCCCTGCTCGGCGCCAGCAAGCCAACGGCCAGCGTGGCTCTCGAACAACTCGCCGCCGGCAGCAACGCCAACCTCGCCAAAGCCACACTGAGCAGCGTCAATCCGCTCAGCGCCAGCATGCTTTCGGCCATGCATCAACTGGACAGCGCCAATGGAGCGCGGAGCTCAGGGAATGCACCACGTCTGGCTGCTTCCGACGAAGGCAATGGACGGGTCTGGCTGCAAGCTCTGGGACATGGCGGCAAGGTCGACCGGGACGCCGACAGTGTCCTGAAGCATTCCACTCAAGGTCTGATCATGGGGGCCGACTGGCGAATCGACGAGCAATGGCATGTCGGCCTGATGGGGGCGAAAGCGCAAACCCGGCTCGATGCCCAACAGTTTGACGGCGATCTCGACAGCTGGCACCTCGGCGCCTACGCGCTGCGTCAGGACGGCCCGTTCGCCCTGCGCCTGGGGGCCGCTTACGGCAGTCATGACGGCAGTGGCAAACGTCGCGTTGCCTTCAATGGTTTCAGTGATCGCCTCAAGAGCAGCTATGACGCCAGCACCCAGCAGGTGTTTGCCGAAGTCGGCTACAACCTGGGACGTGGCAACGTCAGCTTCGAACCGTTCGCCAGTGTCGGTTATCAACGCTATCAGCGTGATGGTTACACCGAGAAAGGTGGCGATGCGGCGCTCAAGGTTCAGGGGCAGACCCGGGCGAACCCGAGCAGCACCGTCGGCCTGCGCCTGGCGAAAACCAGTCACCTGGCCAACGGCATGCAGTTGACGCCACGTCTCAGCGCCAGCGTGAAACATACCTACGGCGAGCTCGATAACGAAACGCGCCAGCAACTGGTCAAGGGTGGCAGAAGCTTTGAAGTCGCCGGGGCCGAGATGGATCGCAACAGCTTCACGCTGGACGCCGGTCTGGATCTGACCCTGTCCGCCCGTAACACTCTGGGCGTTGGGCTCACTGGCGAGGCCGGTAGCGACAGCCGCAGTTACGGCATGATGGGCCAGTGGCGCATGGCGTTCTGACACAAAGCGACGTGTAGCTGCCGCAGGCTCGGGCCTGCGGCAGCCCCTACAAAGAACAGCATATTGCAGGCGAAAAAAAAGGGGAGCACATGCCCCCCCGAGGTTTAAAACGTTGAATCGCGGCAGTTATCTCAGCCTTCGATCTCGATCAGGATTTCGCCAGGATTCACCCGGTCGCCCTTGGCCACATGGATGGCGGTGACCTTGCCGGCAATCGCTGCCTGAACTTCGGTTTCCATCTTCATCGCTTCGGTGATCAGCACCGCCTGACCGGCCTTGACGGTGTCGCCTTCCTTGACCAGCACATCGACGATGTTGCCCGGCATGGTGGTGCTGACGTGGCCCGGTGCCGATGCTTGTTTGCGTTTGCTGCTGCCACCGCCGACAAATTCGTTGAGCGGTTCGAACACCACTTCTTCCGGCATGCCATCGATGGACAGGTAGAAGTGACGCTTGCCTTCGGCCTTCACGCCGACACCGGTGATGTCGACGCGGTAGGTTTCGCCGTGGACGTCGATGACAAACTCGGTCGGTACGCCTTCGCCACCGGCCTTCGCCACACCGCCGGCCTCAGGGATCGGCAGCAGCACTTCCGGAACCAGGGTGCCGGCGGCACGCTCTTCGAGGAATTTGCGGCCGATGTCCGGGAACATGGCGAAAGTCAGCACGTCTTCTTCAGACTTGGCCAGTGCGCCAATGTCGGCACGCAGCTTGGTCATCTCCGGCTTGAGCAGATCGGCAGGACGTACGTCGATCACCTCTTCGCTGCCGATGGCCTGACGACGCAGTTTTTCGTTAACCACGCCCGGCGCCTTGCCGTAACCGCCCTGCAGGTACAGCTTCACTTCGTTGGTGATGGTCTTGTAGCGCTCGCCGGCCAGCACGTTGAAGAACGCCTGGGTGCCGACGATCTGCGAAGTCGGGGTCACCAGTGGCGGGAAACCGAGGTCTTCACGCACCCGCGGGATTTCCGCCAGCACTTCGGCCATGCGGTTCAGTGCGCCCTGCTCTTTCAGCTGGTTGGCGAGGTTGGAGATCATCCCGCCGGGTACCTGGTTGACTTGCACACGGGTATCGACGGCGGTGAACTCGCTTTCGAACTGGTGGTACTTCTTGCGCACGGCGTAGAAGTACAGACCGATTTCCTGCAGCAGCTCCAGGTTCAGACCGGTGTCGTACTCGGTGCCTTTGAGCGCAGCAACCATCGACTCGGTGCCCGGATGACTGGTGCCCGAGGCGAAGCTGGAGATCGCGGTATCAATGTGATCGGCACCGTTTTCGATGGCTTTCAATTGGCACATCGCCGCCAGACCAGCCGTGTCATGCGAGTGGATGAACACTGGCAGCGATTGCTCGGCTTTCAGTGCGCGAACCAGTTCGCCGGTGGCGTACGGTGTCAGCAGACCGGCCATGTCCTTGATCGCCACCGAGTCGCAACCCATGGCTTCCATCTGCTTGGCTTGCGCCACAAACGCGTCGATGGTGTGCACCGGGCTGGTGGTATAGGCGATGGTGCCCTGAGCGTGTTTGCCGGCAGCCTTCACCGCTTCGATCGCTACGCGCAGGTTACGCACGTCGTTCATTGCGTCGAAGATGCGGAACACATCAATGCCGTTGACCGCTGCCTTGGCAACGAAAGCTTTGACCACGTCGTCGCTGTAGTGGCGGTAGCCCAGCAGGTTCTGCCCGCGCAGAAGCATTTGCAGACGGGTGTTGGGCAGCGCGGCGCGCAGTTGGCGCAGACGCTCCCACGGGTCTTCTTTCAGAAAGCGCACGCAGGCGTCGAACGTCGCACCGCCCCAGCACTCCAGCGACCAGTAGCCGACCTTATCGAGCTTGTCGCAGATCGGCAGCATGTCTTCAGTGCGCATGCGGGTGGCGAGCAGCGATTGGTGAGCGTCGCGCAGGATGGTGTCGGTTACGAAAATTTTCTTGGACATTGTTGTATTCCTCACAGGCCTGCGTGGGCGGCGATGGCGGCGGCGATGGCCAGGGCCAGCTCTTCGGGTTTGCGCTTGATCGAGTAGTTTGTCAGTTCAGGGTGGCTTTCCACGAAGCTGGTATTGAACTGGCCGCTACGGAATTCCGGGTTGCGCAGGATTTCCTGGTAGTACGCGGCGGTGGTCTTCACGCCTTGCAGACGCATGTCGTCGAGGGCGCGCAGGCCCCGGTCCATCGCCTCTTCCCAGGTCAACGCCCAGACCACCAGTTTCAGGCACATCGAGTCGTAGAACGGCGGAATGGTGTAGCCGGTGTAGATCGCCGTGTCGGTACGCACGCCGGGGCCGCCGGGGGCGTAGTAGCGGGTGATCTTGCCGAAGCTCGGCAGGAAGTTGTTCTTCGGATCCTCAGCGTTGATGCGGAACTGCAACGCGAAACCACGATGCTGAATGTCTTCCTGCTTCACCGACAGCGGCAGGCCGGAGGCGATGCGGATCTGTTCGCGGACGATATCGATCCCGGTGATTTCTTCGGTGATGGTGTGTTCCACCTGCACCCGGGTGTTCATCTCCATGAAGTACACCTCGCCCTCGGCGAGCAGGAACTCCACGGTGCCGGCATTCTCGTAGCCCACAGCCTTGGCCGCACGCACCGACAGGTCGCCGATGTAGGCGCGCTGTTCCGGGGTCAGTTGCGGGCTCGGGGCGATTTCGATGAGCTTCTGGTTGCGGCGCTGGATCGAGCAGTCACGCTCGAACAAGTGCACGACGTTGCCGAAGCTGTCGCCGAGGATCTGCGCCTCGATGTGTTTCGGGTTAACGATGCATTTTTCCAGGAACACTTCTGCCGAACCGAAGGCCTTGGTCGCTTCGGAGATCACCCGAGGGAAGTTCTGTTCGAGTTCTTCGCGGCTGTTGCAGCGACGGATACCGCGACCGCCACCACCGGAGGTGGCCTTGAGCATCACCGGGTAACCGATGCGGTCGCCCTCGGTCAGGGCTTCTTCGATACCCGACACGTTGCCTTCGGTGCCCGGGGTGACCGGCACACCGGCCTTGATCATGCTGCGCCGGGCTTCGGTCTTGTCGCCCATGCGGCGAATGACTTCTGCCGACGGGCCGATGAATTTGATCCCGCGTTCGGCGCAGATGTCTGCCAACTCGGCATTTTCCGAGAGGAAGCCGTAACCGGGGTGCAATGCATCGCAACCGGTTTCCACCGCCAGATTCACCAGCTTGCGCGGGTTGAGGTAACCGGCCAGTGGCTCGGCACCGATGCTGTGGGCTTCGTCCGCACGCTTCACATGCAAGGCATGGCGGTCGGCGTCGGAAAAAATCGCTACCGAGCGAATGCCCATCTCGGCGCAGGCCCGCACGATTCGTACGGCAATCTCACCACGGTTGGCGATCAGGATCTTTTTTATCACTTGGAAATTCCCTTGAGCCGGTGGCACCACGACCTGCTAGACCCAGGTCGACGCGTGACTAAATGTTTCAATTTAGTCGCAGCCCCACACTAGCCCTCACAAGGGATTAACAAAAATGAATAAAAATTGGGTCAGGCATAAGCAAAGACTTATAGTTAAACCATCAGCCTGCCGTCAGAGCCCATAAAAAATGCGTAAGTCCTTGATGCGTATGACATTACGCCAATTGCAGATTTTCAACGAAGTGTGTGATTTACGTTCCTACAGCCGCGCAGCCGATGAAATGTCTCTGACACAACCGGCCGTCAGCCTACAGATTCGTCAGCTGGAAGAGCTGATCGGGCAACCATTATTCGATTATGTCGGCAAAAAACTCTACATGACCGAGGCCGCCGAAGCCCTGCAGCGTGCCAGCCGGGACATCTTCGGGCGCCTGGAAAACCTCGACATGCAGCTGTCGGACATGCAGGGCTCGCTGCAGGGGCAACTGAAACTGGCGGTGGAATCCAGCGCTAAATACTTCGTGCCGCATCTGTTCGCCGCGTTCAAGCGCCAGCATCCGGAAGTGAATCTGCAACTGACGGTGGTTAACCGTGGCCAAGTGATCCGCCGCCTCTCCGACAACCGCGATGATCTGGTGATCATGTCGATGGTGCCACAGGACATGGGCCTGGAGTTCCTGCCGTTTCTCAATAATCCGATTGTCGCTGTCGCGCGTCCGGACCATCCGTTGGCACACATGGGGCCGCTGCGCCTGCAGGATCTTGAGCCTTACACACTGCTGATCCGCGAACCCGGTTCGGGTACGCGGCTGGCCTGTGAAGAGTATTTCAAGGAGAAACGCGTGCACTTCACCCAGACTCAGGAAGTGGCCTCGGCTGAAGCCCAGCGCGAATGCGTAGTGGCGGGTCTGGGCCTGGCGCTGTTGACGCGCCACGCCCTGAACCTGGAGCTGGCGACCGGCGGCCTGGTCGAGCTGCCGGTCGAAGAGTTGCCGCTGTTTCGCAGCTGGTGCCTGGTGCAAGCCAAGGCCAAACGCCTGTCACCGGTGGCGCACGCCTTCCTGGCGTTTATCCGCAGCGAACGGGTGCAGATCAGCGCGCTGGTTGAACGCTTCGACGGGAAGCTGCGGGCGCTGCCTGCCAGTGATTAAGTTCGAGTTCCTCGGGAAAACCACCGATTTCAGCCTGAAGCTGACGGAGTTCGAAGCGATCTTCGATCGCGCGACGGAATTCCATGCGGCGCTGGTCTTCCTGCTGACGACGGGTTTTCGCGGCGCTGTTGCGTTCTTCGTAGGGCTGAGCCATTTCGAGTCTCCCAAGGCGAGTACGGGAGTTTCACGATAGGCGGGAGGGATGACGGTTTGGCTGCGCGGGGATGACAGTGCGATGAAAGTTTTGAAAAGTGCGGTGCTATTGAGGACGCCTTCGCGAGCAGGCTCGCTCCCACAGTGGATCTTCTGTGAGCACAAATTTTGTGTCACACCGAGATCAAATGTGGGAGCGAGCCTGCTCGCGATTAAGGTCGGAACGACCTTAGATAACTTCAGTCATCCAGGGCTTTCACGGCCTTGGGGGATAGCCGCAAGCTGCGCAGGCTGCGCTTCACGCTCTTCAGGTGGTTGACCAGACTCGGCCCGCGCGCCATGGCCACGCCCATCGCCAGCACGTCGATTACCACCAGATGCGCGATTCGCGAGGTCAGTGGCGTATAAATCTCGGTGTCTTCGTGCACATCGATCGCCAGGTTGACGGTCGACAGCTCAGCCAGCGGTGTCTGGCTCGGGCACAAGGTGATCAGCGACGCGCCGCTCTCGCGCACCAGGTTGGCGGTGATCAGCAGATCCTTGGAGCGCCCGGACTGGGAAATGCAGATCGCCACGTCGGTCGGCTTCAACGTCACCGCCGACATCGCCTGCATGTGCGGGTCGGAATACGCCGCCGCCGTCAGCAGCAGACGGAAGAACTTGTGCTGCGCATCCGCCGCCACCGCGCCTGACGCACCAAAGCCATAGAACTCGACACGCTGGGCCTGGGACATCAGCGTCACCGCGCGCTGCAATTCCACCGGATCGAGCTTCTCGCGAACCTCCATCAGAGTGTGCAGGGTAGTGTCGAAAATTTTCAGGCTGTAGTCGGCGACCGAGTCGTCCTCATGGATCGCGAACTGACCGAAGCTGGCCCCGGCGGCCAGGCTTTGCGCCAGTTTCAGCTTGAGATCCTGAAACCCGGAGCAGCCGATGGCCCGGCAGAAACGCACGATGGTCGGCTCGCTGATGCCGACGCTGTGGGCCAGGTCGGCCATGGAACTGTGCATCACCGCCGCAGGGTCAAGCAGCACGTGGTCGGCGACCTTGAGCTCCGACTTGCGTAACAGGTGACGTGACTGGGCGATGTGTTGCAGCAGATTCAATGGGCTGGACTCTTCTTATGGGCAAGGATGTAGCACGCTTGTAGTTATACTACATGAATTGGCTTTTTGCCTGCTCAATGCGTAACTCCAGTCCCCGTATCAGGCGCGATGGAGTGCATGTAGCCCTTAAAGCGGATTTCCCTGTTCGCGCAAAAGCCCAGCCAGACGCTCAGCCTCCACCGGGCGACTGATCAGATACCCCTGCACTTCGTCGCAGCGTTCAGCACGTAAAAATTCCAGCTGTTCTTGCCGCTCGACGCCTTCAGCCACCACTTTCAACGACAGCCCGTGCGCCATGGCGATGATCGCCCGGGTGATCGCCGCATCCTCACTGCCCTGCCCCAGCCCGCGAATGAATGCCTGATCGATCTTCACGTAATCCACCGGAATTCGCTTGAGGTAACTCAGCGACGAATAGCCGGTGCCGAAATCATCGATTGCCAGCTTCACCCCCAGATCGCGCAACTGCTGGAAGGTCGCGATGATGTGTTCGACGCTGTCGAGCAACTGGCTCTCGGTGAGTTCGAGTTCGAGGTAGTGCGGGGCCAGACCGGTTTCTTCCAGCACCTGGCGCACCAGACTGACCAGTTTGCCCTGACGCAGTTGATGCACCGACAGGTTCACCGATACCCGAATCGGCTCCAGCCCTTGCCGCTGCCACTCGCACGCCTGCCAGCAGGCCTGGCGCAGTACAAATTCGCCGATCGGGCCGATCAGTCCGGTTTCCTCGGCCAAACCAATGAAGTCCCCCGGCGGCACCCGGCCCATGCTTGGATGATCCCAGCGCACCAGCGCTTCCGCCGCATTCAGGCGCCCGGTTTGCAGACACAGCTTCGGCTGGTAGAACACCTTGAGCTGCTTGTCTTCGATGGCTTTGCGCAGCTGGTTTTCCAGTTGCAGGCGCTCAAGGGTGCTGGCCTGCAGGCTGTCGGTGTAGAACTGGAAATTGTTGCCGCCCAGATGCTTGGCGTGTTGCATGGCCATGTTCGACTGACTGACCAGCGCAGAGATTTCCCGGGCGTTGTCCGGCAGCATGCTGATGCCCATCGAGGCACTGACCACCAGTTCATGCCCTTCGACCGTCAGCGGCAGACGCAGCTTGCTCGACAGCCGCGTCGCGACCCGCGCCAGGCTCGACAGGTTGCCGTAGGCATCGAACAGCACGGCAAATTCATCACCGGATAGTCGGGCAATGGTGTCGGCCTCCGGCAAGGCGTTGACCAGGCGTCGAGCCATTTTCTGCAACAGCTGATCCGCCACCTCGTGGCCGAGGCTGTCGTTGAGCAGCTTGAAGCGATCGAGATTGATGTGCAGCAGCGCCAGACTGCGGCGCCCGCCCTGACGCACGCGCTGATGGGCTTCGTGCAGGCGTTCGCGGAACAGAGAGCGGTTGGCCAGCCCGGTCAGCTCATCGTAGTGCGTCAGGAAGCGCATGCGCTCCTCGGATTCGCGCCGCGCCGATAGATCGGCGAAGAAGCCGACGATATGGCTGACATTTCCTCGACTGTCGCGCACCGCGTTGAGTTGCAGCCACTGCGGATACAGCTCGCCGTTCTTGCGGGTTTCCACCAGTTCGCCCTGCCAACTGCCGTGCTGCTCTAACGCGTGGCGGATCGAAACGTAATGCCGGCGGGCGTCGCGACTGCACGGCAGCTCGACGACATTGCGCCCGAGCATGTCTTCAATGTCATAACCGGTGACGCGGCTGAACGCCTGATTGATCGCGATCAAGGCATAGTTCGGGTCGAGAATGACGATGCCTTCACTGGCTGCTTCGAACACCGTGGCCGCCAGTCGCTGCTGTTCTTCGAGGCTTTTGCTCGCGCTGATGTCGCGCCGGGTGCCGACCATGCGGATCACCCGCCCACTGTCACTGCGCTCCACGGCGCGGCCGCGATCCTCGATCCACACCCAATGGCCGTCGCCGTGACGCACGCGGTATTCGATCTGATAGTCCTCGGTGCGGCCCTTCAGGTGCTCGATCAGCGCCTGCTTGAGCGACGGCACGTCCTCGGGATGCAGGCGTGGCTTGAGGTCGCGCAAGATCGCCGTGACGTACTCCGGCGCGAGGCCGAACAGCTCCTGGATCTGCGTGTGGTGGACTTCGTCGGTTTGCAGGTTCCAGTCCCACAGCCCCAGCTCACTGGCCTTCAACGCCAGGGCCAGCCGGGCTTCGCTTTTGCTCAACGCCTGATTGGCTATGTCCAGCTCGCGGCTGCGCTGGGCCACGCGGTCTTCCAGCTCGATCTGTGCTTCACGCAATTGGCCCTCGGCACAGCGCCGCTGTTCGATCTCCTTGGCCAGCGCCTGATTGAGCTGCTCGCTGCGGTTCTGCGCTTGCTGCAGGTGTTCGATCAGGTGCTGATTCTGAAACCGTCGCAGCAAGCCACGATCAATCAGCCGATTGACCTGCCAGGCGACCACGCTCAGCGAACCGAGCAGAATCAGCCCGAGCCAGCCCCAACCGCGCGCCTGCTCATCTCCGCCCCAGAACAGGTAGCCGATCGCCGGCAGCAGGCACGGCAAGGTAAAGGACAGAAACGCCGGCAGACTGACGGCGTAGGCAACGCTGGCCGATAACGTCGCGGCACCGATCAGGCCGAACACCCAGGCTTGCTGCATGAAGTTGTCGGCAGGCACCAGCGCGATGCCGGCGCCGGCCAGGGTCAGACCGGTCATGGTCGAGCCGAGCAGGAACATGCGAAACCAGATCGGCTGGGCCTGGCGATCCGGGATCGCCGAATCGAACGCCGCGACCTGAATCACCCGCAGCGCCACCAGCGACAACAACCAGACCAGCCAGATGCTGACCACGAAATAGCGCTGCGGGCTCCAGAGCAAAGCGGCGCAGACCAGACCATTGAGTAACATGAACATCGTCGGCAGCAGCGAGCCCTGATACAGCAGGCGCGTGCGTTCTACCGCCATTTCGACGGCGTAATGCTTGCGGATGACCCGGGGTTCCACAGAGGGGCCCGACAGGTCTGAGCTGAGGGTCTTGTGCAATGTTGTTGTTCTTATAAGAGTGAGCATGGGCCCGAAACGTGGACGGAGCATACACAAGCCAACCCCGTTGCCAAACTGCTCCAGATCATAATTTGCCGGAAACTTTCCGCCGTCCGATCACCGGCAAAACCCGCAGAGTGAGGCGGGCCGAAGCCTGTAGCCAGTGACCGACCGGTCGTCATCGACGGCGCTTTCATCGGCTAATGCAAAGCTCGGTTTGCCCGGGCCTGCGGCGCACCCTAGAATGCCCCGATGCGCGATGATCTCTCCCTTCTGCTGAACTCCCTCAACGATGCCCAACGCCAGGCCGTAGCAGCCCCCGTTGGCCGTCAGTTGGTCCTGGCCGGTGCCGGTTCCGGTAAAACCCGAGTGCTGGTGCACCGTATCGCCTGGTTGATCCAGGTCGAAAACGCCTCGCCCCACTCCATTCTGTCGGTGACCTTCACCAACAAGGCCGCTGCCGAGATGCGTCATCGCATCGAACAGTTGCTGGGTATCAACCCGGCCGGCATGTGGGTCGGCACCTTCCACGGCCTGGCGCACCGCTTGCTGCGGGCGCACTGGCAGGAAGCCGGGTTGAGCCAGACTTTCCAGATTCTCGACAGCGACGACCAGCAGCGGCTGGTCAAGCGGGTGATCCGCGAGCTGGGACTGGACGAACAACGCTGGCCAGCCCGTCAGGCCCAGTGGTTCATCAACGGGCAGAAAGACGAAGGTCTGCGTCCGCAACACATTCAGGCCAGCGGCGACTTGTACCTGGCGACCATGCGCGGCATCTATGAGGCCTACGAGGCTGCCTGCCAGCGCGCCGGCGTCATCGACTTCTCCGAACTGCTGCTGCGCGCCCTCGACCTGTGGCGCGATCACCCGGGTCTGCTGGCGCACTATCAGAAGCGCTTCCGCCACATCCTCGTCGACGAATTCCAGGACACCAACGCCGTGCAGTACGCCTGGTTGCGCCTGCTCGGCAAGGGCGGCGACAGCCTGATGGTGGTCGGCGACGACGACCAGTCGATCTACGGCTGGCGCGGGGCGAAAATCGAGAACATTCATCAGTACTCGTCCGACTTCCCGGATTCGGTGACCATTCGTCTGGAGCAGAACTACCGCTCCACCGCCGGCATCCTCAAGGCGGCCAACGCTCTGATCGCCAACAACACCGGACGTCTCGGCAAAGAGCTGTGGACCGACGGTGGCGATGGTGAAGCGATCAACCTGTACGCCGCGTTCAACGAACAC
Organism: Pseudomonas sp. lyk4-TYG-107; assembly: GCF_030209055.1. NCBI lineage: Bacteria > Pseudomonadati > Pseudomonadota > Gammaproteobacteria > Pseudomonadales > Pseudomonadaceae > Pseudomonas > Pseudomonas sp. lyk4-TYG-107. Next base: position 215,097 of record NZ_JARVST010000006.1, read on the forward strand.
GACGAAGCACGCTACGTTGTCGAAACCATCGAAAGCGCGCTGAAAACCGGCCTGGCTCGGAGCGATATCGCGATTCTCTACCGCTCCAACGCCCAATCGCGCGTTCTCGAAGAAGCCTTGCTGCGCGAGCGCATTCCGTACCGCATCTATGGCGGCCAGCGCTTCTTTGAACGCGCGGAAATCAAGAACGCCATGGCCTACCTGCGTTTACTTGAAGGCCGTGGCAACGACGCAGCACTGGAGCGGGTGATCAACGTCCCGGCCCGTGGTATTGGCGAAAAAACAGTCGAAGCGATCCGCGACCATGCTCGCCACAGCGATGTATCGATGTGGGAAGCGATGCGCCAACTGGTCGCCAATAAAGGCCTGACCGGTCGCGCTGCCGGCGCCTTGGGTGCGTTTATCGAGCTGATCGAAAACCTTGCCGCCAAGTGCATGGAGATGCCGCTGCACTTGATGACTCAGACCGTCATCGAGCAATCGGGGCTGATCGCCTATCACGAAGCGGAAAAAGGCGAGAAAGGCCAGGCCCGGGTGGAAAACCTTGAGGAACTGGTCAGCGCCGCGCGCAACTTCGAAACCACCGAAGAAGACGAAGAGCTGACGCCACTGGCGGCATTCCTCGGCCACGCGTCGCTGGAAGCCGGCGACACTCAAGCCGACGAGCACGAAGACAGCATTCAGCTGATGACCCTGCACAGCGCCAAAGGCCTGGAATTCCCTTACGTGTTCCTGGTGGGCATGGAAGAAGGCCTGTTCCCGCACAAGATGAGCCTGGAAGAACCGGGTCGCCTTGAAGAAGAGCGCCGCCTGGCCTATGTGGGCATCACCCGTGCCATGCAGAATCTGGTGATGACCTATGCTGAAACCCGGCGCCTGTACGGCAGCGAAACCTACAACAAGGTCTCGCGTTTCGTCCGTGAAGTGCCGAAGGGTCTGATTCAGGAAGTGCGCCTGTCGAACAGCGTCAGCCGACCGTTCGGCGGCAACCAGTCGATGAGCGGCAGCAACCTGTTCAGCGGCAGCGAGATCCCGGAAACCGGCTTCAGCCTCGGTCAGGCGGTACGACATTCGATCTTCGGCGACGGCGTGATCCTCAACTTCGAAGGTTCCGGCGCGCAGGCGCGGGTGCAGGTGAACTTCAGCGAAGGCAGCAAGTGGCTGATGCTGGGATACGCCAAGCTGGAAGCGATCTGACGCCGGTTTCGCTTTTCTGTGGGAGCGAGCCTGCTCGCGAATGACATCACCGTGGTTGATCTGATAAACCGCAGCGTGGCTTTCGCGAGCAGGCTCGCTCCCACAGGGGTCGGATGATCTAACAAGGATATTTGCATGGGCTCAGGCTTCTTCTCTTCCTGGACATTCTGGGCCCTGCTCTCGGCAACTTTTGCCGCGCTGACGGCGATCTTCGCCAAGATCGGCATCGAAAACGTCAATTCCGACTTCGCTACCCTGCTGCGCACCATCGTGGTCCTGGTCAGCCTGGCCTTGATTTTGTACGCGACGGGCCAATATCAGTCATTGGGATCAATTTCCGCCAAGAGCTACTTGTTCCTGCTGTTATCTGGCCTGGGTACCGGCGCATCGTGGCTGTGTTACTTCCGCGCGCTGAAAGTCGGCCCGGCTTCGCTGGTCGCGCCAGTGGACAAGCTCAGCGTGGTACTGGTGGCGGTGCTCGGCGTGATCCTGCTGGGCGAGAAACTCGACCTGCGCCAATGGGGCGGCATCGGCCTGATCACCGCCGGTGTGGTAATGCTGGCGTTGCGTCGATAAGCAGGTTTCCCGCTGAACCTATCCCATTTTCCTACAGACAAAAGTACATGGCCTTATTGCTTCGATGGAGCTGAACCTAAGCTGTCAGGCAAAAGCCCGAAACACTCTCTCGCTAGCCAGTAACACTTCAGCTGTGCAACATGGCGCGCGTGTCTCCACAAACGGGAATTCCCTTTATGAAACGTTTTCTTAGCATCGCCATGGCGTTGTGCATCGGCCTGACGATGAGCCTCGACGCCAACGCCAAGCGCTTTGGTGGTGGCAAAAGCGCCGGCGCTGCGCCGACGCACCAGACCAGCCAGATGGCTCCTTCTTCCCCAGGCATGGGCGGCGCAGCAGCGACCGCTGGTGCAGCCGGCGCTGCCGGTGCCGCGGCCAAGGCTGGCGGCGCTTCTAAATGGCTCGGCCCTCTGGCCGGTATCGCCGCCGGTGGCCTGCTCGCGTCCATGTTCATGGGCGGCGGCTTCCAGGGCATGCAGATCTTCGACATCCTGATCATGGCCGTGATCGCGTTCGTGATCTTCCGCTTCATCGCTGCGCGTCGACGCAAGCAGCAGGAGCACCTGGCTCCGGCCGGCGCGCCGATGCAGCGTGAAGTGTTCGAGCAGAAGCCTGCCGCCATGGGTTCGATCTTCGGTGGTTCGGCCGCGCCGGTTGCCGCTCGTCCGGTGATCAACGCACCGGCCTGGTTCAACGAGCAGAACTTCCTTGCCGCTGCGCGCAGCCACTTCCAGTCGCTGCAGCAGCACTGGGACGCCAACGAAATGGACAAGATTGCTGAGTTCGTGACCCCGCAAATGCTCGACTTCCTCAAGCGTGAGCGTGCGGACCTGGGCGACGGCTTCCAGTCGACCTACATCGACAACTTGCAGGTACAGCTGGACGGCGTGGATGATCGTGCCGACAAGACCATCGCCACCCTGACCTTCAGCGGCGTGTCGAAGACCTCGCGTTTCGATCAGGGCGAAGTGTTCAGCGAAAGCTGGAACATGGAACGTCCACAGGGCGACAACCAGCCTTGGCTGGTGGCCGGTATCCGCCAGAACGGCTGATCCCTCGGCGTTACGCATGCGGTAATAAAAACCCCGGCCTCGGCCGGGGTTTTCTATTTCGCGGTTGCATCTATAGCGAGCTACTGTATAAACCGGCCCATATAAACCGCGCCATTCAAGCAAGAGGATCCCGGACGTGGAAGAAATCATCGAACAACTGCGCGAAGCCAACGAACCCGTACCGGTTCCCCTGGAATTGCCCGACGAAGACCAGCTGGTAGAAATCGAAGAAGAACTCTTCATCAACATCCCGTTCGTCTTCAAAGAGTTTCTGCTGACCGTCAGCGACGTGGTGTACGGCAGCCTCGAGCCGGTGACCGTCACCGACCCGCAATCACACACCTACTTGCCGGATGTCGCGGCCAATGCCTGGGACGCTGGCGTACCGCGCGACCTGATCCCGATCTGCCAGGACGGCGACAACTACTACTGCGTCGAAGAAGACGGCACCGTGGTGCTGTGGTCCGGCGAAGAAGAGCTGATCACCGAAGAGTCCTGGGAATCGGTGTGGCACTGGGCGCGGGACGTCTGGCTGGAAAGCTGATTCGCCAGACGCCCGGGTCGGTCAGTGCCCCGACGACTCCTTGTGGTTGTCGAGGGTTTCCAGCAGGGCCACCTGCATCCGCGTGTGCACGCGGATGAACCAGCGCCAGAGCAGCGCCGCCACGGCGGCCGCGACCACGGCGACCAGCACCAGCAACTTGTTGGTCGGCAGGATACTGGCCGACAAGGCTGCCAACAGCAGGAAGATCACCAGCAGCGAGAGGATCGGGATCACTTCGGAGATCACCCGACGCACTCGCTGCGTGTGCCGCCCAGCCATCTCCGGCTTCACACCCATCTCCGCCAACAGCATCGACAACGCCTTGAGCTTGCGATACGCCGCAATCAGGAACGGCAGCGACAGCAGCAGCGCCCCGCCCCAGATCAACGCCTTCTGCCAGCTCGGATCAGTGATCCAGTCCTGCATCCACACCGACAACCGTCCGGCGAAGAACGCGCCGCTGAAGAAGATCGCGATCACCAGCGCCAGATTGACCCCGACCTGCAACAGGATCCGCCGGATCATCGCCGCCAGCATCGCGCCCTCGCCTTGCGGCTGAATGCTGCGCAGCCATTCGCCATACATGCCGAACACCCGGCCCAGGCGTTTGGGCACCGCTGCCGAGAGCTTGATCGACAGCGGATCGGCCGCGCGGATCAGATACGGCGTCAGCAGCGTGGTGATCACCGACACCGCCACCGCAACGGGATAAAGGAAGTTGCTGGTGACCTGCAGCGTCATCCCGAGCGCGGCGATGATGAAGGAAAATTCGCCAATCTGTGACAGCCCCATCCCCACACGCAGTGAGGTGCGTCCGTCATTGCCGGCGATAAACGCCCCGAGGCCGCAGGACAACATCTTGCCGAGCACCACCGCCACGGTAATGACTGCAATCGGCCACGCGTATTGCAGCAGGATCATAGGATCGAGCATCAGGCCGATGGCGACGAAGAAGATTGCACTGAACAGGTCGCGAACCGGCTCGATCAGCCGTTCGATCTTCAGCAGCTGCCGCGACTCGGCCATGATCGCGCCGATCAGGAAGGCGCCGAGCACCATGCTGTATTCAAGCTTGACCACCAGCAGGCAGAAACCGAAACACAAACCCAGCACGGTAATCAGCAGCATCTCGTTGCTTTCGAATTTGGCGACATACGCCAGCAGACGCGGTACCAGCAAAATGCCGACCACCAGCGCGACGATCATGAACAGCGACAGTTTGCCGACCGTGGAGAACACTTCGCCGGAGCTGACCGTGCCGCTGACTGCGATGCTCGACAGCAAGGCGATGATGCCAATGCCGAGGATGTCCTCGACGATCAGTACGCCGAAGATCAGTTGCGCAAAGCGCTCGTTCTTCATCTTCAGGTCGTTGAGCGCCTTGACGATGATGGTGGTTGAGGAGATGGCGAGGATTGCGCCGAGGAACAGCGAGTCCATGGTGTTCCAGTCGAACCAGCGACCGATCTCGTAGCCGATCCAGATCATCAGGACAATTTCGAGGAATGCCGCGATAAACGCCGTGGCGCCAACCTTGAACAACTTGCGCAGGCTGAATTCCAGCCCGAGGCAGAACATCAGGAAAATCACCCCCAGCTCGGCGAGGGTCTTGATGGTTTCTTCGTCGTGGATCAGGCCGAACGGCGGTGTGTGCGGGCCGATGATGAAACCGGCGACGATGTAGCCGAGCACCACCGGCTGCTTGAAGCGGTGAAACAGCACGGTGACCACACCTGCGACCAACATGATCACTGCCAGGTCCTGAATAAAGCTGATGGCATGCATGGTGTGGGCTCCTTGTATGACGTGACCCGCCGTCAGACTTCAGAAAGGTCTGAGCGAGTTGGGTAAAAATCCGCTTTTCGTGTAGGAATTGCCCTTGGGCAGGGCCTTTTGCAGGTTAACACCGCGACTTCCGGCTGGAAGGCGGTGCAATATAAGGAAACAGATCGGTCGCGGCGTGACGGCAGCCAGTCGTCTGGCGTCCCGATAACGGTGCTTTTGAAAAAGCCACCAGGCACCCGCAGAGGTGCGTCCAGCCATCCAGCCTTGATCCGTGAGAACGTTATGGAACCCGGAAACGCCCAACTGTCGATGACGGTATTGATGACCCCCGACATGGCCAACTTCTCTGGCAATGTCCACGGCGGTACCCTGCTCAAATACCTCGACGAAGTGGCCTACGCCTGTGCGAGCCGCTATGCCGGCCGCTACGTGGTAACGCTGTCGGTGGATCAGGTGATTTTCCGCGAGCCGATCCATGTCGGCGAACTGGTGACCTTCCTCGCGTCGGTCAACTACACCGGCAACACCTCGATGGAAGTCGGCATCAAAGTGGTGACCGAGAACATCCGCGAGCGCTCGGTGCGCCACACCAACAGCTGCTTCTTCACCATGGTTGCGGTGGATGACCAGCGCAAACCGGCCGCCGTGCCGCCGCTGCAACCGCAGAACAGCGAAGACAAGCGTCGTTATATGCAGGCCCAGCAGCGTCGGCAAATTCGCCAGGAGCTGGAAAAGCGTTATCAGGAGATCAAGGGCGACGCCTGATCAGCCCTTTGGAATGATGTCGCTTTACAGATCGCCTTCGCGAGCAAGCCCGCTCCCACATTGAATCGCAGTCCTCCCATGGGAATGCAGTCGAACGTGGGAGCGGGCTTGCTCGCGAATGGACGTAATGCGGTCTTACAGACTGATCGCCGTCGCCTCGAACTTCACCCGCGGATGCGCAATCCGGTCCTGCGCTCGCACCAGTTGCAGCTCGTAACTGGCACACGCCTGGGTTTCCAGCAGCACCTCATGCACCGCCGCTGCGGTGAACTCAAACGCCGCCACCAGACTGTCGCCGAGCAGTACCCGCGCGAGGAACAGCCCAGACGTCAGATCGCCGACACCCACTGGCTGACGCGGAAACGCCAGCAGCGGACGGCGCAGGTGCCAGCTTTCGTCTGCGGTCACCAACAACATCTCGAAACCGTCCGCCGGCTTGCCCGGATAATCCAGATGCTTGACCAGCACCGCTTTCGGCCCACGTGCCAGCAATGCCCGAGCCATCGCCAGACAATCGAACAGCGACTGCGGCTTGCGCCCGGAGAAGCTGTCCAGCTCCAGTTGGTTCGGGCACATGATGTCCGCCACCGCAGCGGCTTCCTCCAGCAGGAAATCGCTGACTTCGGCCGGCACACTGCAGCCCTTCTCCGGATGGCCCATCACCGGGTCGCACAGGTACAACGCCTTCGGATTGACCGACTTGATGCGCTCGACGCCACTGAGAATCGCCCGGCCCTGCGCCGCGCTGCCCAGATAACCGGAAAGCACGGCGTCGCAGTTGCCCAGCTCGCCAATGGCGGCAATGCCTTCGACCAGTTCGGGGATCTGGTGCGGCGCCAGCACTTCACCGGCCCACTGCCCGTACTGGGTGTGATTGGAAAACTGCACGGTGTTGAGCGGCCAGACATTCACCCCGACCCGCTGCATCGGAAACACGGCGGCGCTGTTGCCGGCGTGGCCGAAGACCACATGGGACTGAATGGCGAGCAGATGAGGCGTACGTTTCATTCGGGTTATTCCGTAAAACGATTGAAATTCAAGCCGCGCAGTATGCGATGAAACACAGCCTGTACGACAGACCGGCGACGCAGTTAAGCTGAGCTTATCTTTTGGAGTTTCCTGTTGATGCTGACCCTCGAAAACATCTTCGTGCTGATGCTGTTCGCCGCAGCCGGCGCATGGCTATGGCACAACCACGGCTTGCGCGAGCGGGCGCTGGAGCGGGTCAAGCAGCATTGCATCAACGTCGGCGTCGAGCTGCTGGACGGTAACGTCGCGTTGAAAAAAATCGGTTTGATCAAGGATGCCAGCGGGCGGCGGCGCCTGGCCCGGGTCTATAACTTCGAGTTCACCGTGACCGGTGAAACCCGGCACAACGGCACCATCACCCAGTTCGGCGCGCACAGTGCGCAAATCGAACTGGCGCCCTACCCGGCGCCGTTCGACGATACGCCGCCGGTGGTCGAAGTTACCCGCCCAAGGGCCGAAGTGATCGAACTGAGCCAGTGGCGGCAGGAACACAACAAGTGGAAGCCTTGAGCTAACCCGCCTGCACCCGGCATTGCGTCAGGCCTGACTGCAAAGCATCGATACGTTGTGCATCGGCAAAGATCAGCTCTATACGTGAATCCCGTCGCCACTCACTCGGTTGCCAATCCAGTTCGGCGTTATCCACGGCATTGGCCGACACCCAGCCCTCGGCGCTGTGGATAACCAGTTTGGCCCGCCGCCAGTCCAGGCTCTGCAGCCATTGGCTCAGACGTTGCGTATCGAACGTCTGTCCAGGGTGCCAACGCCAGCCGATGCTCCAACCGCCCTCCTGTGCCTGACTCAGGCAGATCGGCGATGCCGGGTCGCTCCAGATCGCCGGAATCGGTCCCGATCCCTCGGGCACAACAAGGTTATCCACCGCAGCCCCCGCTTGCGCAGCCACACCCGGCAGCTCGCTCAACGGCAGTTGCGCCTGCTGCGTCCAGATCATTTTGACTGCCGGCAAACGCTCGACGATGGTCTGCCGTGCAGCCTCATCCAGACTTTCTGCCTTGTTCAGCAACAGCAGGCCGGCGCTGGCCAAAGCCTCCTGCTGAGCGGGCGGCAAGGCTTTCCCGGCGGCCAGCGCCTGGGCATCCAGCACTAACACACAGGGCTGCAGCGCCAGTACACCCAACCACGGTGCTTCGCTTAACTGCTTGAGCAACTGCGCCGGATGGCCCAGCCCGGACGGCTCGATGAACAGCCGATCCGGCCTGGCTTTGCGCAGCAAACGGCCGAGGCCGATTTGAAACGGCGCACCATTCACGCAGCACAGACACCCTCCGGCGACTTCGCCCAGTGCGATACCATCGGCGTCGCGTGTCAGCAACGCGGCATCGAGGCCGATCTGACCGAACTCGTTGATCAGCACCGCCCATCGCTCGCCGTCCGGCCGTTGGGCCATGAGCTGGCGAATCAGGCTGGTCTTGCCAGCGCCCAAAGGGCCGGCGATGACATGGGTAGGAATGTTCTGCAACATGACTGGGCGTTTTCTGAGGGGATTGGACATGCGTTGGATGGGATGGTCGTTGCTGTTGATGCTGCTGTCGAGCGAAGCATGGGCCCAGGCTTGCGTGGTACACAGCCAGGGCGAGCGACTCGACGTCAAAGTCTGCCAGCAGAACCGCAATATTCCCGAGAAGCTGTTCAGCGACGGCTTCTGCCAACCGACCCTGGCCGGGCAGAAAGTCGAGGTGCAGTACGTCGATCAATGCCCGAGCGGCGCGTTCGGCGTGTGCAGCAACGCGCAAGTCGCCAATATGCCCTATCGCCAGGATATCCACTATTACGGCGTCGCCTCCGACGCGGCGTATTTGCAGCCGTACTGCGAAGGCCAGAGCCAGGGCAAGTGGCTCAAGCCTTGAGCCGTCAGCCGAGCCAATCGAGGGTGAGCAGCAGACGTCGCTCACCCGGCGCCGGTTGCGGGGAGCGATGAATCAAGCCATAGCCTTCATTGCCGTGCCACTTCTCGCCTTTCAATAACGCCACGTCACCGCTCTGCAGTTGCTGGATGTTCGCGATGTCCCGTGGTTCGGCGTTTGCCTGGCCCAATTGCTCGCGATCCATCACGCCTTCCTTGAGCCACTGACTGCCGATCCCGCCGTAGGTTGTAATCAAGCGCACCGGCACATGATCGACATGGAAGCGTGGGCACATGGCTTTGTCCAACACCCGCAGGCGCAAACCGATGCGGCGAGCGCCCAGCAGACAGGCGAAGGCACTCACCAGCCATTGCAGGTCCGCGATGAAGCCCTCGTAGCCTTGCAGATCACGGAACCCGGCGGCCAGTCCTTGCAGATCAGGGTCGGCGTCTTCATTCGGCAATTCGATGCACAGTGATTCCGCCAAAGGCTCGTTGAGCGACAGCAGCAACTCTGCGAAATCGGCGATGTGCAGCGGCAGTTGGCGCTGCCAGACCGCGAGATTGACGTCGTCTTCGAGGATTCGCGTCAGCGTTTTCGGCGTCACCCCCTGATGCTGATGGCGCGCCCGGTTTTGCTGCAGTTTGAGCGCAAGCATCAGGCGGCCTCTTCGTGCCAAGGGCCGAACGGGTCCGGCAGCCTGCGCCAACCATCTGCGCCAATGGCCATTTCTTCATCAGTCAGCAGGCAGGCGTCGAGCTCCGACTTGAGCTGTACGAAGTCGATGTTCTGGCCGATGAATACCAGCTCCTGACGACAATCTCCAACGCTCGGTGTCCAGTTCTCCATGATCGCTGTGGTACTTTCCTGATCCTGCGGCCATTGGTTTTTCGGCACGAAACGCCACCAGCGACCGGCGAAACCATGGCGCATCAAACCGCCGGCCTGCGACCAACTGCCTGCGTCGGAGGGTTTGCTGGCGAGCCAGAAGAAGCCTTTGGAGCGCAGCAGTTTGCCGTTCGGCCATGGCCGATCGATGAAGTCGAAAAAGCGCTGCGGATGGAAAGGCCGGCGTGCGCGGTAGGCCGTCGAGGCGATGCCGTATTCCGTGGTTTCCGGCACGTGCTCACCACGCAATTCCTGCAACCAGCCCGGGGCCTGAGCGGCTTTCTCGAAATCGAAACGCCCGGTGTTGAGGATCTTCTCTAGCGGCACCTCGCCCATCACCATCGGGATGATCTCCGCTTGGGCGTTGAGACGCTTGAGGATGGCCATCAGCTCTTCGCGCTCCTGGCGGCTGATGAGGTCGATCTTGCTGATCAGCAGTACATCGGCGAACTCGATTTGTTCGATCAGCAGATCGGTGATCGAGCGTTCATCTTCATCGCCCAGTGTCTCGCCTCGGGAAGCCAGACTCTCGGCGGCCTGATAGTCGAGGAGGAAATTCACGCCGTCGACTACCGTCACCATGGTGTCGAGCCGCGCGACGTCAGCCAGGCTCTGGCCCTGTTCATCGCGGAAGGTAAACGTCTCGGCTACCGGCAGTGGTTCGGAAATACCGGTAGATTCGATGAGCAAGTAATCGAATCTTCCTTCGCGGGCAAGTTTGCTGACTTCTTCGAGCAGGTCCTCGCGTAACGTACAGCAGATACAACCGTTGCTCATCTCCACCAGTTTTTCTTCCGCACGGTTAAGGCTGACATCGCGCTGGACTTCGCTGCCATCAATGTTGATTTCGCTCATATCGTTAACGATGACCGCAACGCGCAAACCTTCTCGATTACGTAGTACGTAATTCAAAAGTGTACTTTTTCCGGCGCCGAGAAAGCCCGATAGAACGGTCACGGGAAGTGGAGATGACATTGGATAATCCTCATCAGGTTGTGGCCGATGTGCGCTTTGGCCTGTTTTGGCGTAGCTCACCGCGTACTTGAGCTTCAAAACAGCGCTTTGGCAGAAGCAGACGCTTGCAATCGGCGAGCTCAGGCTCAATTCAAATTTATGTTATAGCATAACAATATAAATAAGCCAGCCTCGCTCTTGCCCAAACCGATAAAGCGCTGGAAGCTGCACGCAAACTACCCATCGGATACCGAGATGAAAATTGCCCTGAAATGCTCGCTGCTGAGTCTCGCGTTGCTATCGTGGGCCAACGCATGGGGACAAATTCCTGCACTCGCCAACTGCACACGCAGCGCCAATCTGCTGGCCTGCATCGATGCGCAGGGCAATACCTACAGCGTAAACACGGTGGGCAGCACGATTTACCTGCGGGGCTTTGAAAAGGGCGGCAATCGCTACTGGGCACAGACCAACAGTCGTTTCGGCCAGCTGACGTTCTTCACCGGGCTCACCTCTGACGGCGAAGCCTGGGTTGGCTACACCCGTCGCGTTGGCTGGACGACGATCAATCGCTTTTCCAGCTCTGGCGGCAGCAGCGCCAAGTTCACCTGCAGTCGGATCACCGGCTGCTAAACCTGCGCTTCTTGCTGCTCCTGCTGCCAGGCGATGTAGCTATCTACTGGCGGATTCTTCTGGAAGTAACGCTGCAGTCCTTCGAATAAACCATCCGCCACGGCCTGCTGATGTCGAGGCGTGACCAGGCGCTGGCTGTCACGGGCGTTGGAAATGAAGCCGGTTTCCACCAGAATCGACGGCACGTCCGGCGACTTCAGCACGGCAAACCCTGCCTGCTCCACGCGCTTCTGATGCAGCGTGGTAATGCCCGCCAGACTGCCGAGAACGGTGCTGCCGAGTTGCAAACTGGCGGCAATGGTGGCATTCATCGACATGTCGAGAATCACGCCGGCGAGCATCGGATCTTTGTCCTTAAGGTTGAGCAGACTGGTCGCGCCCAGCAGATCCGCGCCATTCTCTCGCTGTGCCATGAAGCGTGCAGTTGCTGACGTCGCACCACCTTCAGACAAGCAATATACAGATGCTCCCGACGCGGTAAGACGCGGCGCCGCATCGGCGTGCACCGAAATAAACATGTCGGCCTTGTGCTGACGTGCGATGTCCACACGCTTGCGCAGCGGCACGAAGAAGTCGTCATTGCGCACCAGTTTGACGTCGAAGCCTTTCTCCCTTTTCAGGCGTTTGGCGAGCAACTGAGCGATGGCAAGAACCACATCTTTTTCCCGCTCACCCTTGGCGCCGACTGCACCTGGATCTTTCCCTCCGTGCCCAGGATCAACGACAACGATGATGTCGCGCTTGGGGTGAGTCTGAGGTGTTTCACGTGGAACCATTGCCAGACTGGATGCCTGTTTGGCGTTTACCAGATCCAGCACCAAGCGGTGTCCTTGACCATCTTGAGGCGCCAAAAGGAAGCTGTTCAATAGCACCGGATGGTGCAGGTCGAGAACGATCCGTGTATCACCTTGACCAAAGTGCCCTGTTCGAATCGAACGAATCGCAGTATCGGCAAGCTTCAATTGACTGAAATCGCCACTCAAACTCGCCCCGGAAAGGTCGATGATCAAGCGTTCTGGAGCGCTCAGCGAAAAGGTTTTGTAGCGCACCGGACCGCTCAGATCGAACACCAATCTGAGCTTGTCATCCGAACGCCAGAGGCGTGCATTGCGAATTTGCGTAGCCGAAACGGTGAAGGGAAAAGCCAAGGCCGTGCTGGCCAGAAGCAGGTTGAGCAGATGACGTCGGTGCATATGAAAGCCTGTTCATGAAAAAGGCATCGTGATTTGAATTGTTATAATGTAACATCTAATTCAATCAACACGATGGTTCCGAACATGAATTCGCTGACACTTCCGGATATTTCGACTCAAGCCGCTCGGCAGGCGTTACCGCTTGATTGGGTGGGAATGTGCGGCATTGCTCTGCCTGTTTTATTGCAAGGCCAGCGTCTGAGCGCAAAAGCAGATGCAGGCGTGAGTCTCGATGATGGCGAAGCGCGCGGCATTCACATGTCGCGGCTATATCTCGCACTGGCGGCACTTGAGCGGCAGGACCTCTCTCCCTCCCTATTGCGCCAGGTTCTCGAGGAATTTCTGGTCAGCCATGACGGTTTATCCAACAGCGCCTACCTGAAAATCCACTGCGAAGTGCTGCTGAAAAGGCCCGCGTTAGTCAGCCCTCTAGCGGGTTGGAAGAGCTACCCAGTGAGCATTTCAGCGAGTCTGAAAAACCAAGTGTTCCACGTGGAACTGAAAATCGAGGTGCCCTACTCCTCAACTTGCCCCTGCTCAGCAGCGCTGGCGCGACAATTGATTCAGCAGCAATTCATCGATGATTTCGCCAACAAGCCACTGCAACATGCCGAAGTTTTGGCCTGGCTAGGATCAAGCCAAGGCATTGTCGCCACCCCGCACAGCCAACGCAGCACCGCGCAATTGCATATGCACCTCGACGAGTTCATCGACGAGCTTCCCCTGAGTGTGATCATCAATGACGCCGAAGCGGCGCTCGGCACCGCCGTGCAAACCGCCGTGAAACGCGCCGACGAGCAAGCCTTCGCGTTGGCCAATGGACAGAACCTGATGTTCTGCGAAGACGCCGCGCGACGACTTAATCTGGCTCTGCGCCGCTCCCCCGGCGTCAGCGGATTCCACCTGCGAGTGATCCACGCCGAAAGCCTGCACGCCCACGACGCGGTCGCCGAAAGCCACTGGCATCGAGAACTCCAATGATCCGTTGCCACACCCTGAGTTGGGGCGCACCCGGCCAACCACTGACTTCGCCACTGACCCTCTCGCTGGAACACGGCAGCCTCGGCGCCATCATCGGCGCCAACGGCTGCGGTAAGAGCAGCCTGTTGAAAGTCATCGCCGGATTGCAGAAGCCGTTATCGGGAAAGGTCGCACTGGGTGTTCCACGTCAGGGCGGTTTTGCGTTCCTGCCGCAACAGCAACACCTCGACCGGCAGTTCCCCATCAGCCTCGAAGAACTGGTAGCCGCGGGTTTCTGGGGGCGTCGATTGTCGACGCAACTGCGCGCACAACGACTCGTCAACGCCCTGGAAAATTGGCACTTGAGCGGATTGGAAAAGCGCCCGCTGATGGCTCTTTCCGGTGGCGAGTTGCAACGTGCCCTGCTCGCCCGTTTGAGTCTAACCGACGCCCCATTGCTACTCCTCGACGAACCCCACGCAGCACTCGATGAACTGGGCCAGCAGTTACTCTGGCAACACATCCATGCCTGGCACTCCGAAGGACGAACACTGCTGATGGTCTGCCATGACCTCGCCGCCGTCCGCCAACACATCCCGCAGACACTGCTGATCAAAAACCGCGAATGCCTGTTCGGACCCAGTGCCGAACTGATTCAGCAAACACCCAATATGCAGGTGGCCTGATGCTCACCGTCGCCCACCTCTGGCAACCGTTCAGCGAGTTCGTGTTCATGCGCCGAGCGCTGCTCGGCGGACTGGTATTGGCCTGCAGCACAGCGCCACTTGGCGTGTTTCTGATCCTGCGGCGCATGAGCCTGATCGGTGACGCCGTTGCCCACGGTATCCTTCCCGGCGCGGCATTGGGCTTCTGGCTCGCCGGTCTGAGTCTGCCCGCGTTGACCTTCGGTGGTCTGGGCGCCGGCCTGGGCATGGCCGGTCTCGCCGCCTGGATTACCCGTCGCACCGGCCTGCGCGAAGACGCCAGCCTCGCCGCGATCTACCCGATCTCGCTCGCCAGTGGCGTGCTGATTCTTGGCATCGCCGGCAAGCGCCTCGACTTGCTGCACTTGCTGTTCGGCTCAGCGCTCGCCGTCGACGGTCCGACCCTCAATGGAATGTTGTGGGTGTCGGGACTGAGTCTGGTCGCCATGGCCTTGATCTACAAACCGCTGCTGCTCGATACCCTCGATCCTCTATTCCTGCAAACCGTCAGCCGTCTCGGTCCACTCGCCCACGGCGTGTTCCTGACCTTGGTGGTGCTCAATCTGGTGATCGGTTTCCAGGCCATCGGCGCCTTGATGGTGGTCGGCCTGATGATGCTGCCCGCCGCCGCATCACGGTTCTGGAGTCGTCGCCTGCCGAGCCTGATTGCCATCTCGGCGCTTATCGGCTGCCTCTCGGTGTGGTGCGGATTGTTGATCTCGTTCTACTACTCGCTGCCGAGCGGTCCGGCGATCGTGCTGGTCGCGGGTATCGGTTATCTGCTGTCCGTGGTGTTCGGGCCGGTGCACGGCTTGTTGCGCCGCCCGCCTTTGCTCACATCCCAATGAGGTGTTTCCCGATGCGCGCTCTACTCGTGTTGTTCAGCTTGCTGCTGTCGATGTCGTTATCGGCGGCGGAAAAATTGCCGGTGGTCACCAGCTTCAGCATCCTCGCCGACATGGTTCACCAGGTGGGTGGCGAGCATATCCAGATCACCAACATGGTCGGCCCGGACGCCGACGCACACACCTATGAACCGACGCCTGATGATGCCAAAGCGCTGCTCAAAGCCAAACTGATTATCAAGAATGGCCTGGGTTTCGAGCCATGGCTCGATCGCCTGGTGACCAGCACCGAGACCAAAGCCCCCGTCATCAATGCCAGTCATGGCGTAATTCCACGCTCGCTGGTGGAAGACGGCGAGACCATTCCCGACCCGCACGCCTGGCACAACCTGGCCAATACCGAACTGTACATCGCCAACATCACCAAGGCGCTGATCGCCGCTGATCCGGCGAACAAGGCCGACTACCAACGCAACAGCCAGACCTACCTGAAACAGATCTACGCCCTGCTCGCCGAAGCCAAGGCCAAGCTCGGCTCGCTGCCACCGGGCAATCGCAAGATCGTCACCAGCCACGATGCCTTCGGTTATCTCGGGCAGGCCTACGGCATCGACTTCATGGCGCCGCAAGGTCTGTCCACAGAGCGTGAACCGTCAGCCGCCGAAGTCGCCGCACTGATTACCCAAATCCGTCAGGCCAAGGTCAAAGCGGTGTTCATGGAAAACATCAAGGACGCGCGCCTGCTCAAGCAGATCGCCGACGAAAGCGGCGCACACATCGGCGGCACCCTTTACTCCGATGCCCTCGCCGCCAGTGGCCCGGCCAGCACCTTTACCGGACTGTTCGAATACAACCTCAACACTCTTTACAACGCGCTGAGCCAACCATGATCCGCAAGAATCCTTCCGGCGATCTGCCGCAAATTGCCGAGTCGGCCTACGTCGACAAAACCGCGATCATCTGCGGCAAGGTGGTCGTTGGCGAGAACGTGTTCGTCGGCCCCTACGCAGTGATCCGCGCCGATGAAGTAGACGCTTCAGGTGCGATGGAGCCGATCACCATCGGCGCCAATTCGAACATCCAGGACGGCGTGGTGATCCATTCCAAATCCGGCGCCGCGGTGACCATCGGCGAATTCACCTCGATCGCTCACCGCTCGATCGTGCACGGCCCGTGCGTAGTCGGCGACCGGGTGTTCATCGGCTTCAACAGCGTGCTGTTCAATTGCGTGGTCGGTGACGGCTGTGTGGTGCGGCACAACTCGGTGGTCGATGGCCGCGATTTGCCGGGTGCGTTCTACGTACCCTCCACCACCCGCATCGGCCCCAATACCGACCTCTCGCAGTTCCCGCCGGTGAGTGTCAGCGCCTCGGAGTTTTCCGAAGACGTGGCACGCACCAATGTCGATCTGGTACGCGGCTACAAAGCCTTGCAGAACGAGTTCTGAATCATGAGCAGCGTGCTGATTCGCAACGCCAGACTGGTCAATGAAGGACGCGAGTTCGACGGTGATCTGCTGGTCAGCCATGGCCGCATCGTCAAGATCGCGCGCAGCATCGACGGTGAAAATGCCCGTGTGGAAATCGACGCCAATGGCCAATGGCTGTTGCCGGGGATGATTGATGACCAGGTGCATTTTCGCGAGCCGGGGGCGCCGGCCAAGGGCTGCATCCACACCGAGTCGCGCGCAGCGGTGGCGGGCGGCATCACCAGTTTCATGGACATGCCCAACACCCAGCCGCCCACCCTCACCCTCGAAGCGATGGCGGATAAAAAGCGTCGGGCGGCAATTAACTCCGTGGCCAACTACGGCTTTCACTTTGGCGTGAGCCAGGACAACCTCGACACCGTCGCCGCGCTCAACCCCTGCGAAGTGGCCGGGGTCAAAGTGTTCATGGGTGCCTCCACCGGCAATATGTTGGTGGACGATCCGAGAACGCTTGAGCGTTTATTCGCCGAAGTGCCGACGATACTGCTGGCGCATTGCGAACACACGCCGAGCATCGAGGCCAATGCAACACGTCTGCGCGAACGTCTTGGCGAACACCTGCCCGCGAATATCCATGCACTGATTCGCGATGCCGAGGCTTGCTACCGCTCCTCTTCGTTGGCAGTGGAACTGGCCAGGCGTCACGGCACCCGCCTGCACGTTTTGCATCTGACCACCGCTCGCGAACTCGAGTTGTTCGAGGACAAGCCGCTCGCCCAGAAACACATCACGGCCGAAGTCTGCCTGCATCATCTGCTATTCGATGACCGCGACTATCCGGCCCTCGGCAACCTGATCAAATGCAACCCGGCGATCAAGACACAAGCCGACCGAGACGCGCTCCGTCAGGCCTTGTTGAGCAATCGACTGGATGTGATCGGCAGCGATCACGCGCCACATACCTGGGCAGAAAAACAGCGCCCGTATGCCGATGCGCCGTCCGGTTTACCGCTGGTGCAACACGCTTTGCCGGCACTGCTGGAGCTGGTGGCCGATGGCGTGCTGCCGATCACCACGTTGGTGGCGAAGACCAGCCATCGGGTGGCGGATCTGTTTGCGATTCCGGATCGAGGTTATTTGCGCGAGGGGTATTGGGCGGATCTGGTGCTGGTTGAGCCTGTGGCTCTTGAAGTGTCGCGGCAACCGATTCTGTCGCAATGCGGGTGGACGCCGTTTGCTGACAAGACTTTTCGCTATCGGGTGAATACCACGTTGGTGTCGGGGCAGATTGCCTGGCGAGAGCAGCGTATCAACGAAGGATGTCAGGGGCTGGCGCTGCGATTCATGCGGTGACAACCAAGACGCCTTCGCGAGCAAGCCCGCTCCCACAAGGATTGTGCTGTCCCCTGTGGGAGCGGGCTTGCTCGCGAAGCTTTTAAGCTCTTGGCTTCACAGTGCCGCAATCCTGACCCAACCACACCGCACGGGTTTCCAGGCTGCCCTTCTGGTTGATCCCGATGGCGTTGAACGTGCCGTTGGCCACCGTGGTGAACTCACGATCACTGAGGAACGTGGCAACCCCGGTGCCTTGCGCTTTCGGGCAGCTGAAGCGGAATTTCCACTGGTTGCCGGTGCGCTCGGTGATCTGCTGTTTGCAGCCCGACTGCGGATCGGCCAAGGGAATATCGTTGGTCGCCACTTGCTGCGGCGTCAGGCAGGCACGAATGCCCTTGCCGCCGATGTTGATTCCGTTCTTTTCCAGCGCCGCGCGCTGTTGCGGGGTCATCTGGCCTTGCAACTGGCCAAGAATCGATTGCACATCCATGGGCTGGTCATCGACCTTGACGTTGCTTGAGGTCATTTCCCATAGCCCCGGCTGCAGCATTTGCGCCTGCGCAACCACCGGCATTGCCAAACCCAGGCCCAGCGCCAAACCCAGCAGACGAACGTTCATCGAAAAACTCCTGATCAGTAGTGGCCGTTAGACGTCGGCCGATTGCTTCGGTTCATGCACCAATTAAATAGCGACATTCGCCTCGGAACATGGTCTGTTACGCATTGAGTCTTCAGGAGCAAGGCTGCCCCATGGATTATTTTGGACCGCACATTTTCGGTTATCTGATCGCCCTGATACATAGCCTCGGCTTGATCGCCGCCATCCATGCGGTGCTGACCGTACGCACCGCCCAAGGCTCGATCGCCTGGGCATTGTCGCTTATTTTCATTCCCTACCTGACCCTCATCCCTTATCTGGTTTTCGGCCGCAGCACCTTCGACGGCTATATCAAGGCGCGGCGTCAAGCCAACGAACAGATGCGTCAGGCGATCTCCGAGTTGAACTGGCGCCCGTGGGTTGAAGAAGCCCTCACCGCCCGCGCCTCGAAGGCCTACGCCTCGCTGCGCGCCATGCCCAAACTGGGACGCATGCCGTGCCTGGCGAACAACCAGGTGCAACTGCTGGTGAATGGCCACGCGACCTTCGAGGCGATCTTCCACGCCATCGATCAAGCGCGCGAAGCCGTACTGGTACAGTTTTTCATCATCCATGACGACCGCCTCGGTCAGCGCCTGCGCGATCTGTTGCTGAAGAAAGCGGCTGAGGGCGTGGCGATTCATCTGCTCTACGACCGGATCGGCAGCCACGCCCTGCCCCACAGTTATGTGCAGGCGCTGCGCGATGGCGGTGTCGAGGTCAAAGCCTTCGCCACACGCAGCGGCTGGCTCAATCGCTTCCAGGTGAATTTCCGCAACCACCGCAAAATCGTCGTGGTCGATGGCGTACTCGGCTTCGTCGGCGGGCATAACGTCGGCGATGAATACATGGGCGCGAAACCGCCCCTGGCGCCGTGGCGCGATACCCATGTTCAGGTGCGCGGGCCGGTGGTGGCCTGCATGCAGGAGTCGTTTGCCGAGGACTGGTTCTGGGCAGCACGGACGTTGCCACCGCTGATCCTGCCGGATGTCTACCCGGAAGATGGCGTGCTCTGCCAATTGCTGGCGAGCGGCCCGGCGGATGCCTACGAAACCTGTTCACTGTTCTTCGTCGAAGCCATCCACGCGGCGACGGAACGAGTGTGGATCACCAGCCCCTACTTCATTCCCGATGAAGCCGTGTTCGCCGCGTTGCGCCTGGCGGTGCTGCGCGGCGTCGACGTGCGCCTGCTGCTGCCCTCACGCCCTGATCACCGCATCGTCTACGCCGCGTCCAGCCTGTATGCGTTTGAAGCGGTGCGTGCCGGCGTGCGGGTATTCCGCTACGAGCCGGGGTTCCTGCATCAGAAAGTGGTGTTGATTGACAGCGAAATCAGCGCCATCGGCAGCGCCAATCTGGACAACCGCTCGTTCCGGCTGAATTTCGAAGTGATGCTGCTGACCGTCGACAGCGAGTTCGCCGCCCACGTGGAACAGATGCTCAACGAAGACTTCGAGCAGGCTTATGAAGTCGCCAAAGAAGAAAGCCGGGAGATCCACCGCCTGCAACAGCTCGGCATGCGGATCGCCCGGCTTATTTCACCGATTCTTTAACCGGCCGCTCGCTCGAACGAGCGAACGGTCGTCAGGCCTCAGGGGTGATAAATGTCGTCGCGGGTCCAGGGCAGTTCATGGCTGCCATCCGGATGCGCCTTCACCGCAAGAATCTGGTGCAGGTTGATCCAGCCACGCGCGAACGCGTAGGCACATCCAGCCAGATACAGCCGCCAGATACGCAACGCCTGATCCGGTACCAGTTTCCCGGCCGCTTCGAGGTTGTCCTCAAGACGCTCGCTCCAGTGATCCAGCGTACGTGCGTAATGCAGGCGCAGGCTTTCGACGTCGACGATCTCCAGTCCGGCTTCGCTGATCTCGGCCGAGATCATCGCCAGGTGCGGCAGCTCGCCGTTGGGGAACACGTATTTCTCGATGAAGTCGCCAGCGCCGCGTCCTACCGGACGACCATCGGTGTGTTTGGCGGTGATGCCGTGATTCATCACCAGACCGCCCTCCTTCACTGCACCGAACAGGACTTTGCAGTATTCAGCGAGGTTGGCGTGACCGACGTGTTCGAACATGCCGACGCTGACTACCTTGTCGAAACGCCCGTCCTGCGGCAGATCGCGGTAGTCGAGCAATTGCAGCTCAACCTGATCTTCCAGGCCCTCGGCCTTGACCCGCTCCCGGGCCAGTTCCAGCTGTTCCTTGCTCAAGGTGATGCCGAACACTTTGGCGCCGAATTCACGTGCCGCGTAACGCGCCAGACCACCCCAGCCGCAACCGACATCCAGCAGGTAATCACCCGGCTGCAAACGCAGCTTGCGACACAGATGTCGGAACTTGGCCTGCTGTGCCTGTTCCAGAGTTTCGCTGCCGGTTTCGAAATACGCGCAGGAATACGCCATGTCGCTGTCCAGCCACAGCTGATAGAACGCGTTGGACAGGTCGTAGTGATAGGAAATGGCTTTGGCGTCGGTTTCCTTGTCGTGCACTGCACGCACCGGCTGAGCGCCTTCGTCTTCATCAAGCAAGGCACTGCTCAATTCGTCGCAGACCCGGATGACCTCGCTGATCGAGCCCTCCAGTTCCAGCCTGCCTTCGACAAACGCCGCCCCCAGCGCGTCGAGACTCGGATGGGTGAACTGGGTGACCATCGTCGGGTCCTTGACCACAATGGTGACACTGGGCGTCGGCCCCAGGTTGAACTCATGACCATCCCAGAGTCGCAAGCGAAGCGGAAGCTGCAGATTCTGTAAGGCCGGTGGAAGTTGCGCGAGCATGGAAAATCCCCCCTTGTTTCAGACGTCAGATCTGAGGGTAGACCATCCTTGAAAAATAGCAGGCTATCGATTTAATTAGCCGAGACTATCGTTCCAGGCGCTCCTGCATGCCGTCATGCACCCACTACTGCTTTAGCCCAGGTAACGGCGTGAAGTGTGCGCCCTCTCCATAGATGACTGCCTATTCGGCGCACAGTTCGCTGAAACTCACTTCAGTGATCATCCTTGAGCTTGAGCAATGGCTCCTGAAACCGCAGCAGCCGTCCGGCATTGCCCAACACCAGCAGCGTGCTGAGGTTGTGCAGCAGCGCGGCGATCATCGCTCCGGCCGCGCCGAGCCAGCCGAACGCCGCAAACACCACGATCGCCAGGGTCCAGCCCAGACCGATGATCACGTTGACCTGCAAGGTTCGACGGCACTGACGACTCAGCCGCACACAGGTGCCCAGACGGCGCAGATCGCTGCCGATCAACACGATATCCGCCGAGGCCAGCGCGATGTCGGCACCGCCGGCGCCCATCGCCACACCCACCACCCCGGCCTTGAGCGCCAGCGAATCATTGATGCCGTCACCCACCACCATCGGCCGGAAACCGTTGTCGATTTCCTTGAGCACGCGGTTGAGCTTGTCCTCAGGCAGCGCCTGCGCTTCCACCTCTGGCAGGCCGACCTCCCGGGCCAGGGTCTGCGCAACACTCTGGCGGTCGCCGGTCAGCAGCAACTGGCGACCCAGACCGAGCTCGCGCAATTCGCTGAGGGCAAAGCGAGCTTCCGGTTTGACGCTGTCGGCCAGCAACAGCCAGGCGACAAATTCGCCGTTCAGTGCCAATCCGGCAATCGGCCCGTCGTGCTCGGGAACGATGGTAGTGACGATGCCCAGTTGCGCGAACAGTTCGGGACGCCCCAGCGCCGCCTCGCCCTGCGTGGTCATGGCGACCACCCCAAGACCCTGACGCTCGTGAATATCTGTTAGCGGCAGGCTCTGCTCTTGACTCACCAGCCCCGCCAACGCCCGGCTGACAGGATGACTGCTGGCCGCACCGAGACTGGCGGCCAGCGCCATCACCGAGGCCTGATCCAGACGCGGGCTGCTGATCGATTGCAAACGCAAGGTGCCGTAAGTCAGCGTGCCGGTCTTGTCGACCACCAGTGATGTGAGGTCTGCCAACTCCTCAAGGAACGCCGAGCTGCGGATCAGAATACCGTGGCGCGCCGCCACCGCCACTCCGGCAATTGCTGTGGCCGGTGCCGACAGCACCAAAGCGCAAGGACATGCGGCTACCAGCACCGCGAGCATCGCTTGCGCATCATGGGTGACAAACCAGGTCACCGCCGCCAACAGCAACACCAGCACCATGTAGCTGCCGGCATAACGTTCAAGCAGACGGGTGATCGGCGGCTTCGAACGCTCGGCGTTCTGCATCAGCGCGATGACTTTGCCCAGCGTCGATTGATCACCGGTGCGGGTCACCTCAATGCGCAGCAAGCCATCGAGGTTGATCGCGCCGCCAAACACCGTCATGCCCACTGCCGTTTCCACTGGCACCGACTCGCCGGTAATCGACGCCGTGTCGAGGCTGGCTTGGCCGAACAACACCCGACCATCCGCGGGCACACGATCCCCGGCGCGCACCTCGACCGTGTCACCGGGTTGGAGGGTGCCGTTATCGACTTCGATGATCGAGCCGTCCGCCTGAATCTTGCGCGCGTGACTGCGGGTCAATTGGCCGAGAGCGTGAATCGCTTCCTGCGAGCCGATCACGCTGCGCTCTTCCAGCACGTGGCCGAAGATCATAATGATCGGCAGCAACGCGGCGGTCAGCAGATCGCCGGTTGCCCAGGCACCGAGCATCGCCAGGGCAATCAGTTGATCGGTGATGCCGTGCAGGCTCGGATAACGCAAGCTGTACCAAGCAGAGCGCATCACCGGCACCGCTACTAATAAAGAGGCGAAACCCAGCAGCAACTGACTGACACCGGTTTGCTCCGGCACCATCCAGCGCCAGATCAAACCAAGGCCGAGCAAGCCCAAGGCGAGCATTGCCAAAGTCAATTGGCGAGCAGCGCGGCGCTGTTCGGCCGAGGACAACAGGCTCGGTGCAGCGGTGGTCGCAGTCATTTACTGGCTCCCTGAATGATCAGGCGGGAATCGTCTTTCGGATCGACCGTGGTCACCGAACCGGCCTGACCAAGAATTTTCGGCATGCGTTCGCGGTACAGCCGCAGGAGCATCTGCGGGTCGGTGCCTTGTTGTTGCGCCTTGGCCAGGCTCATGACCGTGGCAGTGTCGGCAGAGGCTTTGGCCAAGCGTTCGCCTGCCTGTGCATGGGCCACTTGCAGCGTGCGGTCGGCTTGCTCGTTCGCAGTCTGGGTGAGTTTTTCCGCCTCGGTGCGTGCATTGGCGACGGCTTTGTCGGCTTGCTGACTGGCGGTCAATACCGCATTGAAGGCGCTGACGGCCGGATCCGGCAGACTCGACTGCACGTCGACCCGCGCCACTTCGATGCCGATGCCCTGCCCACTCGCCTTCAACTCAGCCAGACGCTGGTTGATGCCTTGCACCAGATCACCGCGCAGACGCTCGCGTCGTTCGGCGGCCTGATTATCGGCACCGATCAACTCGGGCCGAGCGACCAGAATCGTATCCAGATCCCGAGCAGCGGTCAGGGCCACAGCGCTGCGGGTGACCAGCCGATCCAGTGCTGGCAGCACATGATCACCCTGCAGCACGAAGTCATAGGGATCGCTGACTTTGTAAAACACCCGCACATCCAGTTGCACCACGCCGGCGTCGCCGGTCAGCAGATAGCCGGAACCGGCCAGTGCATCGCTCAGTGGCGTGGCGAAGGTTGCTACACGATCAGCCTTGATCGCCTCACTGCTGCGCAGCAGGTTTTCCACTCGGCGTTCGATGACCCGATCCGCTGCCGGCAGCAAAACCACCTGCTCGAACGGCTGCGGCCAAGCCAGCAACAGCCCGGCATTCTGGACGCGGTGCAGTGCGCCAAAGTGCAAGACCACCGCGCGATTTTGCGGATCAATCTGCCGCACATTGGAAAACGCCCACGCCAACGCAGCCAATACCGTTACCGCATATAAGGCGAAAAACGCCAGGCGTCCGGCCTGAATCCACGGACTGCTCAACGAATGTGTTCCACGTGGAACTTCATCACTCATGGCTGCGATCCGGATTTGTTTTCAACAGTCGGCGGGCCGTCCACCAGCACGCGGAATGGCGCGGCGTCGGTGCGCAGGATCAGCTTGGTGTCCGGCGTAACGATGGTGCCAAGGGTATCGAGTGAGCGCAGCAGGTTGTACAGCTGCGGCGAGCCAGCATAGGCACGGCCGTAGATTTGCGCGGCTTCGACCCGCGACTGTGCTTCGATTTCTGCGGCCTTCACCGTGGCATCGGCCTGGACAATTCGCGCATCGCGCTCGGCCGCAGAACGGATCTGCGCGGCTTCTCGCTTGCCGATGGCGGTGCGTTCGGTGGCGATTGTTTCACGCTCGGCGCGCATCCGATCAACCGTGGCCGTGAGCGTGACCGAAGGCAAGGTCAGGCGTTCGATGCCCACCTGAACCACACGCACGCCGTAGGTGGCCAGCAACTGCTGGTCGATCTGCTGACGCAGTTGCGCTTCGAAATCGGCGATACGCACTTTGCTGGCATCGGTATTCACCAGATCCGCCAGGTCGAAACTGCTGGCGGTGGTTTCCAGCGCCGAACCAACAAAGGTGCGAATCTGCCGCGCCGCTTCGTCCGGCTGGTTCTGCACCGCGCGCATGAAACGCTGCACATTGTCCGGGTCGCCCTGCACCTGCCACGCCACGTAGGCCTGAACGATGATGCGCAAACCGTCGCGGGTGCCGACATCCTGCAAACCACTCGAGGTGGTACGCAGGCGCAGATCCACCGGGATCGCCGCTTCGAACGGCGCCGGCCAGCGCCAGCTCAAACCCGGCTCAAGCAGCACCCGCGACGGATTACCGAAACGGGTGATGACGGTGGCCTCGCCCGAGCGCACCTGAACCAGGCTTGCCGCCGCGATGGCAAACCCCACCAGCAACAGCGCCCAGCCCATGCGCCGCCACGGGAGCGGCCCCGCCTCTTCCGGCGCTCCGTGGTGATGGTGATGATGCCCATGATGATGGTGATGCCCGGCATGGCCGTGATCGTGGCCGCTGTGGTCATGGGAATCGTGAGAGTGCGACTGGCTCAAGGGGCAACTCCTGGTTGAGCGGTGGTGCGCGCAGGCGTCGGATCAGCCGGCAGCGTAAACGTACGCAGATCGATGGTCGGCGCATTGCTGCTGCCGCCTAAACGGTGGTCGAGTACCAACAATTTGGCCTTGTTCAGACCCATGCTGAGCTGATTCAGATATTGCTCAAGCACGAACGCCTGGCCAGCGCTGGAATAGGCTTTCTGCTCAGCCTTGAATTTCAGATCCGCCGCCTGCGCGGTGGCGTTGATTTCACGGGCGCTGGCACTCGCCTGATCGCGGGCCAGGCTGGCCTGCAACTGCGCCTGATTACTGGCTTCTGCCGCAGCGCCGCGTTCACGGGAGATCAACGCCTGCGCGCCGATCTGTGCTGCTTGCACGCTGTGATAAGCATTAGCCGCACCGGCTGGCGGGTGAATCGCTTCGACCACGGTGGCGAGAATCTCCACACCGCTGTCGAGTTTCTGTAGATCACCTTGCACTGCGCGGCCGATTTCTTCGCCCAGCCCTACCCGGTCAGCGCCGAGCAAACCGTCGAGGGTGCGCGAGGCAAAATCGTGCACCAGAATCCGGCTCGCGGTGCTGCGAATCAGCGTCGGCACATCAGCGTTGTTGTAAGTGGCGGCCAAGGCATCCTGATCACGCAGACCAATGCGATAAACGAAGCGCACGTCCATGTTGACGATCTGAAAGCTCTGCTGATCGCCACGGCTGCTGGCGATCACCTGGGATTTGTCGTTGACGTGGCTGGCATCCCACAAGCGGTTGGCGGTCATCGGCGCCGGGCCTTCGGCGGGGTCAGCCTGTGTCGGCGCCGGAGCATCGCCGACGCTGGTTGCCAACTCGTGCACCACGCCGTTCTCGACGCTTAATACACGGCCCAACGGCCACGGCAGACCGGCGTGCAATCCCGGACCGAACACTTGCACCGGCTTGCCGAAGCGCTCGTAGATACCGCGCCCTTGCAGCGGGATTTCGTGGATACCGGTCAGCAACCAGCCGACCGCAGCGACCAGCGCCAGTACCGGCAGGAAGGCCCGGCGCATATAGCTGAACGCCCAGATCTGGCGCAGATCGATGCCGAAACGGTTGTGCAATTCATGCTGCAAGGCGAGCAACGGCTGCGGTGGCCAGCGCAGCATATCGGCAACAAAACTGCGCGCCAGCAGGGTCGGTTCGAGCTGCTCGCGTCGAGGGCTGAACACCGATAGAAATGCGCGCAATAGCAACTCGATCGCGACGAATGCCGGCAAGATCCCGATCAACACCGCAAGCCGTACTGGCCACACCGACGCCTCGCTGGCGAACAGCAGGCACAACGCGCCCAGCACCAGGCTGATGATCGCCACTCGCGCCAGTTGCGCGAGGGACCCGGCTTCCGGCCATTGCGCCGGACTCTCCTGAGCCAGTTGCCGCTCCAGCACCAGCAGGCCGAAACCC
This sequence comes from Pseudomonas sp. lyk4-TYG-107, assembly GCF_030209055.1. Classification (NCBI taxonomy): domain Bacteria; kingdom Pseudomonadati; phylum Pseudomonadota; class Gammaproteobacteria; order Pseudomonadales; family Pseudomonadaceae; genus Pseudomonas; species Pseudomonas sp. lyk4-TYG-107. The sequence continues at coordinate 241,928 of NZ_JARVST010000006.1, forward strand.
AGCAGCAACATCAGCGCCGCGCCCACCGTGGCCGACAACCCGACCGCAGCGGCAGGCAATGCCAGATTCCACACCTGCCCGACGGCGAGCACCACCAGTACTGACCAGCCGCCCAGCCACAACGTGGCCGCGCCAATCTGACCGAGCAGGTGCAGACCACGCTGACTCAATCGCTCCAGCAGCCGTTCGTACCAGCCATCTGGCGCTACTGGCTCCAGCTCCTCGGTCAGCGCCACCGATATCGGCGGGTCAATCACCCCTGCACGCCATTGCGTCACCCACCACGCCGACTGCAAGCCGGCGACCAGCACCAGCAAAGCCGCGCCCAAATTCACCAACAAGGCCGGCCATATCGATTGCGCGGCAAACAGTTCGACAAACAGCGCCAGCAGCCACCCTGCCCCGGCCAATCCGCCGAGACCGATGGCCAGACGACGCAAACGTCGCCCCTGCGTGGACGCTTGTTGAAAGCGCGGCAACCCGGTCACTTGCGTGCCATCGACATCCAGATCGACTTGCATATCACCCCAAAGCCATTGATTCACCGGTCTTATCGTTACGATATAACGAAAAGCGTGAAATATTCGTACACAAATTCGCTTATCTAAAGATGCGCAACCTGTCGCTTGCCTGAAGCCTTGACCGAAATGTCCGGAAACGCACATATTACGTTCGTAATTTTATCGACCGACTACTTTTAGCGATCCGCATCCCCAACGAGGAGCAACAGCATGAGCAACTACGACGTGGTCATTCTGGGCGGCGGCCCCGGTGGTTATAACGCGGCGATCCGCGCCGGCCAGCTGGGCCTGAAGGCAGCCTGCGTGGAAGGCCGCGCCACCCTCGGCGGCACTTGCCTGAACGTCGGCTGCATGCCGTCCAAGGCCCTGCTGCATGCCTCGGAGCTGTACGACGCGGCCATGGGTGCGGAATTCGCCAACCTCGGGATCGAGGTCAAACCCACGCTCAACCTCGCGCAAATGATGAAACAGAAAGACGAGAGCGTCAGCGGCCTGACCAAAGGCATCGAGTTTCTGTTTCGCAAAAACAAGGTCGACTGGATCAAAGGCTGGGGTCACATCGACGGCCCGGGCAAAGTCACGGTGACCGACGATCAAGGCAACAAAACCGAGCTGAGCGCCAAGGACATCATCATCGCTACCGGCTCCGAACCCACGCCCCTGCCCGGCGTCGAGATCGACAATCAACGCATCCTCGACTCCACCGGCGCGCTGTCGCTGGGTGAAGTGCCCAAGCATCTGGTAGTAATCGGCGCCGGGGTGATCGGCCTGGAGCTGGGTTCGGTCTGGCGCCGCCTCGGCGCCCAAGTGACGGTGGTCGAATACCTCGACCGCATCTGCCCGGGTGTTGATGGCGAGGCCGGCAAAACCTTGCAGCGTGCGCTGAGCAAGCAAGGCATCAGCTTCAAGCTAAGTTCCAAAGTTACCAGCGCCACGACTTCGGCCAATGGCGTGCAGCTCAGCGTCGAACCCGCCGCCGGTGGCAGCGCCGAGTTACTGGAAGCCGACTACGTGCTGGTCGCGATCGGCCGGCGCCCGTACACCAAAGGCCTGGGCCTGGAGAACGTCGGTCTGAGCACCGACAAGCGCGGCATGCTCGCCAACCGCCAGCACCGTACCGAAGCCTCCGGCGTCTGGGTAATCGGTGACGTGACATCCGGGCCGATGCTCGCGCACAAGGCCGAAGACGAAGCGATGGCCTGCGTGGAACAGATCGTCGGCAAGGCCGGCGAGGTCAATTACGGGCTGATCCCCAATGTCATCTACACCCGGCCCGAGCTGGCCAGCGTCGGCAAGACCGAGGAGCAGCTCAAGGCTGAAGGGCGCACCTATAAAGTCGGTAAATTCCCGTTCACCGCCAACAGCCGGGCCAAGATCAACCATGAGACCGAAGGCTTCGCCAAAGTCCTCGCCGACGAACGCACGGACGAGATCCTCGGCGTGCACCTGGTCGGACCGAGCGTCAGTGAAATGATCGGTGAATACTGCGTGGCCATGGAGTTCAGTGCGTCTGCCGAAGATATCGCGCTGACTTGCCATCCGCACCCGACCCGCTCCGAGGCGCTGCGTCAGGCGGCGATGAATGTCGAGGGGATGGCGACGCAGATGTAACCATCGACCGCCAACCTCTTCGCGAGCAGGCTCGCTCTCACATTCGATCACATTCCAATGTGGGAGCGAGCCTGCTCGCGAAAGGAGCAACCCGCTCTACAGCGGAAGATGCCCCAACGGCAACGCCCCCGGCGTCTTCACCGTGTGAATCGCAAAGTTGCTGCGAATGTCACTCACCCCCGGCAGCTTCAGCAGGCAGCCGCTGAGAAAGCGGTCGTATGCGCGCAGGTCCGGCACCACCACCTGCAACAGAAAGTCCGACTCCCCCGACACCAGAAACGCCGAGATCACTTCCGGCAGCGCCGTGACCGCTGTGTAAAAGGCTTCGGCCTGCTCATCGTTGTGGCGCTCGACCTTGACCCCGACAAACACCGTCAGCCCCAGTCCCACTTCATCGCGATCGAGGTTGGCCTGGTAGCCACGAATCACCCCGGCCTCCTCCAGCATCCGCACCCGGCGCAAGCAAGGTGACGCCGACAGGCCGATCTCGTCCGCCAGCTCGACATTGCTCAGCCGTCCGTTACGCTGCAAGGCAGCGAGAATCTTGCGATCAAAAGCGTCGAGTTTCATCTTTGGCAGATCCTGCTGGTCAAGGCACAAAAAGAAAGCAGGTTATGCCAATCCCAAGGGTTTTTGAAGCTGACTTCGCAAGCACCTGCCCCGCCCTTGCGCCATAGACTTTGCTCACCGAATCGATAACGAAAGGGCTGCGACATGACGAGTTTCTGGCTGTTTTTTCTGGCATTGGCGGTGGTCTTCCTGTTGCCCGGCCCGGACATGATTCTGTTGCTGCAAACCGGTGCCCGCCAGGGTCGCGGTGCGGCGCTGGCAACCGCCGTTGGCCTGGCGATCGCCCGGGGCTGTCACGTGGCATTGGCGGCATTGGGTCTGGCGGCGCTGTTCAAGGCGGCGCCGTGGACGTTTGATCTGGTGCGCCTGGCCGGTGCGGCGTACCTGCTGTGGATCGGCATTCAATGCCTGCGCAGCAGCCTGCTGCCGAACCTGAATACGGCTGCCGTAACTGACACCCAAGGACAATGGCGCGAGGCGATTCGCCGTGGCCTGCTGACCAATCTGCTCAATCCCAAGGCCTTGCTGTTCTGCTCGGTGCTGTTGCCACAATTCATCGTCAATGACGGCGCAGCAGTGCTGACCCAGTTTGCCACCCTCGGCGCGTTGCTGGTGGGCATCGGGCTGCTGTTCGACAGTGCCTATGCCCTGACCGGCGCGGCGCTGGGCCGTTGGCTGCAACACAGTCCAACCGCCCAACGCGTTCAGCAATGGCTGTTCGGCAGCCTGCTGATCGGCTTCGCCGTACGCCTGACGTTTATCCAGCAGGCCTAGGGTTTGCGGGACTTGCGCCGACGACTGAACAACACCAGCACGCCAGCACTGATTAACAGCAGGACACCGACCACCGGCCACTTGTACGGACGCAACGAATTGCGCACAGCGTCGGTCACTTGGGTGACGTAACGCTTGTCGGCGTTTTCGAAATCCGGATAGGGGCACTGATTACCGAAGTCCACCGCCCACGGCACGTACGCGCCTTCATTGACATAACGCCGATACAGCGCGCTCTGCTCTTCCAGGCTGCTGTTGAAACCCGCAGCGTTACACAACACCGCCGCAAACGCCTGACTGGTGTGCGGCAAATTATCCGCGGCCCGACTGGCCAGCGCGGTGGCGACAAAACGGTAGTGATAACGCTCATCCGGCTGCGCTTCACTGGCCTTCTGGCGCTGCACTTCAGCCTCGGCCACCAGCGGCCCGACCTTCAGCTCGGTGTTTTCCAGGCTGTAGTTGCCGCCAAACGTGGCGTAGTCCGGCGCCATCTCGTAGCCGAGAATGTCCATGCCCCATTCACGCGCGGTCCACGCCGCGTTGTACAAGGCACTGGCGCGTTTGCTCGGCCACCACGCAGCGTCAGCCTTCATCCGTTGCTCGCCGTACAGACGGGCCTTGTGCTGCAGATCGGGATTGTCGAAATAGCCGACCGCTTCCTCGTAATGCCCTTCACGCAGCAAGCGTCGCCCCAGCAGATTGCGCAGGCTGGCGGCGACCGGCAGCGGCACGTAGTTGTCGCGCTGCTGCTGGGTCAGCGCTGGGGGCGCCGGCACGTTGTCATCGACATAGCGTTTGAGCTCATCGACCGTCAGCACGCGCTCGGCCACCGTCGCCGCGTCGAACCAGTAAATGCTGTTGCTGCGATACAACTGCACAAACGCTTGCAGGTATTCGCCACGTTGCAGCGCCAGAATCGCACTTTCGCCCTCGACCCGGCATTTCGGCTGGACGGTTTCGAAGTCCCAGTCAGGGGTGCGCCGGTAGCCCCAATCTTCGCTCTGCGGGAACGCCTGCGCGGCTTTGGCATAGGCGGCAGCCGCGGCATTTTTATCGCCGTCACGCACTGCCAGCTTGGCCCGCAGCCACCACGCCAATCCGCCGTCACCGGCGTTTTCAAGGAAGGCCTTGGCGCTGGCGTAATCACCCTGTTGATAGTTCATCGCCGCCAGCCGATCGGCGTTTTCCAGGCTGCCACGGGTGCTGTCCTGCAGCAGCTTGATGAGTTTCTTCTCATTCGGCGGTTGCTCGTCGAATGACCAACCCATGCGGCTGATCAACGAAGCGGTAACCAGTTGCTGCACGGCTTTGCGCTCCAGCAACTTGGCCAGTTGCGGCTCGGGCAGTTCGGCCAGCTCATTCATCAGTTGTTTCAGCGAGGTGTAACCCACGGCCGAACCGTGCAGGTTCTGCGCTTCATACAGTTCGATGGCGCCGTTCCAGTCGCCGGCGTTGCGCAGCACCCGCGCCTCTTCACCGAGGCTGGCCACACCGAGTTCCAGCGGATCACTGAAGCCATCGATGCTCAGTTGTCGAGCCTGACGGAAGGCCCCACGTGCGTCCTCCAGCACTTCGATGACATCGCCCGCCTCGGCACTCGTGGCAAACCAGGCACGGCCCAGGGAATACGCCGCCCAGGTGCTGCGCAGCGGGCGCTGATCGGCCGGCAGTGCCAGCACTTTGTTGAAGTATTCGATCGCCAGCGGATGATCGCCAGTGGCAAACGCCACCGCGCCGGCCACGTACAAACGGATTTCCGCCGGCAGACTGGCGCCCTGCGCCTCGACCTGACGCGCATCGGTCAGGCCACGCAGTTGCTTGACCAGCGCCTGTTGTTCGGCGCTCAGACCGACCTGCTCGGCTTTTTCGCGCAGCGCAGCAGGCTCGCTTGCGTCGCCGTACATGTCGTCGGGATTGTGCGTCGCAGCGGTGACGTTCTTCAGCCCGGCAATGGTCTTGCCGAGGCGGCTGATCTCGAAGTTGAAGTTGCCCTCCGGCAAATCGGCCAGGGTTTGCCCGCGATTGTCGAGCAGGCGCATCGGGAAGTCCGGGCCGCAGGCCAACGCCGAACCCAGCGGCAGGCTGAGGCTCAGGCAGAGCAGATGGCGGGGCCAGTTACGGGTCAACATGCGAACCTCCTTGATCAATAAATGCACAGCGCGCCCAACCGATGGCGCGTTGTCCACCCGCCGGCAAACGACCGTCGCGCAGGCGGGTGAAGGTAAGCAGATCCGCGCTCTGTTGCAACGAGTAACCGGCGAGCGCATCGGCGCCTTCGCAAGCGCTGGCCTTGACGATGATCCGTGCGGGCCAGGCACTGTCGAGGTTTCCGACATTGCGCAGGGCGATGTCCTGCAGGCCAGCGTGGTCGCTGAACGCCAGACCGAGTTGGCTGCTCAACGCATCGCCGCGGGCCACGGCGCGCAACGTGGTCAGGCTCCAGGCCCGACGATCATTGGCCAGCGGCAGGCGAAACCAGATCAGCCCGGCCAGATGTTCCGGCGGGTCCTCGCGCAGCGCTTTTGCAAGTCGGCTCAGTTGCAACGGATCGGCGAGCAGTTCCCGGCGTTGCCCTTCACGTTCGATCGGTACTTCGCTTTCCACCACCGGGGCACCGTCGGCATCCGGCAGCAGCGCCACGCCATAGGCCGGCAGCGCCAGATAGAACGATTTGCTGCTGATTTTGCCCCAGGCGCTGGCCCAGCGCCGAGCCTGCTCGGGGTCGAACAAGCCGCGTCGCGGATCGCTGACGGCGTGCACCTGCAGTACGCTGCTGTCGACTGTGGCCAACAACGCCGGCAGCTGTGAACTGCCGAGCCACGCCGGCAGCGCGGTGATGCTCAGCGGCAACGATGCGGGCAACGCGGAACGCAGATGTGTGAGGAACTCGATGTATTCCGGCAGACGCGCATTACCCGCGTCATGATCGATCTCGACGCCACTCAGGGTCAGTCCCTGCGCCTGCCAGTCGGCGACAACCTGAAGAATCTGCGCCGTGATCTGTGACTGATCCAGACTTTTGAGCTGACCGTCGAGACGAATCACCGCGATCAGAGGCCGGCCATCGTGCTTGAGCAACGGCGCATCGATCCGCGCCCGATGCCAGCCGTCACTGGGGAATGCCTGCAAGGCCAACACGCGCAGGGTCGAAAAGTCGCTGCGGCTGTCTTTCAGCGCGAGCTCATGGGCGGACGTCCATTGCCGTTGCCAGACGTAGAGTTGCTGATCGAGTGGCGCTGCGTCCTGTCGTTCACAAGCACAGAGCAACAACACCGCCAGCATGGCCGACAACCCGACGATAACGCGCATACCTTGCAGATCCCTGAGACATCAGGCTGCAAGGTTACACAAAAGCACTCAGGGCTTGCGGGCAATGATCACCTGACTCTTCGCCACCACCGCGTCCAGCGCCTGCTTGATCTGTGCACCACGGGGCGAATCGAGCACCGCTTGCCAGGTATTGGCCCAATGCTCGAGCAACGGGTGATCGGGGTTACTGAATTCGACCTTGGCTTCCCAGAACAACAGCATCCACATCGACCAGTAAAAGCCGTATTGACTGTGGCTGATGATCTCCAGCCCGGCGTCACTGACCATCGCCTTGAACTGCTCTTCGCTGATGATGCGAATGTGGTTGGGTTTCTGGAAATAATCCGGCGAGGCAATGTCTTTCTGCAAATCTTCCGAGCTGGGATGCGGCACGCTCAGCAGGTACAGCGCTCCCGGCTTGCCGACCCGCACCAGTTCGGCGAGAAATTGCGCCGGATCGTCGACATGCTCGATGACTTCGGTGGAGACCACGCGGGTGGCGGTGGCATCGGCAATCGGCAGCGGGTTGCAGTCGGTCACGTGGCATTCGACGCTGCGTGCCGGGGTATCGCTCAGACGCTGGCGGGTGGCCTCGACTTTGGCCGCGTCGATGTCGGCAATGATGATCTTCGCCCCGCGCATGCCGCAGAAGTGCACATTACCGCCGTCGCCACAGCCGACATCGAGCAACGTGTCATCGGCGCTCACCCGAAAGCCTGTGAACAGCTCGTCGGTCTCTTGATTGAACCAGCCACTGAGCTTTGCGTCGTACAGGCCGAGCATGTACGGATCAACCTTGTCGGCGGCAGATGGCACAGCAACCGGTGCGGGAGACGTTGCCGTGAGTTTCTTCAAAAGGCTCAGCATGAGGTAGCTCCAGAGGATGGGACGGCGGTTCGCGACGTACCGAGGCGGCGCACCAGCGCGGCGCCGCGATTGCGCATCGGCATTTCGATGAATCGGTAATTCAATTCGCTGAGCAGCGCGATCAGACCGCCGGCGATCAGCACCGTGAGAATCGGGTGCCCGGCCGGACTGGGCAGCCCCGCGTCCTGCAAGCGGAAGATCAATTCACGGACCAGCAGATAGGCCGGAATATGGATCAGGTAGATGCCGTAGGAACGGCTGCCGATCCACGCCATCAGCCGTTGCAACCTTCCGCGCGGCAGCAGGTAATCGCGGTTGTACGAGGCAATCCACACCAGCAGCGCGCTGAGCATGGCGATCGAGCCGATGCGGTAAGAGACGAACGTGAAGCGGTCGGTGGCCATGTAGCTCAGCAGCATCGCCAGCACAATCAGTACCGAAACGCCGGCCCACGGCCGCCGCAGGAACCTCGGTTCCCAACGGGAATAACCCGGCTGCGCGCTCCACATCGCCAGCAATACGCCGAGGGCCAGGGCATCGGTGCGCACCACCATCAGCAAGGGCGTGCGCAACGTGAACAGTTGCACCGCGACCAGCGCCAGCAATACCCAGCCCAGATGTCGGCGACACACGACAATCAGCAGCGGGAACAGCAAGTAGAACTGCTCCTCCAGCGCCAGGCTCCAGTAGACGAAACTGCTGCCGTATTCGTACTGAAAGAAACTGTCGGCAAAACGGAAATTGGCGTACTGCAACACCCCGGCCAGCGTTGCCTGCAGGTTGGCGTGCAGCGTGCCGAACGCACCTGAGCGATTGAGCAAGACACAGGCCAGCAACATCAGCGCCAGCCACAGCCAGGCCGAGGGCAACAAACGAAAGGCCCGGCGCAGCCAGAAATTGCGTGTCTGCTCCCAGCACTGTCGACGGCTCGTGCAGCCTTGCAGAGCGGGGATCAGGCTGCGGGCGATGACAAATCCGGAAATCGCAAAAAACAGGTCAACGCCCCACCAGGACTGCGCCCAATGGTGGACTGTTTGCAGCAGCGGCACGGTGTCGGTGAACAGGCTGCCCTGCAGGTGATGAAACAGCACACCGAGCACCGCGATCGCGCGCAGTACCTCGATGTCCATGATCCGTTTGCTGTTCATGCCCCGCGCATCTCGGGGTCTGCGGCAACCCGGCGTTCGAACAACTGCCCCAGAAACACCTGCAACCGCTGCTCGGCCACTGCCTGACTGCAGAAATCCTGCAGGCTGCTCACCGCCTGAGCGGCCATCTGTGCATAACGTTGCGGATCGTCTTTGGCGACCGCATAGCTGGCGCGATAGGCCGTGCACAAAGACGTCCAGTTAGTCACATAACGCAGGGTGCGGAAGGCCTTGCGCGGGTCATGCGGCCAGGCCGTGAGCTCGTCGGTGGAGTCGATCAGAAAGGCATTGTCGGCACTCAGGTAATCGATCATTGCCGTCGTACGCGGCGCCACCGCCGGTTTGCCGCAGGACATGAATTCCATCAACGGCAGGCACTGGCCCTCGCCGTAGGACGTGTTGACCACATAGCGGGTCGCCTGCACCAGGCGCTCATAATCGGCGTCCGCGAGGTAGCCGTAGATCAGCACGATCCGGCAGCGGTAGGACTGATTCTTGTACAGGTGGTGGAGGATGTCGCTCAGCGCTTCTTCGGCATCGTGGTGCGTCAGTTTCAGCACGAGCGTTGCGTCCTCGACCTCGCGGAACGTCACGCAGAATGCACTGAGCATGTCCTCCCAGTTCTTGCGCCCATCGCCGGGATTGAACACTGAGGTGTAGACCACGCCGTCGAGCAGCAACTCCTGCTCCCTGACCGGCGCATGGAAATCGAGTCCCTTGCCCGTGCGCAAAGGCCGGGGGGCGAATGCGTTCAAGTCAAGTTTGCGACTGTCGGCCACCAATCCCTTGATCTTCAACCGTACCGGTCCATTCGGTGGCTGGCCCTGCAACGGCGCACCGCGGGCGGCAAAGCGATCCCATACCGGCGCAGGCACCGCGACGATCGGGTAATCGCTGTCCATTGCCTCGCGCACCGCGTTGACGGTGTAGCTGGAATGGGTGATCGCCGCTCCGCAAGCCTGCAGCACCGTGCGCCAGTCGTTGCGCGGCTCACCGGCAAACGGCTCATTGGGGATGGTGCTGAACTCCCACGCAAACACCGGCAAAGTCGGACACATCAGGTGTACCGGCGTGCGATGGGGCGGCGAGAACGACAGGAAGACGCACGGCTCGCCACTGGCGCGGCATTCCTCGTAAAGCGCGTCGACTTCGGTCAGCGGATCGGCCACTTCCACCACGCGTCCGAGACGCTCGAGTACCGGGCGATATTCCTTGAGCACGAAGTAATAGCTGTACTCCGAGCGCCCCAGATTCTGTGCAATGGTGTGCTGGTTGGTTTCCGAATGAATGATGATCAGCATGAGGCGTTTTCCGTCACTGACGCAGCATTGGCGGGATGCGGTGCAAGCCCGAAAAATTCCGCCATGCGCGTTTGCACGGGGGCAAAAGCGCAGTAGTCATGCATGCGCTCGACCGCTGCCGCCGACATCTGCCGGTACCGCTCCGGCTGGTCTTTGGCCATGCGGTAGCTGTCTTCGTAGGCTTGTTTCAGCGAAGCCCAATCCGGGCGGTGGCGCAGGGTGCGGTAAATCAGCCGCGAGTCCTGCGGCCAGATGGCGGGTTCTTCGCTGGACTTGATCACGAAGGCGACGCTGTCGTCGATGTAGTCTTCCATGGCCGTGTGGTCCGGGGCGATTACCGGTTTGCCACTGGACATGAACTCCATCAACGGCAGACAGAGGCCCTCACAGCGCGAGGCGTTGACGTAGTAACTGGCAGCGGCGTAAAGCCGGGTGTACTGGGCGTCATCCAGATAACCGTGCAACACCACCACCCTGCAGGCAAAGGGTGAGAGCTGCGCCAACAGGGTCATTAATTCGCTGTAGTAAGACGCCAGGTCGTTCTGGGTGATTTTCAACACCAGCGTCGCATCGGCCGTTTCCCGAAACGCCCAGCAAAACGCGGTGATCAGTTGATGCCAGTTCTTGCGGCCATCTTTGGGGTTGAACACGGTGACGTAGACCACACCGTCGACCGTGGTGTCGACCACCGACGTGGTGTCCGGCAGATCCAGCGGCGGCGGTTCGACCACTGCCACCGCCTGTGGACCGGCGATACTCGGCAGCTGTCGCTCCAGCCAGGCATGCGCCCTGCGTGAGAAAAGATCACGCAGTCCCTCCCAATACCAGTGATGCAGAAACTTCACCCGCGGCTGTTGCTGTTCGCGGCCTGCATCCAGGCGCCACTGGCGCAGGTAGTGCCGGGCGATGACCAGGCGCCGTTTGACGGTCAGCGGAGGAGGTCGCTGTGCCTCGATCGCGGCCAGTTGCTCGGCGGTCAGTGGTTTGGGCAGCAGGTCATCGGCTGAGAGCGCCAGCGTACGGCTGTCGAAAATGCAGCCCTTGATCGCCAGCGGCGTGCCTGGATTGACCGGCGCCGGAACTTGCTGCTGACGAATCGCCGCAAAGTTCTCCCACAACGGTGTCGGCAACACCAGTACCGGAAAGTCCTCGCCCAGCGCCCGGCGAATCGCCCGGGCAGTATGGCTGGACAGAGTAATCACCCGCCCTTGTCGGGCCAGCATCTGCGTCCAGTCGTGGCGCGGATCGTTGTCCCAGATCTCGTCCGGGATCGAATCGAACTCCCAGGCAACCACACACAGGGTCGGACACTCAAGATCGGTCGGCGTATTTTGCGGCGGGGTGAAGGAGAGAAACAGGCTGTCTTCGCCCACCTCGCGCAATTGGCGAAAGAGCGGATCAACCTCGGTGATGGCGGACACCACATGCACCCGCCCAAGGCTTTCCAGCACCGGGCGATAGGCCTTGAGCACGAAGTAGTAACTGTATTCGGGACGTCCGAGACTCTGGCTGATGGAACGGTCGTTGACGTCCGAGTAAAGAATGAAGTTCATGGCATCCCACGATGAAGCCGCCATCCCGGCTGCTTCAATCCATGACGGCGAAGCGCTGAATCGTGGTCGGCATGCCGACACTCGTCCTGCATCTTCCAGCCCGTCTTTGTTCTTGTTTTTAGTGGTCGGTCTGACTGGGGCTGAACAACCCCTGTTGAACGCGACGAGGGGCATTCTAAACACATCCGTCGCGGATTCGTGAACCGCCCGGCGAGAATAAATCCGTCTACTCTGACGAGAACTGACCAGTCACGGTTTGCACTGTTGAAATTGCCAAGCATTTGGCACAGATTGGTAACAAACAACTACAACAACGACTTCGCCTGTCGTCCTGTCGGCCTTTTTCATGCGGCCTGACAGACTTCCCCTCAAAGCCTGTGGGAAAGTGGCGAATGTTAAAGACCAAGGGGTCGCTGTTTGAAAAAGCGTCTGTTCGTCACGGGCCTCAGTGGGTTCGTGGGACAACATATCCAGTCGCGTCTGTCCCAGTCTGACTCGACGTGGGAACTGCTGCCTGCCATCGCACCCTACGATCTCACGTCAGCGGCGAGCCTCGTCGACCTGTGGCCACAATTGCCCGACGCGGTGATTCACCTCGCTGGTCAGACCTTCGTTCCTGAAGCCTTCCGTGACCCGGCCCGCACGCTCGAGATCAATCTGCTGGGTACCCTCAATCTGTTGCAGGCCCTCAAGGCCCGCGGATTTCGGGGGACCTTCCTGTATGTCAGCTCTGGCGACGTCTATGGGCAAGTCGACGAGAGCGCCCTGCCCATCACCGAACTGCAACCGCCCTGCCCGCGCAACCCCTATGCGGTGAGCAAGCTCTCGGCCGAGTTTCTCAGCCTGCAATGGGGCCTGAGTGAGGGCTGGCCGGTGCTGGTGGCGCGGCCGTTCAACCATATCGGCGCCGGACAGAAAGACAGCTTCGTCATCGCCAGCGCCGCACGCCAGATCAACCGCATCAAGCAAGGCTTGCAGGCAGCACGACTGGAAGTCGGCGACATTGACGTCACGCGCGACTTCCTCGATGTCGGCGATGTGATCGCGGCTTATTTCGCCCTTCTGGAAAAAGGCACACCCGGGCAGGTCTACAACATCTGCTCGGGCCGCGAACAAAGCATCCGCAGTCTGATCGAGCAGTTGGGCGATCTGGCGCAGGTCGAAGTGCAACTGGTGCAGGATCCGGCACGCATGCGGCGCGCCGATCAGCGTCGCGTTTGCGGCAGTCACGCAAAGCTGGTCCAGACCACGGGCTGGGCACCGGCAATCACCACACAACAATCCCTGCGGGCGATCCTGTCCGACTGGGAGCAGCGAGTAAAAAAACAATGAAAAGTGCACTGATCACGGGGATCACCGGCCAGGACGGCGCATATCTGGCCAGGTTGCTGCTCGACAAGGGTTACAAGGTTCACGGCCTGGTAGCACGCCGTAGCAGCGATTCGCGCTGGCGCTTGCGCGAGATGGGCGTCGAAGGCGACATCGTCTACCTGGACGGTGACATGGCCGATGCCTGCTCGGTACAACGTGCAGTCATTCAGTCGGCGCCGGACGAGGTCTACAACCTCGCTGCACAAAGCTTCGTTGCCGCTTCCTGGAATCAGCCGGTGACCACCGGCATCGTCGATGGCCTGGGCGTCACCCACTTGCTCGAAGCGATCCGCCAGTTCAGCCCGCACACACGTTTCTATCAGGCCTCCACCAGCGAAATGTTCGGTCTGATCCAGGCCGAACAACAGGACGAGAACACCCCGTTCTACCCGCGCAGCCCCTACGGCGTGGCCAAACTCTACGGTCACTGGATCACCGTCAACTACCGCGAAAGTTTCGACCTGCACGCCAGCAGCGGCATCCTGTTCAACCACGAGTCGCCGCTGCGCGGCATCGAGTTCGTCACCCGCAAGGTCACCGACGCCGCCGCCCGCATCAAGCAGGGCAAGCAGCAGGAACTGGCCCTGGGCAACATCGACGCCAAACGCGACTGGGGTTTTGCCGGTGACTACGTCGAAGCCATGTGGCTGATGCTGCAACAGGACAAGCCTGACGATTTCGTGGTCGCCACCGGCGTCACCACCACCGTGCGCGAGATGTGCCGCATCGCCTTCGATCACGTTGGCCTCAACTACCGCGACTACGTGAAGATCGACCCGGCGTTCTTCCGCCCGGCCGAAGTCGAAGTGCTGCTCGGTAACCCGGCCAAGGCGCAGCGTGTGCTGGGCTGGAAACCGAAAACCGACCTGGACACCCTGATCCGCATGATGATGGATGCGGACATGAAACGCGTCGCCAAGGAGTAGGTCATGCTCATTCCCGTGATTCTGTCCGGCGGTGCCGGTACGCGTCTGTGGCCGGTGTCCCGTGAGGGCCATCCCAAGCCGTTCATGACCCTGCCCGACGGCCAGTCGCTGCTCGGCAAGACCTACCAGCGGGCGGCAGCACTGCTCGACGGCTGGGGCGACATCGTCACGGTGACCAACCGCGAGTACTACTTCCAGAGCAAGGATCACTATTGCGCCGCCCATGTGTCGCGCCATCGCGGGCACTTCCTGCTGGAGCCGACCGGGCGCAACACCGCCCCGGCGATTGCCGCCGCCGCCCTATCGCTGCAGGCGCTGCACGGCGACAACGCGATCATGGTGGTGATGCCCGCCGACCATTTGATCGTTAATCAGCAAGCGCTCAAGAGCGCCGTCGAACACGCGGTCAATCTGGCGAAGGACGGTTATCTGGTGACCTTCGGTGTGCTGCCGACCGCCCCGGAAACCGGCTTCGGCTACATCGAAACCGGCGCACCGCTGGACGCCAAAGGCGCAGCGAAAGTACAGCGTTTCGTGGAAAAGCCTGACCTGCAGACCGCCACCCATTACCTGGAAAGCGGCAACTTCCTGTGGAACTCGGGCATGTTCTGCTTCACCACCGCGACCCTGATCAACGAACTGCAATTGCACGCGCCAGAGTTGCTGGAACAGACCCGCGCCTGCATGCAGGCCAGCGCCCCGGTGGAAACCGTCGGCTGTCTGCAACAGGAACTGTCGCCGACACTGTTTGCTGAAATCACCGACATCTCCATCGATTACGCCTTGATGGAGCGCTCGGAGAAAGTCGTGGTGGTGCCCGCCGGTTTCGACTGGAGCGACATCGGTTCGTGGGGTGCCGTGGCAGCGCTGGTACCGGCCGATGCCGACAACAATCGCGCCAGCGGCGAAGCGGTGTTCATCGACAGTCACAACAACTTCGTGCAGAGCGAAGGCCGGCTGGTGGCCGCCGTGGGTGTGGATAACCTGATCATCGTCGACACCGCCGACGCGGTGCTGGTGGCCCATGCCGATCGCGCCCAGGATGTGCGACGCGTTGCCAAACAGCTCAAGGACAAATCCCACGAAGCCTACCGCCTGCATCGCACGGTCAGCCGTCCGTGGGGCACCTACACCGTGCTCGAGGAAGGCCCGCGCTTCAAGATCAAGCGCATCGTGGTCAAGCCCGGCGGCAAGCTGTCGCTGCAAATGCATCATCACCGCAACGAACACTGGGTGGTGGTCGAAGGCATGGCCAAGGTCACCAACAACGGTACCGGCACTCATCTGGTGGCCAAGAACGAATCGACGTTCATTGCCGCTGGCCATCGCCATCGCCTGGAAAACCCCGGCGTGATCGACCTGGTGATCATCGAAGTGCAAAGCGGCGAATACCTGGGTGAAGACGATATCGTGCGCTTCGAAGACCAATACGGCAGGACGGTTTGATGCTGCTTTCCCTGTACCGTTCGCTTTACAGCTATCGAGGATTCATCCTCGGCAGCGTACAGCGAGAGTTTCAAGCGCGTTATCGCAATTCGCTGCTCGGCGCCTTGTGGCCCGTGTTCAATCCACTGTCGATGATCATCGTCTACACCGTGATCTTTTCTCACATCATGCGCGCCCGCCTGCCGGGCGTGGATGACAGCATGGCCTACAGTGTCTATCTCTGCGCCGGGCTGCTCGCCTGGGGAATGTTTTCGGAAATCACCCTGCGCAGCCAGACCATGTTTCTGGATAACGCCAACCTGCTGAAGAAAATCAGCTTCCCCCGCATCTGCCTGCCGGTGATCGTGCTGTGCAATGCGGCGATCAATTTCGCCATCATCATCGGCCTGTTCCTTGGATTTCTATTAATCAGCGGGCGTTGGCCCGGTATGGCGCTCCTGGCGCTGATTCCCCTGATTGCGCTGCAGATGCTGTTCTGCGCTGGTCTGGGCATGATCCTCGGCGTGTTGAATGTATTCTTTCGCGATGTCGGCCAGCTCTTCGCCATCTGCCTGCAGTTCTGGTTCTGGCTGACGCCGATCGTGTATCCGATCACCATCCTCCCGGAGTGGGTCCAGCGGCTGCTGCAACTCAACCCGATGACCAGCCTGATCGGCAGCTATCAGAACCTGTTCCTGTATGGGCAATGGCCGGTCTGGAACTCGCTTTTACCGGTGTTCATCGTCGCGGTGGTGATGTGTCTGATCGCCCTGCGATTGTTCCGCCAGCGCGTCGGTGAAATGGTGGATGAACTCTGATGGGACTTATACGCGTAACGGGCCTGGGCAAGGCTTATAAACAGTATCCGACACGCTGGAGCCGTCTGGCGGAATGGCTGATCCCGTTTTCCCCGGTGCGCCACCGCGAGCATTGGGTGCTGCAGGATGTCGCTTTCGAGATTGCCCCCGGCGAGGCCGTGGGTATCGTCGGCGCCAACGGTGCGGGCAAAAGCACTTTGCTGAAGATGATCACCGGTACCACTCAACCCACCTGCGGCAAAATCGAGATTGAAGGGCGCGTAGCGGCATTGCTGGAGCTGGGCATGGGTTTTCACCCGGACTTTACCGGGCGCCAGAACGCGATCATGGCCGGACAGTTGCTGGGCCTGCAGGTTGGCGAAATCGAAGCGCTGATGCCTGACATCGAACACTTCGCAGAAATCGGCGAAGCCATCGACCACCCCGTGCGCACCTACTCCAGCGGCATGCAGATGCGCCTGGCCTTCAGCGTCGCCACCGCGCGGCGTCCGGACATTCTGATCGTCGACGAGGCCCTGTCGGTGGGCGACGCCTACTTTCAGCACAAGAGCTTTGAACGCATTCGCAGCTTCCGCAAGGCCGGCACGACCCTGCTGATCGTCTCCCACGACCGCTCGGCCATCCAGTCGATCTGCGATTCGGCGATCCTGCTCAAGGATGGCCACATGGCCATGTACGACAAGCCGGAAGTGGTGCTCGACTATTACAACGCCCTGATGGCCGAACGCGAAGGGCAGATCGTGCGTCAGGAAATGCTCGCCGGCGGCGAAGTGCAGACCGTGTCCGGCACCGGCGAGGCAGGCATTCTGAGTGTGCGCCTGCTGGACGAACACGATCGCGCCATCGACGCTGCCGAGGTCGGCCAGCCAGTGGTACTGGAAGTGCAGGTCGAAGTTCGCCGCGACATTGAACGGCTGGTGCTCGGCTTCATCCTCAAGGATCGTCTGGGCCAGATGATGTATGGCATCAACACCCATCGCCTGAACAAGGCCCTGACCGATCTGCGCGCCGGCGAACGCTTCACTTACCGCTTCGCCTTCGTCATGGGGCTGGGCAAGGGCAACTATTCGGTATCGTTGAGCCTGTCGCGCCTGGACTCGCATCTGGACCGCAACTTCGAATGGCGCGATTACGGTCTGGTGTTTCACGTGATCAACAACCGCCAGGAAGATTTCGTCGGCTGTTCCTGGCTCAATGCCAAGACGACGATCACCCCTCACACCGAGGCAGCGCTGACCGAGCGTGCGCCATGACCCGCCTCTTGGTCGAGTGCACCCACGTCTTCAAACACCCGAAGATCAACTCCGGTATTCAACGCGTGGTGCGCAACGTCATCAAGCAATTGCCGGAGCGGGTGGGTGATGTCGAGTGCCTGCCGGTCATTTCGCTGAGGGGCCGGCTCTATCGGGTCACGCGCCTGGCCCCGCTGGACGCGCCGCTGTTCAACGCCATTGCGACATTCGGCGAACGACTGGAACGCCTTGCGCACCGTTTCTGGCAATGGCATCAGCGCCTCGACAGCCGCCTGCAGGCAAAAACCCCACGACGCCTGTTGTACGTCGGCTATCGGCTGAGCGCTTTCGCGGCATTTGGCGTACCCCTGCGGCTGATCGAGCGGATCAACCGCCAGCAACTGCCAAAACGCTGTGCCCCCTTGCAGCATCAGCCCGGAGACCAACTGGTGCTGCTGGATTCGTCCTGGCACTCGGACTTTTTCTCCCACGCCGAACAGCTCAAGCGCGAGGGTGTCGGTATTGTCGCGGTCATCTACGACTTGATACCGCTGACCCACCCGCAGTTCTACGACACGCGGCTGGTGCAGGTCTTCAGTGAATGGTTCGACTGGATCACCCGCACGGCCGACGGCTACCTGGCCATTTCCGCCACGGTACGCGATCAGGTGCGCGCCGAACTGCAGCAACGGATCGGCACGGTACAGGCCGAAAAACGCTGGTTCGATTATTTTCACCTCGGTTCCGAACTGGATCTGCACAGCGCCGGGGAAACCGTCGAACCGCGCCTGCAACAGCTGTTCAATACACCGGAGCCGCTGTTCCTGATGGTCAGTACCATTGAGCCGCGCAAGAACCACGCATACCTGCTCGATGCCTTCGAACGGGCCTGGACCGCCGGCTCCCCGGCGCGTCTGTGCATCGCCGGGCGCATCGGTTGGAAGTGCGACGCCCTGCTCGCCCGGGTGCGCAGTCATCCCGAACTGAATCGCCGCCTGTTCATGTTCAACGACTTGAGCGACACCAGCCTCGAACATGCCTACGCCCACGCCAGTGCGCTGGTATTCCCTTCGTTTGTCGAAGGCTTTGGCCTGCCGCTGGTGGAAGCCATGCAGCGTGGTTTGCCGGCGATGGGCAGCGACATTGCGGTGTTCCGCGAAATCGGCGGCGAATTCATGGCGTATTTCGATTTGCAGGATCCGCAAAGCCTCGCTGACTTGATCATGCGGTTCCTGCAGAGTGGCCAATTCCCCGCTGCTCGCGATGTGGCGGACTGGCGCTGGATCGACTGGCACGAGGCGAGTGCGCAACTGGCCGAGCGCACCGTACGCAATGCAGTGCAAGCGCCATTGGCGCCAGCGAGGCCGCATGCGCATTGCCCTTAATGCCCGGATCCTGCAGGCACCGCGCACCGGCATCGGCCATTACGTCGCCGAGTTGGTGAATGCGTTGCGCAGCGATACCGATATCGAAATTGAGTTGTTCCACGGCTGGGGCTGGAGTTCGGCCTTGCCGGAGGCGGCGATGCCCGGTTATTCGCGCCTGACGCCACTGCTGCGGCAGATCCCCGGGGCTTATCAGGCGCGGCGCTGGCTGGAACAAAAGCGTTTCGATCAGGCGCGCGCGCATGGCATCGATCTGTATCACGAACCGAGTCTGTGGCCACTGGCCTTCGACGGCCCGACCGTGATCACCCTGCACGACCTGACGCACCTGCATTACCCCGAAACTCAGCCGCCGGCACGTTTGCAAGAGATCGAGCGCCGACTGGCTACCGGCGTGCGGCAGGCACAAGTGATCGTCACCGATTCACAAGCGATCGCCGACGAAGCTCAAAGCTGTTTCGGCCTGCCCGCTGAACGTTTCGTGGTCGCTCCCTTGGGCGTGGCCGAGCGCTTTCATCCGCGTGACGCACACACCATCGACCCGGTACTCAAGGCCCATGCCGTTACGGCGCGGGAGTATTTCCTCTGTGTCGGGACGCTGGAGCCACGCAAGAATCTGCGGCTGGCCCTGCGCGCCCATGCCTTGCTGCCGGAGGCCGTGCGCCAACGCTTTCCGCTGCTGATCGTCGGCATGGCTGGCTGGCAGCGCGAACAGTTCAGCGCCGAACTGCGTCAGGCATTGGCAAGCGGGCATGTGTGCCTGCTCGGCTACTTGCCCGATGAACACCTGGCCCAGCTGTTGGCCGGTGCCCGGGCGCTGATTTTTCCTTCGTTATACGAAGGCTTTGGCCTGCCGGTGTTGGAGGCGATGGCCAGCGGCACGCCGGTGTTACTCACCCGCGCTTCGGCCATGCCGGAAGTCGCGGGCGACGCGGGCAACTATATTGAACCTGACAATGCAGACGGCTTGCGCGACGCGCTGATCCGTCTGCTCGACGATCAGGTGCATTGGCAAGCATGCCGAGAAGCCGGATTGCAGCGGGCGCGGCTTTTTTCCTGGCAGCGCTGCGCACAGGCCACGGCCGGTGCTTACCGCCAGGCCATGGGAGGTTGAATGCGAGTTCTTCATTTTTTCAAAACCTACTTGCCTGACTCGGTCGGCGGTATCGAGCAGGTGATATTTCAGCTGTGCGAAAGCGGTGCGCATCACGGTATCGACGGCCAGGTGCTGACACTCAGCGCCGACCCGACCCCGCCGGTGGTGCAACTGGGTCAACACGAAGTGCATCGCGCCAGACTCGACATCCAGTTCGCCTCCACCGGGTTTTCCTGGAGCGTGTTCAAACAGTTTCGCGAGCTGGCCGCCGAAGCCGATGTGGTCAACTATCACTTTCCGTGGCCGTTCATGGACCTGGTGCACTTTGCCAGCGGCATGAACAAACCGAGCGTGGTGACCTACCACTCGGACATTATTCGTCAGAAGCATCTGCTCAAACTCTACCGACCGCTGATGAACCGCTTCCTCGCCAGCGCCGACCGGATTGTCGCGGCCTCGCCGAACTACCTGCACACCAGCGACGTGCTGCAGCAGTTTCAGAACAAGACCCGGGTGATTCCATACGGTTTGAACAAGGCCGGTTATCCACAGGCCGACAGCGAACGGATGAATCGCTGGCGCCAGCAGCTTGGGGATAAGTTTTTCCTGTTCGTCGGGGTCATGCGTTATTACAAAGGTCTGCACATCCTGCTCGACGCCTTGAAGGACGTGGACTACCCGGTGGTGATCGTCGGTGCCGGGCCGCTGGAACTGGAGTTGCACGCCCAGGCTGCTGCGCTGGGGCTGCGTAACATCCACTTCCTCGGGCGCCTGGGCGATGAAGACAAGGTCGCCCTGCTGCAACTGAGCTACGCCATCGTGTTCCCGTCGCATCTGCGTTCCGAAGCGTTCGGCATTTCGCTGCTCGAAGGCGCGATGTACGGCAAACCAATGATCTCCAGCGAAATCGGTACCGGCACCAGCTACATCAACATCCACAACGAAACCGGGCTGGTGGTGCCACCGAGCGACCCTCAGGCGTTTCGCGAGGCAATGCGCAGCCTCTGGGAAAACCCCGAACGCGCAGCAGCCATGGGCATAAAGGCCGAGACGCGTTACCGGCAGTTGTTTACCGCCGACGAGATGGGCCGCAAGTGGACCGAGCTGTATCAGGAGTTGCTCGAAGAGAAAGACCTGTCTTACGCCTGATCCCGTTGCTGAAACACATCACCCTGTGGGAGCGGGCTTGCTCGCGAAAACGGTCTTTCAGTAAACAATGATGTCGACTGATCTGACGCCTTCGCGAGCAAGCCCGCTCCCACAGGGGGGTGTAGTGATTTCAGATGAGCCGTTAGAGATCCAGCACCAGCAATTGCTCACTCTGCGCCGGCACCGCGCAACAAATCAGCACCTGCCCCGCTTCCGGCAGGTCTGCAGGTGGCTGTGGATAATTCACCGCGCCACTGACCAGACGTGTCTTGCAGGTGCCGCACGAACCTCCACGGCAACTGAACTCGGGGCGCAGGCCACGGCTTTCTGCGAGCTCCAGCAGACTGCCGCCGTCCGGCTGCCAGCGCGCCTCTTTGGCCGAACGCTCGAACATCACCGGCACTGACGTGATGGCCGCCGGTGGTTGCTCGATGACCAGCGCATCCGGGTCCGGCTGTCGCTTGAGCGTCGACGGGCCGAAGGTCTCGGCATGGATCCGCGCGTCGCGAATGTCCAGCTCGCGCAGACTGTCGTAGACACTTTGGGTAAAAGCGCCGGGGCCACAGACAGCAAAATCGATCTGGTCGTAATCCTCGACCTCCAGCAGATCGCGCAGCAATGCCCGATCAATGCGCCCATGGCGGTCGAAATCCTCGCCCTCGTGCGCATCGGCTTCCGGCTGACTGAGCAGGCGAATCACCCGTACCGCATCGCCAGCACTTTCCAGCACGCGATCGATTTCCTCGCGAAACGGCTGATCGGCCAGGCTACGCGAACTCTGCAGCAACCACGTCGGCCGAATCCGCCGGGTGCGCAGACCTTGGTACACCACCTCACGCAGCATCGACAGCAACGGCGTGATACCAACCCCCGCCGCCAACAGCACCAGCGGCCGGTGTTCCAGCGGCGCCACCGTGAAGTGCCCCTGTGGCGCCCGTGCCTCAAGGACATCGCCGACCCGGACCTGCTGGTGCAAGTGGCCTGAAACCAGGCCCTCGCGTTTCACACTGATGCGCAGGAAATCATCCGATGGCGCACTCGACAGGCTGTAAGTGCGAATATGCGTTTCACCGTCCAGAGTGAAACGCAGCGGCAGATGCTGGCCGGCCTGAAACACCGGCATCCCTGCGCCATCGTCCGGTTGCAGATAAATCGAACGGATGTGCTGGCTCTCCCTTTCGATACGGGTCACCCGCAGCGGCCGCCAGCGGTCACCCAGGGCTTTGGCCTGCAAGCGTGCATCGGCCTGGGCCCAGGTGCCGGTCAGCAGGCTGGTGGGCGACATGCCGTCGAAGCGCCAGCGCAGGGCCAGTGCCGCCGGGCGCCGCACCAGTTTCTCTACCTCGAATGTCCACAGGCGCTCGGCGCCCTGGAACGCTTCGATCTGCGGCCCGTCGAGGATGATTTCGGTCCGCCCGCTCAGTTGCAGCACATCGCCTGTGGAAAAGTCGATGAACAGCAGGCCAGCCTTGGGATTGAGCAGCAGATTGCCGAGCGTGTTGAAGTGCAGGTTGCCGGCAAAATCCGGGATGGTCAGGCGATTACCTTCAACCCGGACAAACCCGGTCTGCCCGCCACGATGGGAAACATCCACCGCACGTTGTCCGTCCGCATCGACGTAACTGGCGACAAAGAAGGTATCGGCGCCTTCGATCATGGCTCTGGCTGCGTCATCAAGACCGTCGCCGTGCTGCGCTGGCCGCGTCTGCGGATCGCTCAGCGGCACGCGCTGGAACTGGCGCAGTTGAATGTATTGCGGACAGTTGCCGAAAGCCTGATCCACGCTCACCTCGAAACCCTGCACGGTCAGATTGTCGACATGACCGTTGAGGCGATTGCGGCGGCGGGTATGCAACTCAATGCCGAGCAACCCGATCGGCTCGCCATTGCGCAATTGCGCCGGATCATCGGCAGCGGGTTGGCTGGCGAAATGCAGGTGCTCGGGATCAGGCGAATGCGCAAATCCCGGCGCGCCTTCGAGCACACTGGCCCAAGGACGCCCGTCGGTATCGACCGCGCCGTGCAGCATGAACGGTAACTGCTCATAAAAGGCGCGGTGCTGATCCGGCATCCAGTCACGAATCACTTTTCGGCCGAAGGCCTCCATGCGCTCGGCAACGCCGACATGGGCCTGCAGTTGTTGCTCGCCAGCGTGCCACGGTGAACGTTCCATCACGCATCTCCCCGCGCCGCCGGCGCATTGTGGATAACTCGATCAGATCAGGGCTGAACCTCAGGCAGTCTTTTGCAGACCAGCGACCGTGCGTGGCATGCCGACAAAACCGGGCAAGGCTTCGACACGCGCCAGCCAGGCACGCACGTTGGCGTAGTCGTCCAGCGACACGTTGCCTTCCGGCGCATGGGCGATGTAGCTGTAGGCGGACACGTCAGCGATGGTGGGTTCGCTGCCGGCCAGGTAAGTGTTCTTGCCCAGTTCCACCTCCATCACTTTGAGCAGGTTGTGCGCGCGGGTGATCGCTTCTTCAGCATTCAACTGTGCGCCAAACACCGTCACCAATCGTGCAGCAGCAGGTCCGAAAGCAATCGGCCCTGCTGCGGCCGACAACCAGCGCTGCACCCGTGCTGCAGCGACCGGATCGGTCGGCAGCCAGCGGCCATTGCCGTACTTGAGCGCCAGATACACCAGAATCGCGTTGGAGTCGGCCAGCACCACGCCGCCGTCGTCAATCGCCGGTACCTGGCCGAAACTGTTGATTGCCAGATACGGTGCCTGCTTGTGCTCACCCTTGGCCAGATCGACCAGGATCAGTTCGGTCGGCAGTTGCAGCAGTGACAACATCAGCTCCACCCGATGGGCGTGGCCGGAACGCGGGAAGTTGTAGAGTTTTATCGCTTGCATGGTCGACTCCGCTGAACAGGGGCGCCGCTGCGGGAATGAGAGCGCCGATGGAGGCCATCTTCCCCTTATCGCGAAAAGAACAGAATCACCAGTAACTGCAATCGATTATTTCATTGGGCGCAATAACGCGGGTGCTTTCAAAGCAGGGTGTTCGCGCAAGGCCTCGGCGGTGAAATCGACAAAACTGCGAATCCGCGCTGGCGCTTTGCGCCCGCCCTGATACACCACATGGATCGGCAGTGGCGGCAGTTCAAATTCGGCGAGGACGATTTCCAGCTCACCGGTCGCGATTTTGCTGGCGACCTGATAAGACAGCACCCGGGTCAAGCCCAGCCCCATGCAGGCTGCGGTAATCGCTGCCTGATTGGCGGTCACGATCAGACGCGGCTCAGGACGCACGCTGAGCGGTTCGCCAGCGTCGAGAAACGGCCAATTGCGCTGCTGGCCAATGGCCGAAGTCGCCACCACCGGCGCACCCGCCAACGCATGAGGATGAACCGGTCGGCCATACTCGGCAAAATATTCGGGCGAGCCGCAAATGACCCGACGCACCTCACCCACGCGAATCGCATGCTGGTTGCTGTCCGGCAGATCACCAATGCGCACCGCGACATCGATGCCCTCCTCGACCATGCTCACCACCCGATCGACCAACAGCGCATTAATCGAAACATCTGGATACTGCGTCAGATAACTGGTCATCAGGGGCGTGACAAACAACTCACCGAACAACACCGGCGCGGTCACCGTCAATTGCCCACGGGGCTGGGCGTGACTGCCGGCCGCCGAATCCTCGGCTTCCTGCACCTCGGCGAGAATTCTCCGACAGTCTTCCAGATAACGCTGACCGGCCTCGCTGAGGTGCACTGTGCGTGTCGTGCGAATCAGCAACTGTGTACCGATGCGCTGCTCCAGCGCCGCCACCGCACGGGTGACACTGGCCGCGGACAAGCCAAGACGCCGCGCTGCCGCCGAGAAGCCTTGCTCCTGAGCCACGGTGGCGAAGATCTGCATTTCCTGGAAGCGGTCCATGGATGTCCTCGATTCAGATACAAAAATCGCAGCCGAGGCTGCGATTTTTGCGGGTCAATGTCAGCTGTGGATAACTTATTCCACCGTCACCGACTTCGCCAGGTTGCGCGGCTGGTCGACGTCGGTGCCCTTGAGCACGGCGACGTAGTACGACAGCAACTGCAGGGGGATGGTGTAGAGGATCGGCGAAAGAATATCGTGGATGTGCGGCATCTGCACCACATGGGTGCCTTCGCCGTTGGTCATCCCGGCTTTCTCGTCAGCGAACACGATCAGTTCACCGCCACGGGCACGGACTTCCTGCAGGTTGGACTTGAGCTTCTCCAGCAGTTCGTTGTTCGGCGCCACGGTGACCACCGGCATGTCGTTATCCACAAGCGCCAGCGGGCCGTGCTTCAGCTCACCGGCCGGGTAGGCTTCGGCGTGGATGTAGGAGATTTCCTTGAGCTTCAAGGCGCCCTCCATTGCGACCGGGAACTGCGCGCCACGGCCGAGGAACAGGGTGTGATTCTTCTCGGCGAACAGTTCGGCGATTTTTTCCACGGTGCTGTCCATCGCCAGCGCTTCGCCCAGACGGGTCGGCAGGCGACGCAACTCTTCCACCAGCGTGGCTTCAACGCCTTTGCCGAGCGTGCCGCGTACCTGACCCAGCGACAGGGTCAGCAGCAACAGGCCGACCAGTTGCGTGGTGAACGCCTTGGTCGAGGCTACGCCGATTTCGCGACCGGCCTGGGTCAGCAGCGTCAGGTCGGATTCACGCACCAGCGAGCTGATGCCGACGTTGCAGATCGCCAGGCTGGCGAGGAAGCCCAGCTCTTTGGCGTTGCGCAGCGCGGCCAGGGTGTCGGCGGTTTCGCCGGACTGCGAGATGGTGACGAACAGGGTATCCGGCTGCACCACCACCTTGCGGTAGCGGAATTCGCTGGCGACTTCGACCTGGCACGGGATACCGGCCAGTTCTTCGAGCCAGTAACGCGCGACCATACCGGCGTGGTAGCTGGTACCGCAGGCGACAATCTGCACGTTGCGCACTTTGGCGAACAGTTCGGCAGCCTGTGGACCGAAGGCCTGCACCAGCACCTGATTCGGACTCAGACGGCCTTCGAGGGTGCGTTGGACAACGGATGGTTGCTCATGGATTTCCTTGAGCATGTAGTGGCGGAACTCGCCCTTGTCAGCAGCTTCGGCACCATCGCTGTACTGCACGGTCTGGCGCTCGACGGCGTTGCCGTTGACGTCCCAGATCTGCACGTTATCGCGGCGAATTTCGGCGATATCGCCTTCTTCCAGGTACATGAAGCGGTCAGTGACCTGACGCAGGGCCAATTGGTCGGACGCGAGGAAGTTCTCACCCAGGCCCAGACCGATCACCAACGGGCTGCCACTGCGTGCGGCAACCAGACGATCCGGCTGTTGTGCGTTGATCACGGCCAGACCGTAGGCGCCGTGCAGTTCCTTGACGGTGGCTTTGAGCGCGACGGTCAGGTCAGGCTGATCCTTGAGTTTGTGGCTCAGCAGGTGCGCGATGACTTCGGTGTCGGTGTCCGAAGTAAACACGTAACCCAGCGCTTTCAGTTGCTCACGCAGGGCTTCGTGATTCTCGATGATGCCGTTGTGCACCACCGCGATATCACCGGAGAAATGCGGGTGCGCGTTACGCTCGCACGGTGCACCGTGGGTCGCCCAACGGGTGTGGGCGATACCGAGACGGCCAACTAGCGGCTGTGCGGCCAGCGCCGCTTCCAGCTCGCTGACCTTGCCCGGACGGCGCATGCGCTCGAGCTTTTCATCGTTGGTGAAAACCGCCACACCGGCGCTGTCATAGCCGCGGTATTCAAGGCGCTTGAGGCCTTCGAGCAGGATGGCGGTGATATTACGTTCAGCAACTGCGCCGACAATTCCACACATGCTTATTTCTCCTGACTGACAGCCGCGCAAATCACGCTGATACCGCGGGCCTGTATCTGATCGCGGGCCTCTTCAGGCAGGCGATCATCGGTAATGAGGGTATGGACGCTGCTCCACGGCAGCTCCAGGTTGGGAATCTTGCGGCCGATCTTGTCGGCCTCGACCATCACGATGACTTCACGCGCCACGTCGGCCATCACCCGGCTCAGGCCAAGCAATTCGTTGAACGTGGTGGTACCGCGCACCAGATCGATGCCATCGGCGCCAATGAACAACTGGTCGAAGTCGTAAGAGCGTAGTACCTGCTCGGCCACCTGGCCCTGGAAGGACTCCGAATGCGGATCCCAGGTGCCGCCCGTCATCAGCAGCACCGGTTCGTGTTCGAGTTCGCTCAAGGCGTTGGCCACGTGCAGGGAGTTGGTCATCACCACCAGACCCGGCTGCTGGCCAAGCTCGGGAATCATCGCCGCAGTGGTGCTGCCACTGTCGATGATGATGCGGGCGTGCTCGCGGATACGTTTGACGGCGGCGCGGGCAATCGCCTGTTTGTACTTTGAAACGCTTTGGCCCGGTTCAGCGACCAATTCCTGCGGCATGGTGATCGCCCCGCCGTAACGGCGCAGCAACAGACCATGGCTTTCCAGTGCGGCCAGATCCTTGCGAATCGTAACTTCAGAAGTTTCGAAGCGCTTGGCCAGTTCATCCACACTGACTTCGCCCTGGTCATTGAGCAAGGCGAGGATATTGTGTCGGCGTTGAGGCGTATTGCGTTTCGACATGTTGGTATAAGTTTCGATTCGAAAGATAACGGAAGCAATCAAAACCTATCGGCCATAAATCGTCAAGCGACAGATCGAAAATTTTAGAAACGACATAGACGAATGTGGGAGCGGGCTTGCTCGCGAATGCGGAGGGTCAGTCACTGAAATGTGAAACTGAAACACCGCATTCGCGAGCAAGCCCGCTCCCACATTTGGATTCAAGCATTAAGTGCAGCTGTGGATAACTCAACTCTTCTTGATCTTCTCCGGCCGCTTCCAGCCGTCGATATTTTTCTGCCGCGCCCGACCAACGGCCAACTGGGCGTTATCCACATTCTGGGTGATGGTCGAACCAGCCGCGGTAGTTGCCCCGGACGAGATATCCACAGGTGCGACCAACGAGTTGTTGGAGCCGATGAACACGTCCTCGCCCAACACGGTTTTCCACTTGTTGGCGCCATCGTAGTTGCAGGTAATGGTGCCCGCGCCAATGTTGGTGCGGGCGCCGATTTCCGCGTCGCCCAGATAGGTCAGATGCCCGGCCTTGGCGCCCTCACCCATGCGCGCGTTTTTCAGTTCGACAAAGTTACCCACATGCGCGCGCGCTTCTAGCACTGTGCCCGGACGTAGACGAGCGAAAGGACCGGCATCGCTGCCTTCACCCAGCACCGCACCTTCGATGTGGCTGTTGGCTTTGATCACCACGCCTTTGCGCAGGGTGCTGTCCTTGATCACGCAGTTCGGGCCGATCACCACGTCGTCCTCGATGACAACATTACCTTCGAGAATCACGTTGATGTCGATCAGCACATCGCGACCGACGGTGACTTCGCCACGCACATCGAAACGCGCCGGGTCACGCAGGGTCACGCCTTGCGCCATCAGCCGGCGGCCGGCGCGCAGTTGGTAATGCCGCTCCAGTTCCGCCAGTTGCTTACGATCATTGGCGCCCTGCACTTCCATCGGGTCGTGCGGTTGTTCAGTGGCCACCACCAGACCATCGCTGACCGCCATTTCGATCACGTCGGTCAAGTAGTACTCACCCTGGGCATTGTTGTTCGACAGGCGGCTCATCCAGTCGGCCAGACGATTGGCCGGCACGGCGAGGATGCCGGTATTGCCTTCGGTGATTGCGCGCTGGGCTTCGCTGGCATCTTTGTGCTCAACGATGGCTGCGACCTTGCCGTCAGCATCACGCACGATGCGGCCGTAACCGGTCGGATCTTCCAGCTCGACGGTCAACAGGCCCATCTGCCCCGGTACGACATGTTTAAGCAGGCGCTGCAGGGTTTCGACCTCGATCAATGGCACGTCACCGTAGAGGATCAACACGGTGTCGGCGCTGATGAACGGCACAGCCTGAGCCGTTGCATGACCAGTGCCCAATTGCTTGTCCTGCAGCACGAAATTCAAATCGTCAGCCGCCAGACGCTCACGCACCACATCGGCACCATGGCCGATCACCACATGAATGCGCTGTGGATCGAGCTGCCGTGCGCTGTGGATAACATGCCCAAGCATGGAATTGCCGGCTACCGGGTGCAGCACTTTCGGCAACGCCGAACGCATACGGGTGCCTTGACCGGCCGCGAGGATAACGATTTCGAGAGACATGACTGGCTACCAATCCTGGGTGGTCAGCAACTGCGACCGGGTTGTAAAAATCGGAAAAGAAAAAAGGGTAGCCGAGGCTACCCTTTTTTATCAATCGCACAACAAGTGGCTGACGGATTAACCGCCAAACTTCTTGCGGATCTGCTGGACGGTGCGCAGCTGAGCTGCAGCCTCGGCCAGACGTGCGGACGCAGCTCCGTAGTCGAAATCTGCGCTCTTCTCGTGCAGAGCAGCTTCGGCAGCCTTGAGAGCTGCCTGGGCTTGAGCTTCATCCAGGTCGGCGGCACGTTGCACGGTATCGGCAAGCACCTTGACCATGTTCGGCTGAACCTCGAGGAAACCACCGGAGATGTAGAACACCTCGGCTTCCCCGCCTTGCTTGATCAGGCGGATCGGACCTGGCTTCAGATTAGTGATCAGCGGCGCGTGACCCAGAGCGATACCAAGATCACCCAGTGCACCGTGCGCAATCACCATCTCGACCAGGCCGGAAAAGATTTCCCCTTCCGCGCTGACGATATCGCAATGGACTGTCATAGCCATCTGATTGCCTCAACCTAAATTAGCGCCCGTTGCCGGGCGCCGGGATTACAGTTTCTTGGCTTTCTCGATCGCTTCTTCGATGCCGCCAACCATGTAGAACGCTTGTTCTGGCAGGTGGTCGTAGTCACCGTTGAGGATGCCTTTGAAGCCAGCAATGGTGTCTTTCAGGGAAACGTATTTACCCGAAGCACCGGTGAAGACTTCAGCCACGAAGAACGGCTGCGACAAGAAGCGCTGGATCTTACGAGCACGGTTAACCAACTGTTTGTCGGCTTCCGACAGCTCGTCCATACCCAGGATCGCGATGATGTCTTTCAGCTCTTTGTAACGTTGCAGAACGTACTGAACGCCGCGAGCGGTGTCGTAGTGGTCCTGACCGATTACGTTCGGATCCAGCTGGCGCGAAGTCGAATCCAGTGGATCTACCGCTGGGTAGATACCCAGGGAAGCGATGTCACGGGACAGAACGACGGTGGCGTCCAAGTGGGCGAAGGTGGTCGCTGGCGACGGGTCGGTCAAGTCATCCGCAGGTACGTATACCGCCTGGATCGAGGTGATCGAACCTTCTTTGGTCGAAGTGATACGTTCTTGCAGAACGCCCATCTCTTCAGCCAGGGTCGGCTGGTAACCTACTGCCGAAGGCATACGGCCCAGCAGTGCGGATACTTCAGTACCGGCCAGGGTGTAACGGTAGATGTTGTCGACGAACAGCAGAACGTCGTTACCTTCGTCACGGAACTTCTCGGCCATGGTCAGGCCGGTCAGGGCTACGCGCAGACGGTTTCCCGGCGGCTCGTTCATCTGACCGTAAACCAGTGCCACTTTGTCCAGAACGTTGGAGTCCTTCATCTCGTGGTAGAAGTCGTTACCCTCACGAGTACGCTCACCCACACCGGCGAACACGGAATAACCGCTGTGCTCGATGGCGATGTTACGGATCAGTTCCATCATGTTTACGGTTTTGCCTACACCGGCACCACCGAACAGACCGACTTTACCGCCTTTGGCGAACGGGCAAACCAGGTCGATAACCTTGATCCCGGTTTCCAGCAGGTCGTTGCCGCCTGCTTGCTCAGCGAACGAAGGTGCTGCGCGGTGAATGCCCCAGCGCTCTTCGGTGTCGATTGGACCGGCTTCGTCGATCGGGTTACCCAGAACGTCCATGATCCGGCCCAGAGTCGCTTTACCGACCGGTACGGAGATGGCTGCGCCGGAATCGGTAACTTCCAGACCGCGCTTCAAGCCCTCGGTGGAACCCATCGCAATGGTACGAACCACGCCGTCGCCCAGCTGTTGCTGAACTTCCAGAGTGGTTTCGGCCGCGCTGACTACTTTCAGCGCGTTGTAGATGCTCGGTACGCTGTCGCGTGGAAATTCCACGTCGATAACGGCGCCGATGATTTGAACGATACGTCCGCTACTCATAGCTGGATCCTCTGAATATTTGAACCGTTAAACCGCGGCAGCGCCGCCGACGATTTCCGAGATCTCTTGGGTGATCGCAGCCTGACGCGCCTTGTTGTAGATCAGCTGCAAATCGCTGATCAAATCACCGGCGTTGTCGGTAGCGTTCTTCATCGCGATCATCCGCGCAGCTTGTTCAGCCGCGTTGTTCTCGACCACCGCCTGGTACACCTGCGACTCCACGTAGCGCACCATCAAGCCGTCAAGCAGCTCTTTGGCGTCTGGTTCGTAGAGGTAGTCCCAGTGGTGCTTGAGTTCTTGATCCGGGGTTGCCACCAGTGGAATCAACTGCTCCACGGTAGGCTGTTGTGTCATGGTGTTGATGAACTTGTTGGATACCACGGACAGGCGATCGATACGGCCCTCCAGGTAGGCATCCAGCATCACCTTGACGCTGCCGATCAAATCATTGATCGACGGCTCTTCACCCAGGTGGCTGATAGCTGCAACGACGTTACCGCCGAAGTTGCGGAAAAAGGCCGCACCCTTGCTACCGACTACACACAGATCAATCTCGACGCCGTTTTCGCGGTTTACCGCCATGTCCTTGACCAGGGCCTTGAACAGGTTGGTGTTCAAGCCGCCGCACAAACCACGGTCACTGCTCACGACGACATAACCAACACGCTTTACTTCACGGTCGATCATGAACGGGTGGCGGTATTCCGGGTTGGCGTTGGCCAGATGCCCAATTACCTGGCGGATACGCTCCGCATAAGGACGGCTGGCTGCCATGCGCATTTGTGCCTTGCGCATTTTGCTCACCGCCACTTTTTCCATGGCGCTGGTAATTTTTTGCGTGCTTTTGATGCTCGCAATCTTACTGCGAATCTCTTTTGCGCCTGCCATGTAACACCTATCAGGTTAGCAAGCGGGAGCCTTGCGGCTCCCGCTGCGGCTTACCAGGTTTGGGTGGCCTTGAACTTCTCGATACCGGCTTTCATGCCAGCGTCGATTTCGTCATTGAAGTCACCTTTAACGTTGATCTTGGCCATCAAATCGGCGTGATCGCGGTTGAAGAAAGCAATCAGCGCTTGTTCGAAGCTGCCGATCTTGGCGATTTCAATGTCAGTCAGGAACCCACGCTCAGCGGCATACAGCGACAGCGCCATGTCAGCGATCGACATTGGTGCGTATTGCTTCTGCTTCATCAGCTCGGTAACGCGCTGACCATGCTCAAGTTGCTTACGGGTCGCTTCGTCCAGGTCAGAAGCGAACTGGGCGAATGCCGCCAGTTCACGGTACTGAGCCAGAGCGGTACGGATACCACCGGACAGCTTCTTGATGATCTTGGTCTGAGCGGCACCACCCACACGGGATACCGAAACACCGGCGTTCACTGCAGGGCGGATGCCCGAGTTGAACATGGCCGATTCCAGGAAGATCTGACCGTCGGTGATGGAAATCACGTTGGTCGGAACGAACGCGGAAACGTCGCCAGCCTGGGTTTCGATGATCGGCAGTGCGGTCAGGGAACCGGTTTTGCCGGTCACTGCGCCGTTGGTGAACTTCTCTACGTATTCTTCCGAAACGCGGGATGCGCGCTCCAGCAGACGGGAGTGGAGATAGAACACGTCGCCTGGGTAAGCTTCACGGCCTGGTGGACGGCGCAGCAGCAGGGAAATCTGGCGGTAAGCCACTGCTTGTTTGGACAGATCGTCATAAACGATCAGCGCGTCTTCACCGCGGTCGCGGAAGAATTCACCCATGGTGCAACCGGAGTACGGTGCCAGGAATTGCAGCGCAGGAGATTCCGAAGCACTGGCAGCCACGATGATCGTGTTGGCCAGGGCGCCGTTTTCTTCCAGCTTGCGAACCACGTTGGCGATGGTCGATTGCTTCTGACCGATCGCTACATAGACGCAGAAAATGCCGCTGTCTTTCTGGTTGATGATCGCGTCGATCGCCAGAGCGGTTTTACCGATCTGACGGTCACCGATGATCAGCTCACGCTGGCCACGGCCGACAGGGATCATGGCATCGACAGCCTTGTAGCCAGTCTGTACAGGCTGGTCTACCGACTTACGCCAGATCACGCCCGGTGCAACTTTCTCGACCGCGTCGGTCAAGGTGTTGCCCAGTGGACCTTTGCCGTCAACAGGGTTACCCAGTGCATCGACTACGCGACCCAGCAGTTCCTTACCAACCGGAACTTCGAGGATGCGGCCGGTGCACTTGGCGCTCATGCCTTCAGCCAGACTGGTGTATGCGCCCAGTACAACGGCACCTACGGAGTCTTGCTCCAGGTTGAGGGCCATACCGTAGACGCCGCCCGGAAACTCGATCATCTCGCCGTACATGACGTCGGCCAGACCGTGAATCCGCACGATGCCGTCAGATACGCTGACGACAGTGCCTTCGTTACGGGCTTGGGAGGTCACATCGAGCTTGTCGATGCGGCCCTTGATAATTTCACTTATTTCGGAAGGATTGAGTTGCTGCATTGCTCTGCTGCCCCTTCAAACTCAAGATTTCAATGCTTCGGCAAGTTTCGCGATTTTGCCGCGAATCGAGCCATCGATAACCAGGTCGCCGGCGCGGATAACGACACCCCCTATAAGGGCAGCATCCTCCGCAACTTGCAGGCGCACTTCCCGGTTGAGTCGTGCACTGAGAACCTTGGCGAGTTTGTCTTGCTGTTCTTGGTTCAATGCGAAAGCACTGGTCACTTCAACGTCTACCGACTTCTCTTGTTCGGCCTTGTACAGGTCGAACAGAGCGGCGATCTCCGGCAGAAGCGGGAGACGGTCGTTTTCGGCAACGACATTGATGAAGTTCTGTGCCTTGGCATCAAACTTGTCGCCGCACACGTCAATGAACGTGGCGGCCTTTTCTGCGCTCGTCAGTCGCGGGGCCTTGAGCACGCGCTGCATGGTGTCGTCTTGCGACACCGCTGCAGCCAGGCCGAGCATGGCTGACCAATTGGCCAGTTGCTGGTGGGCCTGAGCGTGCTCGAAGGCCGCCTTAGCGTAAGGTCGGGCCAACGTGGTCAGTTCTGCCATGATCGCCCTCGCTTAGATTTCAGCAGCCAGTTGGTTAACCAGCTCTGCGTGCGCGTTTTGATCGATTGTGGCACCCAGGATCTTCTCGGCGCCGCCGACAGCCAGCAAGCCCACTTGGGCGCGCAGCTTGTCTTTGACACTGTTCAGTTCCTGTTCGATCTCGGCTTGAGCCTGAACCTTCACACGGTCAGCGTCGATACGGGCTTTTTCAACAGCCTCTTCAACGATCTGGTTGCCGCGTTTCTTGGCTTGCTCGATGATTTCAGCTGCCTGAGCTTTCGCTTCGCGCAGTTGCTGACCCGCTTTCTCTTGGGCCAACTCCAGGTCGCGAGCTGCACGGCTGGCAGCGTCCAGACCATCAGCGATCTTCTTTTGACGTTCGTGCAGTGCCGCGATGACCGGAGGCCATACGAACTTCATGCAGAACAGTACAAAAATCAGGAACGCAACGGACTGGCCAATCAGGGTCGCATTAATGTTCACGCCAACACCTCGCAGTTACGTTGTCCATCACACCAAATTACTCGGAAGAATCCGGGTAATTAGCCAGCGATCTGACCAACGAACGGGTTCGCAAAGGTGAAGAACAGAGCGATACCAACACCGATCATGGTTACGGCGTCGAGCAGACCGGCAACGATGAACATTTTAACTTGCAGCATTGGAACCATTTCTGGCTGACGCGCTGCGCCTTCCAGGAACTTGCCGCCCAGCAGGCCGAAACCAATTGCGGTACCCAGTGCGCCCAGGCCGATCAACAGTGCAACAGCGATAGCGGTTAGACCAACTACAGTTTCCATCTTTCCTCCCGACTTTTACGTCGTATGGTTTAGGTTTTTTAGATTAAAGCGGTAAAACAAATCGTTTCAGAGGCCCGGTTAAGAGCCCCCTCCCGTTTGACCGGGAGGGACATCAGATCAGCCAAGGCTGCTCTTAATGGTTTTCTTCGTGCGCCATCGACAGGTAGACGATGGTCAGCATCATGAAGATGAACGCCTGCAGGGTGATGATCAGGATGTGGAACACAGCCCACGCCCACTGCAGAACAACGCCCAGGCCACTCAGCCAGAGCAGGCCGCTGCCGAACATCACAGCGATCAGAATGAACACCAGCTCGCCGGCATACATGTTGCCGAACAGACGCAGGGCCAGAGAGATCGGCTTGGCGATCAGGGTCACGAATTCCAGCAGGAAGTTCACCGGGATCAGCAGGGCCTGAACGAAGATGTTCTTGCTGCCGAACGGGTGCAGGGTCAGTTCGCCGATGAAGCCGCCGATGCCCTTGACCTTGATGCTATAGAAAATGATCAGTGCGAAAACCGAGAACGCCATGCCCAGGGTCGCGTTCGGGTCGGTGGTCGACACGGCACGGAACGGGATGTGGTGGTCGCCGGTGATCAGGATGGCCAGCTGAGGAATCCAGTCGACCGGTACCAGGTCGACGGCGTTCATCAGGAACACCCAGACGAAGATGGTCAGTGCCAGCGGTGCGATCACCGGGCTACGGCCATGGAAGCTGTCTTTCACGCTGCCATCGACGAATTCGACCAATACTTCAACGAAGTTCTGCAAAGCACCTGGCTGACCCGATGTTGCTTTCTTTGCCGCCATGCGGAAAAGGAAAACGAAGATCAGACCCAGCGCGACCGACCAGCCGAGGGTATCGACGTGGAAAGCCCAGAAGCCCATTTCCTTGGCTTCTGCTGCGGTATGGGCAAAGCCCCAGCCGCCGTTAGGTAGCTGACCGAAGGTCAGGTTCTGCAAGTGGTGCTGGATATAGCCCGAAGCGGTTGTTTCTGCCATGGTTGCCTCAAACGCCCTAAGGTCTCGAAAGTCTTGTTCTCATCAGCAGGGGAGCGAACCAGCTGACCGACTGAGTCAGCACGAAAGCGCCGAATACTGCGATCGGCGCCAATGGCTTCACACCTGCAAACACCAGTGCAAACAGCACTGCCGTCAAAATCAGTTTGCCTGCCTCGCCGGCATAAAATGACCGGACGATGGACTGGGCTGCTCGGGCGCCGGAAAACCGAAATGCCTTGTGAGCGAAATAAACATTGGGCAGCAAGGCTATCAGGCCTCCGCAAAGTCCCG
The DNA here is from genome assembly GCF_030209055.1 of Pseudomonas sp. lyk4-TYG-107. NCBI lineage: Bacteria > Pseudomonadati > Pseudomonadota > Gammaproteobacteria > Pseudomonadales > Pseudomonadaceae > Pseudomonas > Pseudomonas sp. lyk4-TYG-107. The sequence goes on from NZ_JARVST010000006.1 coordinate 278,262, forward strand.
AGTATCCGGCAACGACTCCATGCCATTGCCAGAGCGCCAAAGCGGCAATGAGCAAAATGACAAATTGAGCCATCAACACCGGAAAAACCGCCAGGCGATGGAACGGCAGGCGGTTTGGCTTGCGGGTTTCCATCACATTTGCTCTCCAATGGTCGGCTGCCAGAATTCAATAACTTGGCATAATTTGTGCCGACAAAATGCGCGCAGAGTATAGGGGCGGTTCTGCCCCTATTCAACTGTCAGGTAGTGATTTCCGACTGCGCGCTACATGAGGAAATGTTTCAGCGGATGTGTGCGAGCACACCTTGAAGCTCATCGAGTGAGTTGTAACCGATCACCAGCTGACCTTTTCCCTTCTTGCCGTGGCGAATCTGCACCGCAGAGCCTAGGCGCTCGGCCAGACGCTGTTCGAGCCGGGCGATATCCGGGTCGGGTTTGGCTGCTTCCACAGGCTCCGGTTTGCCACTCAACCACTGACGAACCAGTGCCTCGGTTTGGCGCACAGTCAGGCCGCGTGCGACAACATGTCGCGCCCCTTCCACCTGCTGATTGTCCGGCAGACCGAGCAAAGCACGGGCATGACCCATTTCCAGGTCACCGTGGGACAGCATGGTCTTGATGACTTCCGGCAGTGCAATAAGTCGCAACAGGTTAGCCACAGTCACGCGGGACTTACCCACAGCCTCGGCAACCTGTTGCTGAGTGAGCTGGAATTCCTGCTGCAGACGCTGCAAGGCGACGGCTTCTTCGATCGGGTTCAGGTCTTCACGCTGGATGTTCTCGATCAGCGCAATGGCGATCGCCGTCTCATCCGGCACATCCCGGACCATCGCCGGGATGGTTTCCTGGCCGGCCTGCTGGCTGGCGCGCCAGCGCCGTTCACCGGCGATGATTTCGAAGCGGCCACCGCCAATCGGGCGCACCACGATCGGCTGCATCACGCCTTGCGCCTTGATCGACTGCGCCAGCTCTTCCAGCGCCTGCGGATCCATGTCGCGGCGTGGCTGGTATTTGCCACGCTGCAGCAGGTCCAGTGGCAGGTGTTGCAGTTCACGGGTATCGGCCTGCGCCGCCTGTTCTTCCAGCGCGCTGACGGTCGGACCACTCAGCAGTGCATCCAGTCCACGTCCGAGACCTCGTTTCTTGACGGCCATGGGGATTCCTTAAGTTGGCTGGGCAGCGGCGATGCGTGAATTTTTGCGCTGACGGCGAACCATCTCGCCCGCCAGTGCCAAATAGGCCAGCGCGCCGCGCGATTGCTTGTCGTAGGCCAGTGCCGGCATACCGTAGCTCGGTGCTTCGGCCAGGCGGATGTTGCGCGGGATCACCGTGTCGTACAGCTGCTCGCCAAAGTGTTCCTTCAGCTGCGCCGAAACATCGTTCATCAGGCTCAGCCGCGGGTCGTACATGGTGCGCAGCAGACCTTCGACCTTGAGGTTGGGGTTCAGCAGTTCGGCAATGCGTTTGATGTTATCCACAAGGTCGCTCAAGCCTTCGAGCGCAAAGTATTCGCACTGCATGGGGATAATCACCCCATCGGCGGCAACCAATGCGTTCAGCGTAAGCATCGACAGCGACGGCGGGCAGTCGATCAAAATGTAATCGTAGTTTTCACGGATCGGCGCCAGCGCGCTGCGCAGACGGCTTTCCTTCATCTGCATTTCCAGCAGCACCACTTCAGCCGCAGTCAGGTCGCGGTTGGCCGGCAGCAGTTGATAACCGCCGTGCTCGGAGTAGTGCATGGCCTGGGCCAGATCGCATTCGCCGATCAGCAGGTCGTAGACCGAGTTTTCCAGGCCATGTTTATCCACACCGCTACCCATGGTGGCGTTGCCCTGTGGATCGAGATCGATCAACAGCACCCGGCGCTTGGTCGCGACCAGGGATGCTGCGAGGTTGATGCAGGTGGTGGTCTTGCCCACACCACCCTTCTGGTTCGCTATCGCGAATACCTTAGCCATTCTTGCTTGTGTTCCCAATCATGCCGTGCGGCGCAGTATCAGCAGATGGCGTTGGCCTTGGCAACCGGGTACGGCCAGGGCGTGTTCGCTATCGAGTTTGAAGTCTGCCGGCAATGCTACCAGCTCATCGGCCGGATGAACGCCCTTCATTGCCAGCCAGCGCGTGTTGGCATCGCCGAGGTGGCGAGTCCAGTTGGTGAAGTTCTCCATACTGCTGAAAGCCCGGGAAATGATCCCGTTGAATGGCTGGGCAGGCTGGAAGGCTTCGACGCGACTGTGGATAACTTGCAGGTTATCCAGTTTGAGTTCGAGTTTGACCTGAGTCAGGAAGCGGGTTTTCTTGCCGTTGCTGTCCAGACAGGTGACTTGCGAGTCCGGATACAGGATCGCCAACGGGATCCCCGGCATGCCGCCGCCACTGCCGACATCGAGCCAGCGGCCGTTTTCGATGAACGACATCACGCTCAAGCTATCGAGCAAATGCCGCGAAACCATTTCATCAGGATCGCGCACTGCAGTCAGGTTGTAGGCCTGGTTCCATTTGATCAACAGGGCCAGGTAACCCAGCAGCAATTCGTGCTGGGCTGCGCTGAGATTGACACCGAGCTCGCGGGCTCCTGTGGATAACTCTTCGGCGTGTTGCGAAGTGACCTTAGAACTCAAGCGCTTTGCTCCAACTGACGGCCCGCGCCGCGTTTTTTCAAATGAATCATCAACAGCGAAATCGCTGCCGGGGTCACCCCCGGGATCCGCGAAGCCTGGCCGAGCGTCTCCGGACGCGTCGCACCGAGCTTGCTCTGAATCTCCTTGGAGAGACCGGATATGTTGGTGTAATCGATATCCACAGGCAATTTCGTGTCTTCACTGGCGCGCAGACGGGCGATCTCGTCCTGTTGACGGTCGATGTAACCGGCGTATTTGGTCTTGATTTCAACCTGTTCGGCGACCTGTGGATCTTCGGCGCCCTGCCCGGTCACTTCGACCAGACCAGCGTAGTCGATTTCCGGACGGCTCAAGAGGTTGAGCAAGTTGTATTCGTGAGTCAGCGGCGTGCCGAATTTTTCCGCAATAGCATCGCCCTGCTGGGTGCCCGGGCGAACCCAGGTGCTCTTCAGGCGCTGCTCTTCGAGTTCGATGCTTTCGCGTTTCTTGCAGAAGGCCGCCCAACGCGCGTCATCGACCAGACCCAGCTCGCGACCTTTTTCGGTCAGACGCAGGTCGGCGTTGTCCTCGCGCAGAATCAGGCGGTACTCGGCACGGGAAGTGAACATGCGGTACGGCTCTTGGGTACCGAGGGTGATCAGGTCGTCGACCAGCACGCCGATGTACGCTTCATCGCGACGCGGGCACCAGGCTTCTTTGCCCTTGGCACGCAGCGCGGCGTTGGCCCCGGCGAGCAAACCTTGCGCACCGGCTTCTTCGTAACCGGTGGTGCCGTTGATCTGACCAGCGAAGAACAGACCGCCGATGACTTTGGTTTCCAGGCTGTATTTCAGGTCACGCGGGTCGAAGTAGTCGTACTCGATCGCATAACCCGGACGCACGATGTGCGCGTTTTCCATGCCGCGGATCGATTGCACGATCTGCAATTGCACGTCGAACGGCAAGCTTGTGGATATCCCGTTCGGGTACAGCTCATGGGTGGTCAGGCCTTCCGGCTCGATGAACACCTGATGGCTTTCCTTGTCGGCAAAGCGATGAATCTTGTCTTCGATCGACGGGCAGTAGCGCGGACCGATGCCTTCGATTTCGCCGGCAGCGGAATACATCGGCGAACGATCGAGGTTCGCCGCGATGATTTCGTGGGTGCGGGCGTTGGTATGGGTAATCCAGCAACTGACCTGGCGCGGATGTTGTTCCTTGTTGCCCATGAACGACATGACCGGGATCGGCGTATCGCCCGGTTGCTCGGTCATGACCGAGAAATCCACAGATTTGCCATCGATGCGCGGTGGCGTACCGGTTTTCAGGCGACCGACACGCAGCGGCAGTTCACGCAGACGATGTGCCAGGGCAATCGACGGCGGGTCACCGGCACGACCGCCGGAGAAATTCTGCAAACCGATGTGGATAAGTCCACCGAGGAACGTACCAGTGGTCAACACCACGGAATCGGCGAAGAACCGCAGACCCATTTGCGTGACAACACCGCGTACCTGGTCCTGCTCGACGATCAGGTCGTCAGCGGCCTGTTGAAATATCCACAGGTTCGGTTGGTTTTCCAGAATTTCGCGGACAGCGGCCTTGTACAGAATACGGTCGGCTTGCGCACGGGTCGCTCGTACGGCCGGACCTTTGCGGCTGTTCAATACGCGAAACTGGATGCCGCCCAGATCGGTAGCCATGGCCATCGCGCCGCCGAGGGCGTCAATTTCCTTGACCAAATGGCTTTTGCCAATGCCACCGATGGCCGGGTTGCAGCTCATGGCACCGAGGGTTTCCACGTTATGCGTCAGCAACAGGGTTTTTGCCCCCATACGTGCTGAGGCCAGTGCTGCCTCGGTACCGGCATGACCGCCGCCGATGACGATCACTTCAAAACGGGAAGGGAAATCCACCACGCACCTCGTGCCTGCTTAAGTAGGTATTCAGGAATAGTTTGAGATCAGGTTTCTGGACCTGGTCGACAAGTATAGGGACTTCGCCCTCCCTAAAGAACCCTTTGCACAAAATTTAACCAGCTGTGGAGAACTCGAGGTTAAAAGAATAAAAAAGAGAGAAATTTATAAAACCTTTGTTTTAATGCTTATTCTTACTGACCGACCTTTCTGTGGATAGATTGCTACAGGCCTTATTATTCAATGTGTACAGAGTTTCAAAACCCTGTTATCAGGTCCTCAGGAGGCCCTTGGATAACCGGTTTAAGCCTGTGGATGAATGGGGTGGTTATCCACAGAGGCAGTTATATCCAGTTTTCACGCCCTGTTATCAACTGACCTCAGTGGCAGTTATTCACAGGGCTTAATCCACAGAAATTCAACCAGACGGTTTTTTCAGGACGCAGTAAAACGCCACCGAGAGATCGGAGACGAGCATGAAGTCGATAGTGGGATGTGACAGGGCTATTGTGAGAGAACGTAACAGAGGCTAATAATAGCCATTATCATTAACTCGTCAGTTTCTCCCATGTCCCTACCCGCCCATCATGCTGCGATCGAGCAAATCTACGAGCAACACCATTCGTGGCTGTATGGATGGCTCAAGGGCAAACTGCACGACGCCTGCGATGCTGCCGATGTCGCGCATGACACTTTCGTGCGGATCCTCGCGGCACGTAATGCGTCGCAGATTCTCGAACCGCGGGATTATCTGGCGACCATTGCACGCGGCCTCGTCATTGATCGCTATAGAAGACAGGCCATCGAAGTTGCCTACTTGCAGACCTTGGCTGCTCGACCAGAAGCCACCGCCATCAGCGAAGAAGACAAGGCGCTGATCATCGAAACCCTGATCGCTGTGGATAAAGCCTTGGCCGGTCTGGGCGCGCGAACCCAGAAGATCTTCATGCTTTCGCAGATCGACGGTTTGACTTATCAACAGATCGCTGCGCAGTTGCAGGTTTCCCTGACCACAGTAAAGAAGCACATGATCCGCGCCCTGACGGAATGTGCCCTGATCATGGCGCAGCGTTGATGCCCACTGCACCGAACCGCAAGGTTTTCGAAGCGGCTGCCAGTTGGTACGTGCAGTTTCAGGCCGATCCGCCGACCCTCGCCGATCAAAAAGCCTGGCAGCTGTGGATAGATAGCGATCCAGCGCATCTGGCGGCCTGGAACCAGATGGAACAACTGCAGCGTCAGCTCGGCACTTTGCCGCTTGATTTGAAACGTCGCGCACTGAATACCGGCCAACAAAGGCGCCAGATCCTGAAATTATTACTGCTCGCGACAGGGACGGGGATCCTTGGCTGGAACGCCCAACAACATACCTCCCTTGGAAATGCCTGGGCTGATTACAAAACCGGCGTTGGTCAGCGTCGCAACATCTCATTGGCCGATGGCAGCCAGATTCAGATCAATACCGATACGGCCATCGATGTATCTTTCGACGCAACGCAACGGCTGATTCGTTTGCGCTCGGGTGAAATCCTCATTCAGACCGGCAAGCTCGGCGATCAGCGGCCGTTTTTGGTCGAAACCGCGGATGGCCGAATTCAAGCGTTGGGTACCCGTTTTTCTGTGCATAAGTTGTCGGGCTCAACGCGGGTCGGCGTGTTGGAAGATCGGGTCAGCGTGCAACCCGCTGATCGATCAACGAGCGCGATGATCCTGAAAGCAGGCGAAGGTGCGGATTTCGATAGTCGGCATATCGGGGTCCTTTACCCCTTTAAATCCTCGGCAGTGGCCTGGACCAACGGCCAGCTGATTGTGCTCGATGCGCGGCTGGGCGCGGTAATCGAAGAGCTGGGGCGTTATCGCAGCGGTGTTATGCACTGCGATAGTCGTGCCCGGGATCTACGCGTATCCGGCACCTTTCGGCTCGATTCCACCGATGCCGTGCTGGCCAATCTTCAGGCCTCGTTACCGATCAACGTCCGCTACTTCACCCGTTACTGGGTCTCGATCAGCCATAGCGTCTGATTGAAAATCTCCTGGGGAAAAAAATCGAAAGCAGGGTTATCTTTTTTTGTCCTGACCCGGCCCTACAGGTAATCGCGATAAACGCGGCTCTTCGCCACCTTCAGGGCTTATCCACACATGCGTCTTCCCACGTTCCGTCAGCGTTTTTCCCACCACTGCATTGCCTACAGCCTACTGATGACCAGTGCCGCGTCCTGCCTGGCAATGACCAATAACGCCTTCGCGGCAACGGTCGCGCAGCGCTACACCATTGCTGCCGGCCCGCTGGACAATGCTTTGAGCCAATTCGCCTCCACTGCAAACGTGATTCTGTCGTTCTCGCCGCAGCAGACCAACCGTTTACGCAGTACCGGGCTGAACGGCAACTTCACCGTCGAACAGGGATTCGCCCAACTGCTGCAAGGCTCAGGTTTGCAAGCCGTACCTCAAGCGCCGGGTAGCTACATTCTGCAGGCGCTGCCCAATGGTGATTTGCTGGAGCTGGCCCCGACCAACATCAACGGGCAATTGGCCAATCCGATGGATCTGGATTACGCCGCCGACGTCGGCTATAGGGCGCAGAACAGCCGGATCGGTACGAAAACCAGCACGCCGTTGTCGGAAACACCACGTTCTGTGTCAGTCGTCACCGCACAGCGCATGAAAGATCAGAAATCTCAGACGCTCACCGAGGTACTCGGCTACGTTCCCGGCATCTTCGCCCCACCGTTTGCAGCGGGCGACAGCCTGGCCGGCGATCTGTTTTTCATTCGTGGTTTCAACGCCACCGATTACGGCTACGGCCTGTTGCGCGATGGACTTCGCGTGCAAGGCAACCGTTATGACACCAGCACCGAACCTTACGGTTTGGAGCGCGTGGAAATTTTCCGCGGACCATCGTCCTTGCTCTATGGGGAAAACGCACCGGGCGGCCTGGTGAATCTGGTGAGCAAGCGGCCGACCGCAGCTCCACGCGGCGAAGTGCAACTGGGTTATGGCTCGAATAATCGCCGGCAGATTGGCATCGATGTGTCCGGGCCACTCAACGACAGCGGCAATGTGTTGGGACGAGTGGTGATGCTCGGACGCAAGTCCGACACCCAGACCGATCACGTACCGGATGACCGCATTTACATCGCCCCGTCGCTGACCCTGAATTTCGACGACTTCAACACCCTGACCCTGCTGGCCAACTACCAGAAAGATCACACCAATATGGAACTGGGTCTGCCGGCGGCCGGCACATTGCTGAGCAATCCCAACGGCAAGCTATCCAAAGGCACCATGCTTGGCGATCCGGACTGGAACACCTTCGAACGGGAAACCTGGAGCACCGGTTATGAGTTCAGCCATTCCTTCAACGATGACTGGCAGTTCCGCCAGAATTCGCGCTACATGCAGTCGCGAATCACCCGCCACGAGACCTGGCCCGGCAACCTGAACAACGCCGGGTTCGGCACGCGCCTGAACATGACCGCGTACGATCGTTTCAACAAATCCATGGTGTATTCGCTGGATAACCAACTGGAAGGCAAATTCCAGGTCGGCGAGCTGGAAAACACCGTGCTGTTCGGCGCCAGCTACGACCGCACTTCGTTCAATCAGGACTGGAATGCTGGCATCGTCGGGCCAATCGATATCTACGACCCGGTTTACTTGCGCGATCCGACTACACCGATTGCGGTGCAGAACACCTTGCTCGAACAACAGATGAAAGGTGTTTATGCCCAGATCCAGAGCAAATATGACCACTGGTTGTTCTTGCTCGGCGGGCGCCAGGACTGGGTCGACAGTGATTTCCGCGACAAAGTGGCCAAGGGCAGCAACATCAGTTCCGAGGACAAGAAGTTCACCTACCAGGGCGGCGTGATGTACCAGTTTGATAACGGCATGACGCCGTATGTCAGCTATTCCACCTCGTTCGTACCGGTACAGCAGATTTCCAATGCCGGCGCGCCGCTCGATCCGATCACCAGCAGCCAATACGAAGTGGGCCTCAAGTACGAACCGATCGGCTGGGATACCGCGTTCACCGCGTCGGTGTATGACCTGCGCAAAAAGGACGACACCTACTTCGACTCGACCACGTCGACCTACCGCCAGGTCGGGGAAAGCCGTTCCAAAGGCGTGGAACTGGAACTCAACAGCAATCTGACCCAGAACCTCAATGTGACAGCGGCATACACCTACACCGACGCGCGGATTACCAAGGACGCGGCGACCTCGTTGGTCAAAGGCCACCAGATGACCGGCGTGCCACGAAATCAGGCGTCGGTCTGGACCAAGTACCGTTTCCTCGATGGCGATTTGAAAGGTTTGTACGTGGGTGGTGGCGTGCGTTACTTCGACAGTGCCTTCGCCTACACCTCGCCTTCGCTGTACGGCAAGCTGGACGCCGGCGACGTCACGTTGGTGGATGCGGCAATCGGCTATCAGATTGACACGCACTGGAGCGTCGACCTGAACGCCAAGAACCTGTTCGACAAGGAATATGTGTCGGGATGCAACGATGCTGGGCGTTGCTACTGGGGCGAAGATCGCACCTTACTCGGTACGGTGTCTTACAACTGGTGAAACCAAAGGGGCTGTGGATAAATTGTCCACAGCCCATTTGGTCATTTACCGATGCAGAAGCTGGAGAAGATCCGGCCAAGCAGGTCATCGGAGCTGAATGCCCCGGTGATTTCTCCCAGAGAGTGCTGGGCCTGACGTAAATCCTCGGCCAGCAGCTCACCGGCACCGGCCAACGTCAGCTGTGCGCGACCATGTTCCAGCGCTGCACTGGCATGGCGCAGAGCCTCCAGATGACGGCGACGGGCACTGAAGCTGCTTTCCGAGGTTTGCTCATAGCCCATGCAGGCCTTGAGGTGTTCGCGCAGCAATTCCAGCCCTTCGCCAGCGGATTTGGCGCTGAGGCTGATGGTCACGTGGCCATCGTCGCTGACTTCCAGAGCGATCGCTTCACCCGTCAGGTCAGCCTTGTTGCGAATCAAGGTGACTTTCGCCGGATCCGGACGGGTTTCGAGAAATTCCGGCCACAGAGCAAACGGATCTGCAGCTTCCGGTGCGGTGGCATCGACTACCAGCAGCACCCGATCCGCTTCAGTGATCGCTTTCAACGCACGCTCGACGCCGATTTTTTCCACCTGATCGTCGGTATCGCGCAGCCCTGCGGTGTCAACCACGTGCAACGGCATGCCGTCGATGTGGATATGTTCGCGCAGGATATCCCGGGTGGTGCCGGCAATTTCGGTCACGATCGCGGCTTCGCGTCCAGCCAGGGCATTCAACAGGCTGGATTTGCCGGCATTCGGACGACCGGCAATCACTACAGTCATGCCATCACGCAACAAGGCACCCTGCCCGGCTTCACGCAGCACGGTGGATAACTCTTCACGTACCTTGTCGAGCATGCTCAGCACGTGACCGTCGGCCAGGAAGTCGATTTCCTCTTCCGGGAAGTCGATGGCGGCTTCGACGTAGATGCGCAGGCCGATCAGTTGTTCGGTCAGGTTATGCACACGCTGGGAAAACGCGCCCTGTAGGGAGCGCAAGGCATTGCGTGCAGCCTGTGCAGAACTGGCTTCGATCAGGTCGGCGATGGCCTCGGCCTGAGCCAGGTCGAGTTTGTCATTGAGGAACGCGCGCTCGCTGAATTCACCCGGGCGAGCCAGACGGCAACCCAGTTCCAGACAACGCTTGAGCAACATGTCGAGAACGATCGGGCCACCGTGTCCCTGCAGTTCAAGCACGTCTTCGCCGGTAAACGAGTTTGGTCCCGGGAAATACAGGGCCAGTCCTTCGTCCAGCACCTGCTGATCAGCACTGAAAAACGGACCGTAATGCGCGTAACGCGGTTTCAATTCACGGCCGCTGATGGCTTTGGCTGCGACGCTGGCCAACGGCCCGGAAATACGGACGATGCCGACACCGCCGCGACCTTGAGCGGTGGCGACAGCAGCGATGGTTTCACGAGGTACGCTCATAAACCGGAATCCAGACAAAAGTGGCAGATAGCAAAACGCCCCACTAGGGGGCGTTTTGAGTGGTGTTATCCACAGAGTAAGTTACGCCTCGGCTTTTTTCGTCGCCGCTTCGATCTTACGCGTGATGTACCACTGTTGGGCAATCGACAGGCAGTTGTTCACAACCCAGTACAGCACCAGACCAGCCGGGAACCACAGGAAGAAGAAGGTGAAGATGATTGGCATCATTTTCATGACCTTCGCCTGCATCGGATCCGGTGGAGTCGGGTTCAGACGCTGCTGAATGAACATGGTCGCACCCATGATGATCGGCAGGATGAAGAACGGATCCTTGATCGACAGGTCGGTGATCCACAGCATGAACGGCGCCTGGCGCATCTCCACGCTTTCCAGCAGAACCCAGTACAGCGAAAGGAAAACCGGCATCTGCACGAGGATCGGCAAGCAACCGCCCAGCGGATTGATCTTCTCTTTCTTGTACAGCTCCATCATGGCTTGCGACATTTTCTGCCGGTCATCGCCATGTTGCTCTTTCAGTGCAGCCAGTTTCGGTGCTACGGCACGCATGCGCGCCATGGATTTGTAGCTGGCAGCCGACAGCGGGAAGAAGATCCCTTTGATCAGCATGGTCAGGAAGATGATCGACCAGCCCCAGTTACCCACGATCGCGTGGATGTGTTGCAGCAACCAGAAGATCGGCTGAGCGATGAACCACAGAATGCCGTAGTCGACTGTCAGTTCCAGACCTGGGGATAACTGTTTCAGTACGGCCTGGCTTTTCGGCCCGGCGTACAGAATGGCGCTGGTTTCAACTTTGGCACCCGGTGCAGCGGTCAGCGAAGGACCGGTGTAACCGATGATGTAGTTGCCTTTGCTGTCCTTACGTGTCTGAACAATGTTGTTTTCGCCCTTCGGCGCAACCCATGCAGTCACGAAGTAGTGTTGCAGCCAGGCTACCCAGCCACCGGTGACGGTTTCCTTGAGCTGACCTTTGTCCATGTCTTTCATGGACACTTTCTTGTACGGCTCGGAACTTGTCCACAGGGCAGCGCCCAGGTAAGTCGCGGTGCCGGTGGCAGTGGTCGACGAAGGGTCGGCACTGGCGTCGCGCTTCAGTTGGGCGAACATCGAACCCGACCAAGGCTGAGCGCTCTGGTTATCCACAAGGTAGGTCACGGTTACGTCATACAGGCCGCGTTTCAGGGTGAAACGCTTGATGTAGTTGACGCCGTCCTTGCTGAACTTCAGGTCGACGACCAATTGGTCCTGACCGTCAGCCAGTTGATAACTTTTCTTCTCCGAGGCGTAAACCGGACGACCGGCCGGGCTTGCGTCCGGACCGTTGGTGCCGATCAGGCCGCTTTGTGCCAGATAAGTACGTTCGCCGCCGTTGTCGAACAGCTGGAACGGTACATCAGGACGATCCTGACGACGTGGATACAGTGGCAAAGTCAGTTGAGCAACGTCACCGCCCTGGGGATCGATCGCCAGATCGAGCACGTCGGTTTTGACCTGGATCAGATCCTTGCTGGCAGCGACCGGGGTTTCCACAGGTGCGCTGGTGTCGCTTGCGGCACCCGGAATATCGTCACTGGCGGAAGCGTTATTGCCAGGAACGGTGTCCGGCAAACCGGATGCAGTCGTACTGGAAGCAACATTCTGAGTCGGCAGGGCAGCCTGGCCATAGTCCTGGTTCCATTTAAGAACCATAACGTAGGACACGATTGCCAGGGCGACGATCAGGATCGTGCGTTTGATATCCATGATTACTCGGCCATCGAAGAAGAACGGGAGGTAGGGATAGGTGGAACCGGGTCATAACCACCGGGATTCCACGGATGACAGCGACCTAAACGACGAAAGGCCAGCCAGCCACCGCGCAGAAGGCCATGATTTTCGATGGCTTCATACGCGTAGCAAGAACAACTGGGGTAGAAACGACAGTGACTGGCCATCAAAGGACTAATGGCGTAGCGATAAAACTGGATCGGAACGAGTGCCAGTTTACGCATCTGGACTGTCTACCCCTACAGTTTCGGTTTTGACTGCTGGAACTGGCTTGTTACGGGCCAGACGCTTCCAGAGTTTGCCGAAATGCTGAATCAATTCGGGGTTTTCTACGTCGCCCAAACCTTTGCGCGCGACGATAACGATATCCCAGCCGACCAGAGAATCCTGGTGCAGACGGAACGATTCGCGCATCAGACGTTTGAGGCGATTGCGCTCAACGGAGAGCTTTACGCTCTTTTTCCCAATAACCAGCCCGAGACGGGGGTGATCAAGATCGTTGTTGCGCGCAAGGAGCAGGAGATTTTTCCCCGGAACCTTGCCGGTAGGGGAGTCAAAGACTGCCTTGAAATGCCGGGGGGTAAGCAGACGCTTTTCCCGACTGAAGTCCTGACTCACCTCCAGTACCGGATTATCAAACTGCCAGACGCGCACGACCTTTGGCGCGACGACGCGACAGGACAGCGCGACCGTTCTTGGTAGCCATGCGAGCACGGAAACCGTGGGTACGAGCGCGTTTGATAGTGCTTGGTTGGAAAGTACGTTTCATGTCGTGTTACCTGGTTCGTCCACAACGGGCCGGAATGGCCCCCGTTTTAAGAGACCGGGGATTCTAGAGAAAGCAAGCCTTCAGGTCAATTTCCAACCAGCGTTTCCTTATAAATAGATCTCTGGAGCTTCCGGAACCGAAAACCTGTTTGCCAGACATAAAAATAAAGAAGGGAATTATTTAAAGCTTTTCTGTAAAGCTTGTAAAAGCTAGGACCGCCCTCTTCTGTGGATAACCATCTTCAGCCCTTGTACAGCATGATGTACAGAGAATGACAACTACAGTGGAAAACCGTGGTCAGCCTGTGCTGCGCTGTCGGATAACCTGTGTGTGGAATGGCCTGTTATCCACAGGCTGGTTATCCACTGAGTTCCACCCCCAGTTGTCCAGTGCCCTCAGAGGCGGTTATCCACAGAGCTTATGCACACACCGTTGGTCGCCTTTTTACCGGTTAACGCATTGATTAATCATGGTCACCACACAACCTGCATGTGGATAAGTGGACGGCTCGCCGCTACAATGGCCGCTTGTTTTTGCCTCACCGGCTTTCAACTTAGGGGATATCCGTGTCAGTGGAACTTTGGCAGCAGTGCGTGGAGCTTTTGCGCGAGGAGCTGCCTGCCCAACAATTCAACACCTGGATCCGTCCACTACAGGTCGAAGCCGAAGGCGACGAGTTGCGCGTCTACGCACCGAACCGGTTTGTACTGGACTGGGTCAACGAAAAGTACCTCGGTCGCGTCCTTGAACTGCTGGATGAGCACGGCAACGGCATGGCGCCAGCGCTTTCCTTATTAATAGGCAGCAAACGCAGCTCGGCACCACGTGCCGCGCCGAACGCGCCGTTGGCCGCTGCGCAGGTGTCCCAGGCTCAGGCCAATACCGTGCCGGCCAGTGCGCCAGCACCCGCTCCAAGTGCAGCTCCGGCCAAGCGCTCGACGCAAAAAAACGAGGAAGTCAGTGAAGAGCCGTCCCGCGACAGCTTTGACCCGATGGCCGGTGCGGCCTCGCAACAGGCCCCGGTTCGCGCCGAACAGCGCACCGTTCAGGTCGAAGGCGCGCTCAAGCACACCAGTTACCTGAACCGCACCTTCACCTTCGAGAATTTCGTCGAAGGCAAGTCCAACCAGCTCGCCCGCGCGGCAGCCTGGCAGGTGGCGGACAATCCCAAGCACGGTTACAACCCGCTGTTCCTTTATGGCGGCGTCGGCCTGGGTAAAACTCACTTGATGCACGCAGTGGGTAACCATTTATTAAAGAAGAACCCGAATGCCAAGGTTGTGTACCTGCATTCCGAGCGCTTCGTGGCCGACATGGTCAAGGCGCTGCAACTGAACGCGATCAACGAGTTCAAGCGTTTCTACCGTTCGGTGGACGCTCTGCTGATCGACGATATTCAGTTCTTCGCCCGTAAAGAGCGTTCCCAGGAAGAGTTTTTCCACACCTTCAACGCCCTGCTTGAAGGTGGCCAGCAGGTCATTCTTACCAGTGACCGCTACCCGAAAGAAATTGAAGGCCTTGAAGAGCGCCTCAAATCCCGCTTCGGTTGGGGCCTGACGGTTGCCGTCGAGCCGCCGGAGCTGGAAACCCGTGTGGCGATCTTGATGAAGAAGGCCGACCAGGCCAAAGTCGAGTTGCCTCACGATGCGGCGTTCTTCATCGCCCAACGAATTCGTTCCAACGTCCGTGAGCTGGAAGGTGCGCTGAAACGCGTGATCGCCCACTCGCACTTCATGGGCCGCGACATCACCATCGAGTTGATCCGCGAATCCCTGAAAGACTTGTTGGCACTGCAGGACAAACTGGTCTCTGTGGATAACATTCAGCGCACTGTCGCCGAGTACTACAAGATCAAGATTTCCGACCTGCTGTCCAAGCGCCGTTCGCGCTCGGTGGCACGTCCGCGTCAGGTGGCCATGGCGCTGTCCAAGGAGCTGACCAACCACAGCCTGCCGGAAATCGGCGATGTGTTTGGTGGTCGCGACCACACGACGGTGTTGCACGCCTGCCGCAAGATCAACGAACTTAAGGAATCCGACGCGGACATCCGCGAGGACTACAAGAACCTGCTGCGTACACTGACCACTTGATGAACTCCAGCGCAGCTTATTAAGGCAAGGGACTAGACCATGCATTTCACCATTCAACGCGAAGCCCTGTTGAAACCCCTGCAACTGGTCGCAGGCGTCGTCGAGCGCCGACAGACCTTGCCGGTACTGTCCAACGTGCTGTTGGTCGTCGATGGCCAGCAACTGTCGCTGACCGGTACCGATCTGGAAGTCGAGCTGGTCGGTCGCGTGCAACTCGAAGAGCCGGCTGAAACCGGCTCCATCACCGTGCCTGCGCGCAAGCTGATGGACATCTGCAAGAGCCTGCCCAACGACGCGCTGATCGACATCAAGGTCGACGAGCAGAAGCTGGTCGTGAAGGCCGGCCGTAGCCGTTTCACCCTGTCGACCCTGCCCGCCAATGATTTCCCGACGGTTGAAGAAGGCCCGGGTTCGCTGACCTGCAGCCTGGAGCAGAGCAAACTGCGTCGACTGATCGAACGCACCAGCTTCGCCATGGCCCAGCAAGACGTGCGCTACTACCTCAACGGCATGCTGCTGGAAGTCTCGGCCGGTGTGATCCGCGCCGTGGCCACCGACGGTCACCGTCTGGCGATGTGCTCGATGCAGGCCGATATCGGTCAGCCGGATCGCCACCAGGTGATCGTGCCGCGTAAAGGTATCCTCGAACTGGCGCGTCTGCTGACCGAGCCGGACGGCAACGTCAGCATCGTTCTGGGTCAGCACCACATCCGCGCCACCACCGGCGAATTCACCTTCACTTCGAAGTTGGTCGACGGCAAGTTCCCGGATTACGAGCGCGTTCTTCCGAAGGGCGGCGACAAGCTGGTACTGGGCGATCGTCAGGCCCTGCGTGAAGCGTTCAGCCGTACCGCAATTCTGTCCAACGAGAAGTACCGCGGCATCCGTCTGCAACTGGCCAATGGTCAGTTGAAGATCCAGGCCAACAACCCGGAGCAGGAAGAAGCGGAAGAAGAAGTGGGCGTTGAATACAACGGCGGTTCGCTGGAAATCGGCTTCAACGTGAGCTACCTGCTCGACGTGCTGGGCGTGATGACCACCGAACAGGTTCGCCTGATCCTGTCCGACTCCAACAGCAGTGCGCTGGTGCAAGAGTCCGACAATGACGACTCGGCTTATGTTGTCATGCCGATGCGTCTGTAATCAGCTGATCCTGGATGTCCTTAAGTCGTGTTTCGGTCACCGCGGTGCGTAATCTGCACCCGGTGACCTTCTCCCCCTCCCCCCGCATCAACATTCTTTACGGCGCCAACGGCAGCGGCAAAACCAGTGTTCTGGAAGCCATTCATCTGCTGGGGCTTGCCCGTTCGTTTCGTAGCACGCGGCTGTTGCCGGTCATCCAGTACGAGCAACTCGCCTGCACGGTGTTCGGTCAGGTCGAACTGGCCGAGGGTGGTCACAGTGCGTTGGGGATATCTCGCGACCGTCAGGGCGAGTTCCAGATCCGCATCGACGGGCAGAACGCTCGCAGTGCCGCGCAACTGGCAGAGATCCTGCCGCTGCAACTGATCAACCCCGACAGCTTCCGCCTGCTCGAAGGTGCGCCGAAGATTCGCCGGCAGTTTCTCGATTGGGGCGTGTTCCACGTCGAACCGCGTTTCATGGCGACCTGGCAGCGTTTGCAGAAGGCCTTGCGCCAGAGAAACTCCTGGCTGCGGCATGGTACACTTGACGCCGTTTCGCAAGCGGTTTGGGACAGGGAGCTGTGCCAGGCCAGCGCTGAAATCGATGAATACCGCCGCGCTTACATCAAAGCCTTGAAACCAGTCTTTGAACAAACCTTGAGCGAACTGGTTGAGCTTGAAGGTTTGACGCTCAGCTATTACCGAGGCTGGGACAAGGACCGGGAATTGAGTGCCGTACTGGCTGGCTCCGTGCAACGGGACCAGCAAATGGGTCATACCCAGGCCGGACCGCAACGCGCTGACTTGCGCCTTAGATTGGGCGCACACAACGCCGCGGACATCTTGTCCCGGGGTCAGCAGAAGCTGGTGGTTTGTGCATTGCGAATTGCCCAGGGGCATCTGGTGAGCCAGGCCCGACGCGGCCAGTGTATTTATCTGGTGGATGACTTGCCGTCCGAACTGGACGAGAGCCACCGTCGCGCGCTGTGCCGCTTGCTGGAAGACTTACGCTGCCAGGTTTTCATCACCTGTGTAGATCACGAATTATTGAGGGAAGGCTGGCAGACGGAAACGCCAGTCGCTCTGTTCCACGTGGAACAGGGCCGTATCACCCAGACCCACGACCATCGGGAGTGAAGGCATTGAGCGAAGAAAATACGTACGACTCAACGAGCATTAAAGTGCTGAAAGGCCTGGATGCCGTACGCAAACGTCCCGGTATGTACATTGGTGACACCGACGATGGCAGCGGTCTGCACCACATGGTGTTCGAGGTGGTCGACAACTCGATCGACGAAGCCCTCGCCGGCCACTGCGACGACATCAGCATCATCATCCACCCGGATGAGTCCATCACCGTCAAAGACAACGGCCGTGGCATCCCGGTAGACGTGCACAAAGAGGAAGGCGTTTCCGCCGCCGAGGTCATCATGACCGTCCTCCACGCTGGCGGTAAGTTCGACGACAACTCCTACAAGGTATCCGGCGGTCTGCACGGTGTAGGTGTGTCGGTCGTAAACGCCCTGTCCGAAGAGCTGGTATTGACCGTACGCCGCAGCGGCAAGATCTGGGAACAGACCTACGTCCACGGTGTACCTCAGGCGCCGATGGCGATCGTTGGCGACAGCGAAACCACCGGTACCCAGATCCACTTCAAGGCTTCCAGCGAAACCTTCAAGAACATTCACTTCAGCTGGGACATTCTGGCCAAGCGCATTCGTGAACTATCGTTCCTCAACTCCGGTGTCGGCATCGTCCTCAAGGACGAGCGCAGCGGCAAGGAAGAGCTGTTCAAGTACGAAGGCGGCCTGCGTGCGTTCGTTGAATACCTGAACACCAACAAGACTGCGGTCAACCAGGTGTTCCACTTCAACATCCAGCGTGAAGACGGCATCGGCGTAGAAATCGCCCTGCAATGGAACGACAGCTTCAACGAGAACCTGTTGTGCTTCACCAACAACATTCCGCAGCGCGACGGCGGTACTCACCTGGTGGGTTTCCGTTCCGCACTGACGCGTAACCTGAACAACTATATCGAGCAGGAAGGTCTGGCGAAGAAGCACAAAGTCGCGACCACCGGTGACGATGCCCGTGAAGGCCTGACCGCGATCATCTCGGTAAAAGTGCCGGATCCGAAGTTCAGCTCGCAGACCAAAGACAAGCTGGTGTCTTCCGAAGTGAAGACCGCGGTCGAGCAGGAGATGGGCAAGTACTTCTCCGACTTCCTGCTGGAAAACCCGAACGAAGCCAAGCTGGTCGTCGGCAAGATGATCGACGCGGCGCGTGCCCGTGAAGCGGCGCGCAAGGCCCGTGAGATGACCCGCCGCAAAGGCGCGCTGGACATCGCCGGCCTGCCGGGCAAGCTCGCTGATTGCCAGGAAAAAGATCCTGCGCTGTCCGAACTGTACCTCGTGGAGGGTGACTCCGCGGGCGGCTCTGCCAAGCAGGGACGTAACCGCAAGACCCAGGCGATCCTGCCGCTGAAGGGCAAGATCCTCAACGTCGAGAAAGCACGCTTCGACAAGATGATCTCGTCCCAGGAAGTGGGCACGCTGATCACTGCGCTGGGCTGCGGCATCGGTCGCGAAGAGTACAACATCGACAAGCTGCGCTATCACAACATCATCATCATGACCGATGCTGACGTCGACGGTTCGCACATCCGTACCCTGCTGCTGACCTTCTTCTTCCGTCAGTTGCCGGAGCTGATCGAGCGCGGCTACATCTATATCGCCCAGCCGCCGTTGTACAAGGTCAAGAAAGGCAAGCAAGAGCAATACATCAAAGACGACGACGCCATGGAAGAGTACATGACGCAGTCGGCCCTGGAAGATGCGAGCCTGCACCTGAACGAAGAGGCCCCGGGCATTTCCGGTGAAGCACTCGAGCGTCTGGTGAACGACTTCCGCATGGTGATGAAGACCCTCAAGCGTCTGTCGCGCCTGTACCCGCAGGAACTGACCGAACACTTCATCTACCTGCCGGCCGTGAGCCTGGAAATGCTCGGCGACCACGCCAAGATGCAGGACTGGCTGGCTCAGTACGAAGTGCGTCTGCGCACCGTCGAGAAGTCGGGCCTGGTCTACAAGGCCAGCCTGCGTGAAGATCGTGAACGTGGCGTTTGGTTGCCAGAGGTCGAGCTGATCTCCCACGGCCTGTCGAACTACGTCACCTTCAACCGCGACTTCTTCGGCAGCAACGACTACAAGACCGTCGTCACCCTCGGCGCTCAACTGAGCACTCTGCTCGACGAAGGCGCGTACATCCAGCGTGGCGAGCGCAAGAAAGCGGTCACCGAGTTCAAGGAAGCCCTCGACTGGCTGATGGCCGAAAGCACCAAGCGCCACACCATCCAGCGCTACAAAGGTCTGGGTGAAATGAACCCGGATCAGCTGTGGGAAACCACCATGGACCCAAGCGTGCGCCGCATGCTGAAAGTCACCATCGAAGACGCCATTGGCGCAGACCAGATCTTCAACACCCTGATGGGTGATGCAGTCGAACCTCGCCGTGACTTCATCGAGAGCAATGCGTTGGCGGTTTCGAACCTGGATTTCTGATCCATCGTCCCATCGCTAACGCACGAATAAAAAAGCCAGCGCTATGCGCTGGCTTTTTTTTGGTTCTTTCTTGTCGGATTAAATCCTGCAAATTTTAAGACTATCCCTTCGTATAGGAGAGACTCTTCCTACATATATCTGGATCGGTTCTATTTATCTTACAGCCGCTTCGCTAACTGCCCTACGGCACAGGTGAAGCACTGTCAGTGTCTAGAATCAAACAGGGAACTTAGTTATGCCAACACCTGCGTATTTGACGATCAATGGTAATCGACAAGGTTTAATCAGTGCTGGAGCTTTTACAGCAGATTCAGTGGGTAATACCTACCAGGAAGGGCACGAAGATCAGATTTTGATACAAGCTTTCAGCCATCAAATAATCATTCCACGTGACCCTCAATCCGGCCAGCCCACCGGTCAGCGGGTGCATAAGCCGCTCATGGTTACCAAGGTTTTCGACAAGGCATCCCCGTTGATATTCAGCGCCTTGACCAGTGGCGAAGTCTTGGACAATTGTCATATTGCCTGGTATCGAACTTCCGCTTCAGGTACACAAGAACATTTTTTCAGTATTGAATTGGTAGACGCCGTTATTGTGGAAGTGAATTCCAGAATGCCGAATTGCCAAGATATGAATATGGCGCACTTCACACAGTTGGAAGACGTACATTTCACGTATCGTAAAATCATCTGGACGCATGAAATCTGCGGCACGACGGGTTCAGATGACTGGCGTGCACCTTTGGTCAACTGACGCTCGCGGGCTGTCAAATATCGACCAGTTTGACTGGTCGATTCACCTTACGACTGCATCATGCTGTCAGCAGGTGTCGCAGATACACTCTCCAACCGATACCCATACCCATAAATCGTCAGCAACTGCCAACCCCGATCCGCCGTCAGCCCCAGCTTGTTGCGCAGGCGATAGATGTGCGTATCCAGCGGCCGTGACGACGCCACTTCTTCGTGGGGCCAGAAGCGTTCGTACAGGTACTCCCGCGACAATGGCCGACCCAGGTTACTGAACAGGCAGCGCGCCAGGCGGTATTCACGCTCCGTCATGACCACTGCCTTGCCCTCGCGGGTGACGCTCAGTTCGGCATCGTCGAAGGTCAGGTCATTGAAGCTCAGGACTTCGGCAGCGCTACTGCGTTGCTGGCTGTGCCGGCGCAGTACAGCGGCGACTCGGGCTTTCAGCTCGTTGGGGCGGAACGGTTTGCTGACGTAATCGTCGGCACCGGCGTTCAGCGCCTGGACGATATCGCTTTCGCCGTCGCGGCTGGTCAGCATAATCGCGGCGGGCGGCGCCTCCATGTGTTCGCGGGTCCAGCGCAGCAGCGCCAGGCCGGACAGGTCGGGCAGTTGCCAGTCGAGGATCAGCAGGTCGAAGGTGTCCCGCCGCAATTGGCGCAACAGGTCCTCGCCCCGTTCAAAGCTGTGCAACGACCAAGGCTGGTCTCCCTCCGCAGCCATCTGCTGCAGGGTTTGCTCGACCCGACGCAGTTCGGCGGGTTCATCGTCCAGTATCGCAACGCGCATACGCGTGGGTTCCTTGTTGCTTGAGCAGTGGCCGGCAACCCTGAAGGCTCGGCCTGTGCGGTAAAAGTAAGCAGTCCACCATCGGTCGACGTCCGCTATGATTCTTCGGATCTACATCCTCAGACCTGTGGCCCATGAAACCATTCACTGTCCCCTGCCCTGTTTGTCATGAATAGCCCGCGTCGGCGTGAAAGCCGCGAGCCAAGTCAGGTCCAGCGTCTGTTTCGACGGCTGGTGCGTGAGTGGTTGTGGATAAGTCTAGTGCTGTTGCCGCTGACTGCCTTGTTGTCGTATCGCGCGCAGATCAATCTGCACGACGTGGTACCGATGTGGAGCGCGTTGCTTTCGGTAGGGCTGGTAGCCTGCGTACTCGGATTGCTGCTGTGGCGCCCGCGCTGGGCGATCTGGGTGACATCGTGCGGTGTGGCTTGTGTGCTGCTGGCTAGCGCCGGGCTGGCGGAAGTTCGACACTGGTGGTCACCGACTCCAGCGGCGCTGGGCATGTTGTTCGGCTACCTGATCTGGAACTGGCGGCGCCTGAGTGTGGTGCTGACGTATTTTGGCTGGGAGCTGGCCCGACTGGACCGCGAGCCGAAAGTATTTCCCGAGCGGCGCCGTGCGCAATTCACCAGCGCTGATCAGCTGCAGGGCCAGATCATGGCACTGGAGCAAGCCATGAGCCGCACCCGCGATACCCGGCGTTTCATTGCCGACGGTCTGGAATACCTGCCGGTGGCGACGCTGATCAGCGATCCCAAGGGGCAGATTCTGCTGGGAAACCGCAAGGCCCGGGTATTGTTCGATGACCCGCTGGTCGGTGACTATGTTCTTGAGCAACTGGCCCGCCTCGGTTATCCGGAATTGTCCACAGAACCACGCCCGGCGCTGTCGGACCTGACGCTGCTGGAGTTTCGCGATCACAAGGAACGCAGTTTGCGTCTGGAACGGGCGGCTTTGCTGCCGGTGGATGGCGATACTCCCATCGGCTGGCTGCTGAGCCTCACCGATCTGAGCGCCGAACGCGCCGCAGAAGAACAGCGTGGGGTCTTGCTGCGGTTCCTTTCCCACGATCTGCGCGCCCCGCATTCGGCGATTTTGGCCCTGCTCGATGTACATCGCCATCAAGCCGGCGCGGATTCACCGCTGTTCGAGCAGATCGAGCGCCAGGTACGCCGGGCGCTCGATCTGACTGACGGTTTCGTTCTGCTGGCGCGGGCCGAATCCGAGGCTTATCAGTTCCAGCCCAGTCTGTTCGCGATGCTGGTGCTGGACGTACTGGATCAGGCGCTGCCCATTGCTCAGCAGAAAAGCATCAAACTGCTGCACACGATGGACGAACAATCCCAGGAGCGTCTGATCAACGCTGACCAGGGCCTGCTGACCCGCGCCTTGTTCAACCTGCTGGAGAACGCGATCAAGTACAGCCCGGTCGGTACCACGATCAAGTTGAACGTCAGTTGCCAGGGTGAGTGGCTATGCTGTGAATTGACCGATCAGGGCAAAGGCATTGCCGCCGAGGAGCTGCCGGATCTGTTCACCCAGTACCGGCGCTTTTCGTCGGCGCAGGGGATTGATGGCGTCGGGTTGGGGCTGTCGATGGTCAAGGCAGTAGTCGACCATCATGGCGGTAACATCGAGTGCCACAGTATCGTCGATCAAGGCACCACGTTCCGGCTGCAGTTACCGCTGATCTGCGAGTGAACAGGCACAAAAAAACCGGCTATATCAGCCGGTTTTTTTACTTCCGAAAAAAACTTATGCACCTTTTACAGTGTTTTATGAGCTTGAGAAATATATAAGTAAATCAATCGGTTACTTTCAATATTCAGGCTTTTTCAACAAAACCGTACACAGGTTATCCACAAAATCTCAGACAGCCACCTGATCATTCGCGGCAGGCGCCTGCGGTGCTGGTGGCAGCGAACCCATTTCGCGCTGGGTCTGTTCATTCCAGGCCTGTACCCGGTCGTTCAGCTCGGCGATGGCGCGCGGACCAGTGCCTTCGGCATACATCGGCTCACCGATGACCACGGTGATCACGCCCGGCGTCTTGCCCCAGCCGATTTTCGGCCAGAATTTGCCGGCATTGTGTGCAATCGGCAGCACCGGAAGCGCCGCATTTACCGCTAACGCGCTGCCACTGCGCGAGAACTTGCCGACGGTGCCGTAAGGAACGCGGGTGCCCTCAGGGAAGATCAAGACCCAGACGTTGTCCTTGAGCAGTTCATCGCCCTTGGCCGCGACTTGTTTGAGCGCCGCTTTCGGGTTGTCGCGGTCAATCGCGATCGGCCGCAGCATGGCCATGGCCCAGCCGAAGAACGGCACGTAGAGCAATTCGCGCTTGAGCACCTGGCTCAAGGGCGAGAAATAAGCAGAGAGAAAGAACGTCTCCCAGGTGCTCTGGTGGTTCGACTGAATCACGCAGGGCCGATCCGGCACATTTTCCGCGCCTTTGATCTCGTAACGAATGCCGAGAAACACCTTGGTCAACCACAAGGCGCAACGGCACCAGTACACGTTGATGAAACGATAACGCGCCTTGAACGGCAGAAAGGGCGCGATAAAAAAGCTCAGGCTGCACCACAGCAAGGCAGTAGTGCCCAGCAGCAGGTAAAAGAGAAAAATTCTGATGGCCTGCAGTATCGACATGGCGACGTTTACCGTTACGGGCGATGCCCGACTGTTCAAGCGCACTCCCGATCAATCCCTGGTCAGGAACTTCAGAAGCACTCTAGTTGTGGATAAGTTCTGCGGCAATCGCCGCCAGATCGTCAAAAATCAGGGTGCCGACCGGAAGGGTCTTGCCCAGAGTTTTTTCGCCTTTCCCGGTCTTTACCAAAACGGGCTGTGAATCGACGGCTTTGGCGGCCTCCAGGTCACCAAGGCTGTCGCCGACGAACCAGACATTCGTCAGCGCCACGTTGTAATGCGCCGCGATGGTTTGCAACATCCCCGGCTTCGGCTTGCGGCAATCGCAACCCTCGTCCGGACCATGCGGGCAGTACACGATCAGCCCGACTTCACCGCCCTGCTCTGCCACGAGCGTGCGCAGGCGCGCGTGCATGGCGTCGAGGGTGGCAAGGTCGTAATAGCCGCGAGCAATGCCCGACTGGTTGGTAGCGACCGCCACCGTCCAGCCGGCCTTGCTCAACTGCGCAATCGCCTCGATCGAGCCGGGCAGTGGAATCCACTCCTCCACCGACTTGATGTAAGCGTCGGAGTCGTAATTGATCACTCCATCCCGATCGAGAATCAGCAGTTTCAACAGCAATCCCCTCAACCCAGCAGCGAAATGTCGGCAACCCCGAGGAACAGACCACGCAGACGCGCGAGCAGCGCGTAGCGGTTGGCCCGGACCTTGGCGTCTTCGGCATTGACCATCACCGCGTCGAAGAACGCATCCACCGGCTCGCGCAATGCCGCCAGACGCGCCAGCGATTCGTTGTACTGACGCGCTGCGGCCATTGGCTGCACCGCCTGATCCGCTTGCTGGATCGCCGAGTACAGCGAGAACTCGTTGGCGTTGTCGAAGTATTTGGCTTCGACCACGGTCGGCACCGAGCCTTCAACCTTGCTCAACAGGTTCGATACACGCTTGTTGACCGCCGCCAGCGCTGCCGCTTCCGGCAGCTTGCGGAAGGCCTGAACCGCTTGCACACGCTGGTCGAAGTCCAGCGCCGAACCCGGCTTCAGGGCACGTACCGACAGGTAAGTGGCAACATCGACGCCTTCGTCTTCGTAACGCGCACGCAGACGGTCGAAGATGAATTCCAGCACCGCGTCGTTCAAACCGGCAGCCTTGACCTTGGTACCGAACGCAGCCACGGCGAAAGCCACGGCGTCGTTCAGGTCCAGATCCAGTTGTTTCTCGATCAGGATGCGCAGCACGCCGAGGGCCGCACGGCGCAGGGCATACGGGTCTTTGCTGCCGGTCGGCAGCATGCCGATACCGAAGATGCCGACCAGGGTGTCGAGCTTGTCGGCGATCGCGACAGCGGCACCGGTCAAGGTCGCCGGCAGTTCAGCACCGGCACCGCGTGGCATGTACTGCTCGTTCAGCGCCAGCGCGACATCTTCCGGCTCGCCGTCATTGAGGGCGTAGTAGTAACCGGCGACACCTTGCATCTCCGGAAACTCGCCGACCATTTCGGTGGCCAGGTCGCACTTCGACAGCAGGCCGGCACGGGCCGCCCAGGAAGCGTTGCCGCCGATCCGCGCGGCGATGTAGGCCGCGAGTTTCGAAACG
Organism: Pseudomonas sp. lyk4-TYG-107; assembly: GCF_030209055.1. NCBI lineage: Bacteria > Pseudomonadati > Pseudomonadota > Gammaproteobacteria > Pseudomonadales > Pseudomonadaceae > Pseudomonas > Pseudomonas sp. lyk4-TYG-107. The sequence goes on from NZ_JARVST010000006.1 coordinate 303,884, forward strand.
CGCTCGGCCTTGTCGTAGACGCTGCCGAGTTTTTCCTGGAACACCACGTTCTTCAGGCGATCATTGAAGGCTTCGAGTTTCTGCTTCTTGTCTTGCTTGAAGAAGAACTCGGCGTCGGTCAGGCGTGGGCGAACCACTTTCTCGTTACCGGCGATGATCTGCTGTGGATCTTTGCTTTCGATGTTGGCGACGGTGATGAACCGTGGCAGCAACTTGCCGTCGGCATCCAGCAGGCAGAAGTACTTCTGGTTGTCCTGCATGGTGGTGATCAGTGCTTCCTGCGGCACGTCGAGGAAGCGTTCCTCGAACGAGCACACCAGCGGCACCGGCCATTCGACCAGCGCGGTCACTTCATCGAGCAGCGCCGGCGGCACGATCGCGGTGCCTTCCTGACGGGTCGCCAGTTCTTCGGTGCGCTTGCTGATGATCTCGCGACGCTCGTTGGCATCGGCCAGCACGTAGGCGGCACGCAGGTCGGCCAGGTAGCTCGACGGCGAACCGATGCGCACGCTTTCCGGGTGGTGGAAGCGGTGACCGCGGGAATCACGACCAGCCTTCTGCGCAAGGATGGTGCAGTCGATGACCTGGTCACCGAGCAGCATCACCAGCCACTGAGTCGGTCGCACGAACTCTTCCTTGCGCGCACCCCAACGCATGCGTTTCGGGATCGGCAGGTCGTTCAGCGAATCTTCGACGATGGTCGGCAGCAGGCTCGCGGTCGGCTTGCCGGCGATGTTCTGGCTGTAACGCAGTTTCGGGCCGCTCTGGTCGATTTCGCTCAGCTCGACGCCGCACTTCTTGGCAAAGCCCAGCGCTGCCTGAGTCGGGTTGCCTTCAGCGTCGAAGGCGGCCTGACGTGGCGGGCCATCCAGGTTGATGCTGCGATCCGGTTGCTGGGTCGCCAGCGCCGTGATCAGCACCGCCAGACGGCGCGGCGCGGCATAGACCGTTTTGCTTTCGTAGCTCAGGCCGGCAGCTTGCAGGCCCTTGTCGATACCGGCGAGGAACGCTTCAGCCAGGGTGTTCAGGGCTTTGGGAGGCAGTTCTTCGGTGCCCAGTTCAACCAGAAAATCTTGAGCACTCATTGTGCAGCCTCCAGCTTGGCCAGTACTTCGTCACGCAGGTCCGGGGTCGCCATCGGGAAGCCCAGCTTGGCGCGAGCCAGCAGGTAGGCTTGCGCAACGGAACGCGCCAGAGTGCGTACGCGCAGGATGTATTGCTGACGCGCGGTCACCGAGATCGCCCGGCGCGCATCCAGCAGGTTGAAGGTGTGCGAGGCCTTCAGGACCATTTCGTAGCTCGGCAACGGCAGCGGCTGGTCGAGTTCGATCAGGCGCTTGGCTTCGCTTTCATAGAAGTCGAACAGTTCGAACAGTTTGTCGACGTTGGCGTGTTCGAAGTTGTAGGTGGACTGCTCCACTTCGTTCTGGTGGAACACGTCGCCATAGGTCACCTTGCCGAACGGGCCGTCAGCCCAGACCAGGTCGTAGACCGAGTCCACGCCTTGCAGGTACATGGCCAGACGCTCCAGACCGTAAGTGATCTCGCCGGTCACCGGGTAGCACTCGATGCCGCCGGCCTGCTGGAAATAAGTGAACTGGGTCACTTCCATGCCGTTGAGCCAGACTTCCCAGCCCAGACCCCAGGCGCCGAGGGTTGGCGATTCCCAGTTGTCTTCGACGAAGCGGATGTCGTGGACCAGCGGGTCCAGGCCGACATGCTTGAGCGAGCCCAGGTACAGTTCCTGGAAGTTGTCCGGGTTCGGTTTCAGCACGACCTGGAACTGATAGTAGTGCTGCAGACGGTTCGGGTTTTCCCCGTAGCGGCCGTCAGTCGGACGGCGGCTTGGCTGCACGTACGCGGCGTTCCAGGTTTCCGGGCCGATGGCGCGCAGGAAGGTCGCGGTGTGGAAAGTGCCGGCGCCTACTTCCATATCGTAGGGCTGAAGTACCACACAACCTTGCTCGGCCCAGTATTGCTGGAGCGCGAGGATCAAGTCTTGGAAGGTACGCACGGCTGGCGTAGGCTGGCTCACGAAATTCACCTGTTTCTTGGGCTGCGATTTAAAGAGCGGGAGTATACCCGATTCAGTCGCACCTCCACCCCCTGGAGCCTTATGCCACGCTGCTTTTGGTGTACCGAAGATCCGCTGTACATGGCTTATCACGATCAGGAGTGGGGCACGCCGCTACGCGATGCGCAGGGTTTGTTCGAGTTGCTTTTGCTCGAAGGGTTCCAGGCCGGGCTGTCGTGGATCACCGTGCTGCGTAAACGCGAGCGCTACCGCGAGGTGTTGTACGGCTTCGACGTGCAGCGTGTGGCGCAGATGAGCGACGCCGAGATCGATGAACTGATGCTCGATCCGGGGATCATCCGCAACCGCCTCAAACTCAATGCCGCCCGACGCAATGCCCAGGCCTGGCTGGCGCTGGAGGACCCGGTGGCCTTCCTCTGGTCGTTCGTCGGCGATCGACCGATCATCAATCATTTCAAGGATCGCAGCGAAGTCCCGGCGATCACCCCCGAAGCGCTGGCGATGAGCAAAGCCCTGAAAAAGGCCGGCTTCACCTTCGTTGGCCCAACCATTTGCTACGCACTGATGCAGGCTTCGGGCATGGTCATGGATCACACTCAGGACTGCGACCGCTACGCGCAGCTGGTCAACGGCGGTTAGAATGGCCGCCTCGCGCACAGCAGAAAATCAGGAGTGACCTGTGGAAAAGTTTAAAGGCGCCTTGCTGGTAGGCGCTCTGCGGCTGTTTGCCCTGCTGCCATGGCGGGCCGTGCAGGCCGTGGGTTCGGCGATCGGCTGGATCATGTGGAAAACCCCCAACCGTTCCCGCGACGTGGTGCGGATCAACCTCGCCAAATGTTTTCCACAGATGGATCCGGCCGAGCGCGAGCGTCTGGTCGGCCAGAGCCTCAAAGACATCGGCAAGTCCCTGACCGAAAGCGCCTGCGCGTGGATCTGGCCGGCCCAGCGTTCCATCGATCTGGTGCGCGAAGTCGAAGGCCTCGACATCCTCAAGGATGCGCTGGCCTCGGGCAAAGGCGTGGTCGGCATCACCAGCCACCTGGGCAACTGGGAAGTGCTGAACCACTTCTATTGCAGCCAGTGCAAACCGATCATTTTCTACCGCCCGCCAAAGCTCAAGGCTGTGGATGAATTACTGCGCAAGCAACGCGTGCAGCTGGGCAACAAGGTCGCTGCCTCCACCAAGGAAGGTATCCTCAGCGTCATCAAGGAAGTGCGCAAAGGTGGTGCAGTGGGCATTCCCGCTGACCCGGAACCGGCCGAATCCGCAGGGATCTTCGTGCCGTTCTTCGCCACCCAGGCGCTGACCAGTAAATTCGTGCCGAACATGCTCGCCGGCGGCAAAGCGGTCGGCGTGTTCCTGCACGCCCTGCGCCTGCCGGACGGCTCTGGCTACAAAGTGATCCTCGAAGCGGCGCCCGAGGCCATGTACAGCACCGATACCGAGGAATCCTGCGCGGCGATGAGCAAGGTGGTCGAGCGTTACGTCGCGGCGTATCCGAGTCAGTACATGTGGAGCATGAAGCGTTTCAAGAAACGTCCGCCGGGCGAAGCGCGCTGGTACTGAGCAAGTTGGCACACTCTGTGGATAACCTGTAGGAACGCCGAAGGCTGTGATCTTTTGATCTTGCTTGAGGTTATCCACAACCCGTTCATTCAAGGGCGCATAAAGATGTCCGAACAACGCAAATCCTTCCGCATCAAGATCACCCACGACAGCTTCGGCGAGTGCCTGGGGCAGACGCGCAATCTGTCGGCCACCGGCGTGTATGTGCAGCATCCGCGTCTGGCGTCATTGCCCAAGGGTGCGGTGGTTTATGGCCAGGTGCAGGATTTACCCACAGGCGCGCCGCGGGTGCGAATGGAAGTGGTGACGGTGGATGCCGAGGGCATCGGCCTGCGTTATCTCTAAATTATTGCGCCTGGCGGTCGAGCTTCTTCAGAAACACCGTCATTTCCTTCTCGGCCTGCTTGTCGCCATGGGCGCGGGCGGCTTCCAGACCTTGTTCCCACGCCTGCCGTGCGGCCGCGTGATCGCCCAGTGCGAGTTGCGCCTTGCCCAATAGCTTCCACGCCGCCGAATACTTCGGATCGAAACCGACACAGCGCTGGAAATGCTCGGCTGCCTTGGCGTTCTCTCCCAAATCCAGATAACCCTTGCCTAGGCCAAAGCGCAGCAATGAGTTATCCACACCCTTGGCGAGCATTTTTTCCAGGGATTCGAGCATTGGTGGAGTCCTTTTCTGTGGAGTGTCAGGTGTTGATCGGTGTCAGTTACACCGCTTTCGCGAGCAGGCTCGCTCCCACAGGGGAAACGCATTCCAAATGTGGGAGCTAGCCTGCTCGCGAAGGGGCCAGTGCCGTCAGCGCAAAACTCAGAAGAAGCTCAAACCCACATGAAACAGCTTCTCCACATCGCGAATATGCTTTTTATCCACAAGGAACAGAATCACATGGTCGCCGGTTTCGATCACCGTATCGTCGTGGGCGATGATCACTTCTTCGTTGCGGATGATCGCGCCAATCGTGCTGCCCGGTGGCAAGCCGATTTTCTCGATCGGCCGGCCGATGACCTTGCTCGACTTCGCATCGCCGTGGGCAATCGCCTCGATGGCCTCCGCCGCGCCCCGACGCAATGAGTGCACGCTGACGATATCGCCACGGCGTACGTGGGCCAGCAAGGTGCCGATGGTCGCCAGTTGCGGGCTGATGGCGATGTCGATGTCGCCGCCCTGGATCAGATCGACGTAAGCCGGGTTGTTGATGATCGTCATCACCTTCTTCGCGCCCAGGCGCTTGGCCAGCAGCGACGACATGATGTTGGCTTCGTCATCGTTGGTCAGCGCAAGGAAGATGTCGGCGTCGGCAATGTTCTCTTCCAGCAGCAGATCACGGTCCGACGCACTGCCCTGCAGCACCACGGTGCTGTCGAGGGTGTCGGAGAGATAGCGGCAGCGGGCCGGGTTCATCTCGATGATCTTCACCTGGTAGCGGCTTTCGATGGCCTCGGCCAGACGCTCGCCGATCTGCCCGCCACCGGCAATCACGATGCGCTTGTAGGTTTCGTCGAGACGGCGCATTTCGCTCATAACCGCGCGAATATTCTCACGGGCGGCGATGAAGAAGACTTCGTCATCGGCCTCGATCACCGTATCGCCCTGCGGCAGGATCGGTCGGTCGCGGCGGAAAATCGCCGCGACCCGGGTTTCGACATTCGGCATGTGCTCGCGCAATTGGCGCAATTGCTGACCCACCAGCGGCCCGCCGTAATAGGCGCGCACCGCCACCAGTTGCGCCTGGCCTTCGGCGAAGTCGATCACTTGCAGCGCGCCCGGATGCTGGATCAGACGCTTGATGTAGTTGGTCACCACCTGCTCGGGGCTGATCAGCACGTCGACCGGAATCGCTTCGTTCTGGAACAGCTGTTCTTCGCGATTGAGGTAGGACGCTTCGCGCACCCGGGCGATCTTGGTCGGGGTGTGGAACAGGGTGTGCGCGACCTGGCAGGCGACCATGTTGGTCTCGTCGCTGTTGGTCACCGCCACCAGCATGTCGGCATCGTCGGCGCCGGCCTGACGCAGCACCGACGGCAGCGAGCCGCGGCCCTGAATGGTGCGGATGTCGAGACGGTCGCCGAGGTCGCGCAGGCGTTCGCCGTCGGTGTCGACCACGGTGATGTCGTTGGCTTCGCTCGCCAGGTGTTCAGCCAGCGAACCGCCGACCTGCCCCGCACCGAGGATGATGATTTTCATCCAGTCACTCCGTTGAATCCGTTTAGCCGCGCGCGGCAGCGATCTTGATCAGCTTGGCGTAGTAGAACCCGTCATGCCCGCCCTGCTGGGCCAGCAATTGGCGACCATGGGGCTGTTTGATCCCGGCCGTGGTGGCCAGGTCGAGTTCGCGGGCACCGGGCGTGCGCTCAAGAAACGCGGCGATGACTTCGGTGTTCTCGGTGGGCAAGGTCGAGCACGTGGCGTAGAGCAGGATGCCGCCGACTTCGAGGGTTTTCCACAGGGCGTCGAGCAGCTCGCCTTGCAGTTGCGCGAGGGCAGCGATGTCGTCCGGCTGACGGGTCAGCTTGATGTCCGGATGGCGGCGGATCACGCCGGTGGCCGAGCACGGCGCGTCGAGCAGGATGCGCTGGAACGGCTTGCCGTCCCACCACGCGGCGGTATCGCGGCCGTCGGCAGCGATCAGTTCGGCGCTCAGCCCCAGCCGCTCAAGGTTTTCCTTTACGCGCACCAGCCGCTTGGCTTCCAGGTCCACTGCCACCACACCGGCCAGCGCCGGTTCGGCTTCGAGGATGTGGCAGGTCTTGCCGCCGGGGGCGCAGCAGGCGTCGAGCACCCGTTGGCCCGGGGCCAGATCGAGCAGATCGGCGGCCAGTTGCGCGGCTTCGTCCTGCACGCTGATCCAGCCTTCGGCAAAACCCGGCAGGCTGCGCACGTCGGCGGCGGCGTCGAGGACGATGCCGTCGCGGCTATAGACACACGGCGTGGCGGCGATGCCGGCCTCGCTGAGCAAGCCGAGGTAGGCGTCGCGGCTGTGATGGCGGCGGTTGACCCGCAGGATCATCGGCGGGTGCGCGTTATTCGCCGCGCAGATCGCTTCCCATTGCTCCGGCCAGAAGGCTTTCAGGGATTTTTGCAGCCAGCGCGGGTGGGCGGTACGCACCACCGGATCGCGCTCCAGCTCGGCGAAAATCGTCTCGCTTTCGCGCTGGGCATTGCGCAGCACGGCGTTGAGCAAACCCTTGGCCCAAGGCTTTTTCAGCTTGTCGGCGCAACCGACGGTTTCGCCGATGGCCGCGTGCGGCGGCACGCGGGTGTAGAGCAGTTGATAGAGACCGACCAGCAGCAGCGCCTCGACATCGGCGTCGGCAGCCTTGAACGGTTTCTGCAAAAGTTTTTCCGCCAGCGCCGACAGCCGTGGCTGCCAGCGCGCGGTGCCGAACGCCAGATCCTGGGTGAAACCGCGATCACGGTCCTCGACCTTGTCCAGTTGCGCCGGCAGGGAGCTGTTCAGCGAAGCCTTGCCGCTGAGCACGGCGGCGAGTGCCTTGGCGGCGGCCAGACGCGGGTTCATTGCGCGGCCACCACGGCGCCGAGCACGGTGCCGGTGGCGAATTTCTCGCGGCGGCTGTTGAACAGGTCGCTGAAGTTCAGCGCCTTGCCGCCGGGCAGCTGCAGACGGGTCAGGCACAGTGCCTGCTCACCGCAGGCAACGATCAGGCCGTCCTTGCTGGCGCTGAGGATTTCACCCGGTGCGCCTTTGCCGTCAACCAGCGTCGCGGCCAATACCTTCAGCGCTTCACCGTTGAGGGTGCTGTGGGTAATCGGCCATGGGTTGAAGGCACGCACCAGGCGCTCCAGCTCAACCGCCGGGCGGCGCCAGTCGAGGCGCGCTTCGTCCTTGTTCAGTTTGTGGGCGTAGGTGGCGAGCTCGTCGTTCTGCACTTCGCCTTCGAGGGTTCCAGCGGCCAGGCCGGCAATTGCCTGAACCACGGCGGGCGGGCCCATTTCGGCGAGGCGGTCGTGCAGCGTGCCGCCCGTGTCGTCGGCGCTGATCGGGGTCACGACCTTGAGCAGCATCGGCCCGGTGTCGAGGCCGGCTTCCATGCGCATCACGGTCACGCCGCTTTCGGCATCACCGTGTTCCACGGCGCGCTGGATCGGCGCCGCACCGCGCCAGCGCGGCAGCAGCGAGGCGTGGCTGTTGATGCAGCCCAGACGCGGAATATCCAGCACCGCTTGCGGCAGGATCAGGCCGTAGGCGACCACCACCATCAAGTCCGGTTTCAGCGCGGCGAGCTCGGCTTGAGCGTCGGCGTTGCGCAGGGTCGGCGGCTGCAACACCTGGATATTATTTTCCAGAGCCAACTGTTTGACCGGGCTCGGCATCAGTTTTTGCCCGCGACCGGCCGGACGATCCGGTTGGGTGTAGACCGCAACGATCTCGTAAGGGCTGTTCAGCAGGGCCTTGAGGTGCTCGGCGGCAAATTCCGGGGTACCGGCAAAAACGATGCGCAGTGGCTCAGTCATGAAGGGCGTCTCATAAAAAGAAAAAGGCTTGCCGCAGCAAGCCTTTGAAGGAGGGCATCAAGCGTTCTGGCGGTGCAACTTTTCCAGTTTCTTCTTGATCCGGTCGCGTTTGAGCGTGGACAGGTAATCGACGAACAACTTGCCGTTGAGGTGGTCGCATTCGTGCTGGATGCACACCGCGAGCAGACCTTCGGCGATCAGTTCGTAAGGCTGGCCATCGCGGTCCAGCGCCTTGATTTTGACCTTCTGCGGGCGGTCGACGTTTTCGTAGAAACCCGGCACCGAGAGGCAGCCTTCCTGGTACTGATCCATCTCGTCGGTCAGCGATTCGAACTCGGGGTTGATGAACACCCGGGGTTCGGTGCGGTCTTCGGAAAGGTCCATCACGACGATACGTTTGTGCACGTTGACCTGGGTCGCGGCGAGGCCGATGCCCGGCGCTTCATACATTGTTTCAAACATGTCATCGACCAACTGACGCACTTCGTCGTCCACTACTGCCACAGGCTTGGCGATAGTACGCAGACGCGGGTCCGGAAATTCGAGGATGTTTAAAATGGCCATAGGCTGATTGCTGCACGTATTGAGTAAAGTCGGGTCGATGGCCTGGCAGGTCCGAAGATGCAGGCTACCGTTGTGAAGCGTAGCTAATGCAATTTGCAGTAGCGAGCCACGGGGGCTCTGACGGTTCACGCGAACGCACATGATAAAGGGATTCGCTGCATGAGGAAAACACTACTCGCCCTGCTGCTTCTGGCTTCGGCCGCGGCAGCACAAGGGCAAGTGCAACTCAGGGATGGTTTTCCACAGCAATACACGGTGGTTTCGGGAGACACCCTCTGGGACATTTCCGGCAAATACCTGCGCGAGCCCTGGCAATGGCCACAGCTGTGGCGGGCCAACCCGCAAATCGAAAACCCCAACCTGATCTATCCCGGCGACACGCTGACGCTCAGTTACGTCAACGGCCAGCCGCAGCTGACCCTCAATCGCGGCGAGTCACGGGGCACGATCAAGCTGTCGCCACGCATCCGCACCAGCCCGGTGGCCGAGGCGATTCCCAGCATTCCGCTGAAATCGATCAACAGTTTCCTGCTGAGCAACCGCATCGTCGACAAGGTCGAGGACTTCGACAAGGCGCCGTACATCGTCGCCGGCGACGCCGAGCGCGTGCTCAGCGGCACCGGCGACCGGATCTTCGCCCGGGGCCACTTCGATCCGCATCAACCGGTGTACGGCATCTTCCGCCAGGGCAAGGTCTACACCGACCCGCAGACCAAGGAATTCCTCGGGATCAACGCCGACGACATCGGCGGCGGTGAAATCGTCGCCACCGAGGGCGACGTCGCCACCCTCGCCCTGCAACGCACCACCCAGGAAGTACGTCTGGGCGATCGTCTGTTCAGCGGCGAAGAGCGCTCGATCAATTCGACTTTCATGCCCAGCGCCCCGAGCACCAACATCAACGGCCTGATCATCGACGTGCCGCGCGGCGTCACGCAGATCGGCGTGATGGACGTGGTCACCCTGAACAAAGGCAAGCGCGACGGTCTGGCCGAAGGCAATGTGCTGGTGGTGATGAAAACCGGGGAAACCGTGCGCGACCGGGTCACCGGCCAGCCGCTGAAAATTCCCGATGAACGGGCCGGTCTGCTGATGGTGTTCCGCACCTACGACAAGCTCAGTTACGGCCTCGTACTCAACGCATCGCGCTCGCTGGCGGTGCTCGACAAGGTGCGAAATCCTTAGCAGGCTTAACAAGTTACCAACAGAGTTATCCACAGCTTGTTCCGAATGGTTCGGGACTTATAACGATCAAGGATGATCCACGATGCTGTCTGCCTGTACGCCGGTTTCCCCTGCGGAACTGGAAGCGCGTTTGCGCCTGCACCGCTTGCCGGAAATCGGTCCGAAACGTTTTGCCAAACTGCTTGAAGCCTTCGGCTCGGCGTCAAAAGCCCTGAGCGCGCCGGCCAGTGCCTGGCGAGCGCTGGGTCTGCCAGCGGCGTCGGCCGAGGCCCGGCGCAGCCCGCAAGTGCGCGACGGCGCCAGCCATGCATTGCGCTGGCTAGAGCGGCCCGGCCAGCATCTATTGATGTTGGACCAGGCGGATTATCCGGCGCTGCTGGCGCAGATCCCTGACCCGCCACCGCTGTTATTCGTCGCTGGCGATCCGCTGATTCTGGAAAAGCCGCAACTGGCGATGGTCGGCAGTCGCAGCGCGTCGCGCCCGGGAATGGACACCGCCGCAGCGTTCTCCCGCAGCCTCGCCGGGGCCGGTTTCGTCATCACCAGTGGGCTGGCGCTGGGTATCGATGCGGCTGCCCATCAAGCGGCTCTGGATGTCGGCGGGCAAACCGTCGGCGTACTCGGCACCGGCCTGGAAAAGTTTTATCCACAGCGCAATCGTCGACTGGCCGACGCGATGATTGCCTCGGGCAGTGCGGTGCTTTCGGAGTTTCCACTGGACGCCGGCCCGACGGCGAGCAACTTCCCCAGGCGCAACCGGATCATCAGCGGTTTGTCCCTCGGCGTGCTGGTGGTCGAGGCGAGTGTCGCCAGCGGTTCGCTGATCACTGCCCGGCTGGCGGCGGAACAGGGCCGCGAGGTGTATGCGATTCCCGGCTCGATCCATCACCCCGGTGCGCGCGGCTGCCATCAGTTGATCCGCGACGGCGCGGTGCTGGTGGAAACCATCGAACACATTCTCCAAGCCCTGCGCGGCTGGCAGCATTTGCCGTTATCCACAGACCCGCCGGATTCCGCGCATCCCTTGCTTGATCTGCTGCACGCCGCGCCGCACACCAGCGAAGCCTTGGTCGAAAGCAGCGGCTGGGCGTTGTCCAAAGTCCTCGCGGCGCTCACCGAGCTGGAAATGGACGGCCGCGCAGTGTGTGAAAACGGTCGCTGGCTGGCGAGGACACGCTAGGTTTTACAGGGAAGATCGGTAAACTGCGCAAAACCTGTTTTCGGAGAGTTTTTTCATGGTCAACAGTTGGCGTGTGCAACAAGCCGCACGAGAGATTCGCGCCGGGGCGGTGATTGCCTATCCAACCGAAGCCGTCTGGGGGCTGGGTTGCGACCCGTGGAACGAAGAGGCAGTGGATCGTCTGTTGGCGATCAAGAACCGTTCGGTGGACAAGGGCCTGATCCTGGTCGCCGACAACATCCGCCAGTTCGACTTCCTGTTCGAAGACTTCCCGCAAGAGTGGCTCGACCGCATGGCCAGCACTTGGCCGGGGCCGAACACTTGGCTGGTGCCGCATCAGAACCTGTTGCCGGAATGGGTGACGGGCGTGCATGACACGGTGGCGCTGCGGGTCAGCGATCACCCGCAGGTGCGGGATCTGTGCTCGATGGTCGGGCCGCTGATTTCCACCTCGGCCAACCCGCAGGGGCGGCCGGCGGCGCGCACGCGGTTGCGCGTCGAGCAGTATTTCCGTGGTCAGATCGACCTGATTCTTGGCGGTCAACTGGGTGGGCGCAAGAACCCCAGCGTGATTCGCGATCTGGCAACCGGCAAGGTCATTCGTCCCGACTGATCCTGCGTCGAAAACCTTTACCGTGAGTCTTCCTCGCCTTGATGGTGAGGAGGACTACGCGCGCCTGCGAATTATCCTGCAATGACGCCGGTTTCCCTGTCGGAAAAGTCGCCAAGTCCCCGGATTCATTGGCTTTTCCCACTTGATTATCAGACTTTCTGGTGTGGCGGAATCGGCAAAAGCAACCATCCTTTCCCTGCACTCGAAACACTTCGATAAGTTAAGGTCTGCGGAGAAAGAATGGACACTACCAATTTGCAACTCACGGATTACCTGCAGGCGCTTCAGGTGACGTTGAAGAGTCACCATGAGGGTTGTCGCATCGTGATGCTTGAGGCAGGGGCGGATACTCAGGAGTTCGACCGGTTTATCGATCGGCAATTTCGGCTTCGGTTGCAGCATTACATGCTGACTTCACGGGCGCGGATGCTCGAAACCAGACTGGCGATAAAGTCGCGCAGTACCCATTTCCTGCTGTATCGGCACGATCAACTGTTGGCGGTATTGAGAGCGACTCCGGCACCGTTCGAGTGGGTATCGCTGGCGCAGCAACACGTTTCTCCCACAGTAGCGCTGTCGCGCCATGTCGAATTCAGCCGCTTGATGTCGTACACGCCCAATCAGTTGCCCATCGCGGTCAACGGTCTGCTGGCGGCCGCTACCGAGTGGGCCATTAAACGCGGTTATAACGGGGTAACCGCGTTGTGCAGATCGCAACAGCTGCGCTTCTACCAGCGCTTCGGCCTGATGCCGATTGCTTCCAATGCCCTGCATATCGACCAGCGCGCACGCGGCGATTACTGGGTGCTGTCAGCCGAGTGGCGGCAAATTCTCGCGGCGGTCCAACCGCCTGATCCGGCGGTTGGCCACGTGGTGCAGAAACCGTTGGAGTGTCATCTGCCGAGGTGTTGAACGCGTTCGAACTGACTTGCCAGCCGTGGGTTCGCAACCCTGACTGGCAAGACGTCGAAGGTTTGTCAGGGCAGCAGGATGGTCGAGCCGGTGGTACGCCGGGCCGACAATTCGGTCTGCGCCTTCGCCGCATCAGCCAGTGGATAGCGCTGGCTGATGCTCACCTTGAGCTTGCCGCTGATGATCATCTCGAACAGCTCGTCGGCCATGCGCTGCAGGTTCTCGGCGTTGTTGGCGTAGGTCGCCAGGGTCGGGCGGGTCACGTACAGCGAGCCCTTGGCCGAAAGAATCCCCAGATTCACCCCGTCCACCGCACCGGAGGCGTTGCCGAAACTCACCACCAGCCCACGCGGCGACACACTGTCGAGCGAGGTCAGCCAGGTGTCTTTGCCGACGCCGTCGTACACCACCGGGACTTTCTTGCCGTCAGTCAGCTCCAGCACCCGCTGTGCCACGTTTTCGTGGCTGTAATCGATGGTTGCCCAAGCGCCGTTGGCTTTGGCCAGTTCGGCTTTTTCCTTCGAGCTGACCGTGCCGATCAGCTTGACGCCCAGTGCCTTGGCCCATTGGCAGGCCAATGAACCGACACCCCCGGCAGCGGCGTGGAACAGAATGGTTTCGCCACCCTTGAGTTCATAGGTCTGGCGCAGCAGGTACTGCACGGTGAGGCCCTTGAGCATGACCCCGGCTGCGGTCTCGAAGCTGATTTCGTCCGGCAGCTTCACCAGATTGGCTTCGGGCAGGGTGTGCAACTGGCTGTAGGCGCCCAACGGGCCGCTGCCATATGCCACGCGATCACCGACCTTGAACCGGGTGACGTCGCTGCCCACCGCATCGACGATGCCGGCGCCTTCAGCGCCGAGGCCGGACGGCAAGGCTGGCGGGGCATACAGACCGCTGCGGTAATAGGTATCGATGAAGTTCAGGCCGATCGCCTTGTTCGCCACCCGCACCTGATTCGGGCCGGGCGCGGCGGGTTCGTAGTCAACAAACTCAAGCACTTCGGGACCGCCGTGGGCGCGGAACTGGATACGCTTTGCCATCTGCCTGCTCTCCTTGGGTCGTTTGTAAGCCCCCTATCCAACTCCCCTGCTTGATCTTCGTCAACTGCGGCGCGCAGGTTTGCGGTGTTATGCTACGCGCCCATTTGCGCCGCCCCCTGCCTGCGGGGCGCCCGCGTAGTTATGCCCGATTCAAGGTGAAGCCATGACGACCCGCACCGACGCCGTAAAGGCCTATCTGCTCGATTTGCAAGACCGCATCTGTGCCGCGCTGGAAACCGAGGACGGCGGCACGCGCTTCGTCGAAGACGCCTGGACCCGGCCTGCCGGTGGTGGCGGTCGTACCCGCGTGATCGAAAACGGTACGGTGATCGAAAAGGGCGGCGTCAACTTTTCCCACGTGTTCGGCAGCGGCCTGCCGCCGTCGGCCAGCGCCCATCGCCCGGAACTGGCCGGTCGCGGTTTCGAAGCCCTCGGCGTGTCGCTGGTGATTCACCCGCACAACCCGCATGTGCCGACGTCCCACGCCAACGTGCGCTTTTTCATCGCCGAGAAGGAAGGTGAAGAGCCGGTCTGGTGGTTTGGCGGCGGCTTCGACCTGACCCCCTATTACGGCAATGAAGAAGACTGCATCCACTGGCACCGCGTCGCCGAACAGGCCTGCGCGCCTTTCGGGCCGGACGTCTATCCGCGTTACAAGGCCTGGTGCGACACCTATTTCAACATCAAGCATCGGCACGAACCGCGTGGCATCGGCGGCCTGTTTTTCGATGACCTGAACGAGTGGGACTTCGACACCAGTTTCGCCTTCATGCGCGCCATCGGTGATGCCTACATCGACGCTTACCTGCCCATCGTGCAGCGCCGCAAGAACGACGCTTTCACCGCGAAACAGCGTGAATTCCAGGAATTCCGCCGTGGCCGCTACGTCGAGTTCAACCTGGTCTACGACCGAGGCACCCTGTTCGGCCTGCAATCGGGCGGGCGTACCGAGTCGATCCTCATGTCGTTGCCGCCGCAAGTGCGCTGGGCCTATGACTTCAAGGCCGAGCCCGGCAGCGAAGAAGCGCGCCTGACCGACTACTTCCTGCAAGACCGCGACTGGCTGGCCCAGGCCTGAGGACTGCTGATGGATCGTTACGTCGTTTTCGGTAACCCGATCGGCCACAGCAAGTCGCCGATGATTCACAAACTGTTCGCCGAGCAGACCGGTCAGCGCCTCGACTACAGCACCCTGCTGGCGCCGCTTGACGACTTCAGTGCCTGCGCCATGGCGTTCTTCCAGGACGGTCGCGGCGCCAACGTCACGGTGCCGTTCAAGGAAGAAGCCTTTCGCCTGGCCAACAGCCTGACCGCCCGTGCGCAACGGGCGGGTGCGGTGAACACCCTGAGTAAACTGGCTGACGGTTCGCTGCTGGGTGACAACACCGACGGCGCCGGTTTGGTGCGTGACCTGACGGTGAATGCCGGGGTCAGCCTGACCGGCAAACGCATTCTGCTGCTCGGCGCTGGTGGCGCGGTGCGTGGTGCGCTGGAGCCGTTGCTGGCCGAGAAGCCGGCGTCGGTGATTATCGCCAACCGCACGGTGGACAAGGCCGAGCTGCTGGCCGAGCTGTTCTGTGATCTGGGGCCGGTGTCGGCCAGTGGTTTCGACTGGTTGCAGGAGCCGGTGGACGTGATCATCAACGCCACCTCCGCCAGCCTCACCGGCGACGTGCCGCCGATTGCCGCGAGCCTGATCGAGCCGGGCCAGACCCTGTGCTACGACATGATGTACGGCAAAGAGCCGACCGCATTCTGCCGTTGGGCCAGCGAGCATGGCGCGGCAGTGTCGATGGATGGTCTGGGGATGCTGGCTGAACAGGCGGCCGAGGCGTTTTTCCTGTGGCGCGGGGTACGCCCGGATACGGCGCCGGTACTGGCCGAACTACGCCGCCAGTTGGCCCTTTAAAAGCTTCGCGAGCAAGCCCGCTCCCACATTGGAATGCGATCAAATGTGGGAGCGGGCTTGCTCGCGAATGGCCGCACTGCCGATCCTGGATCAATCCTCAAACCGGATTGGACACTTTTCCGGCCCTTCGAGCTTCCGCAACTCCTCGACCACCTGCGGCCGCGCCCGGCGCAGGGTCAGGCTGCGATCCTGACGCAGCAGGCGCCGCGCCTCCTGATGCAGCATCTCCACCCCCGAATAATCGATGAAGTTGATCTGCTGCGCCTCGATCACCACCCGCGTACCGTGCAGCCGTTGCAGGCGCACTTGCAGGTAATGGCTGGCGCCGAAGAAGATCGAGCCGCCGACTCGCAGTACGTCCTCCTCACCCTCGCGGGAATGCTGCACTCGCGGTTGCGAGGTGCGCTTGAGGTAGAAGAACAGCGACGCCAGCACCCCGGCATAGATCGCGGTCTGCAGTTCCAGTAGCAGCGTGGCGAGGCAGGTCAGCACCATGACCACGAATTCGGCGCGGCTGACCCGCAGCAACGAACGAATCCCGCGATGATCCACCAGGCCCCAGGCGATCAGCAGAATGCTCCCGGCCATCGCCGGAATGGGGATGTGTGAAATCAGCCCGGCGCCAAAAATCGCGAACAGCGCGACCCAGATCGCCGAAAAAACCCCGGCCAGCGGCGAACAGGCACCCGCCTCGTAACTCAGGCCTGAGCGGGTGAACGAACCGGCGGAGAGCGATCCGGAAAAGAACGCCCCGACAATATTCGACAAGCCCTGTGCGCGGACTTCCTGGTTGGCATCAAGCAACTGCTGCGAACGTGCAGCAATCGAACGGGCAATCGACAGGCTGGTGACCAGACCGAGCATGCCCACCGCCACCGCGCTCGGCAGCAAGCGCAGCACCAGATCGAGATCCAGCGGCAGCGCACTGAACGGTGGCAGGCGTCCGACAAAGGCGCTGACCAGATGCACGTGGCCGAACATCGCCGGCCATAACCACACCACTGCGCTGCCCAGCACCAGCGTTATCAACAGAGTCGGCCAGCGCGGCAGCAGTTGTCTGAGGACAAAACCGACCAGCACCGTGGCCACACCCAATACCAGTGATGGTTTATCCACAGCCCGCAGGTGTTGCAGCAGGTCCATCAGACTGGCCAGCGCCGTGGCTTTCGCCGGCAGATCCAGCCCCAGCAGATTGGGCAACTGGCCGATGGCGATCACCACCGCCGCGCCGAGGGTGAAGCCGAGCACCACCGAGTGCGAGACGAAATTCACCAGTGCACCGAAGCGCAGCAGGCCGAGCAGCCACTGGAAAATCCCCGCCAGAAAGCTCAGCAGCAGGATCAGCGTGATGTAGTCCTGGGATGCGGGTACGGCCAAGGGACTGATACTGGCATACAGCACAATCGAAATCGCTGCAGTCGGGCCGCAGATCAGATGCCACGACGACCCCCACAGGCAGGCGATCAGCACCGGGATGATCGCCGCATAGAGGCCGTATTCCGGCGGCAGGCCGGCGATCAGTGCGTAGGCGATCGACTGCGGCAACGCGAGAATCGCACCGCTCAGGCCAACGACCAGATCCCGGCCGACGCTGGCGCGGGTTTGCCGGGGCAGCCAGGTCAGGAAGGGAAAGAGTGAATGGCGACTTGGCAGGGCCATGGGTCCTCGCGGGCGGGTTTTATTCAAGGTTATCAGGGTGCCAGGGTAAAGGCCCTCACCCTAACCCTCTCCCGGAGGGAGAGGGGACTGATCGAGGTGAAAGAGGGAAGTACGCCGACCTGAGATATCCAGTCGAACTCAGGTTCTGAACAACATAAAGATCGGCTCCCTTCCCCCTCGCCCCCTCTGGGGGAGAGGGCTGGGGTGAGGGGGCAAAAATCTCAAGCCGAGCAAAATTCAAAGCCACCCCACGGTCAAAGCTTTGCCTTTACAGCCGCCAAAGCATCCTTGCCATCCACGGTCTTCACGCCATCCAGCCACTTGTCCAGCACCGCCGGATTGGCCTTGATCCATGCCTTCACCGCATCGGCATTGCTGACTTTCTTGTTCACCACCTCAGCCATGATGCTGTTCTCCATGTCCTGGGTGAACGTCAGGTTGGTCAGCAACTTGCCCACATTCGGGCAGGCCTCGGCGTAGCCTTTGCGCGTCAGGGTGTAGACGCTGCCGGTGTCGCCGAAATACTTCTCGCCGCCCTTGAGGTAATGCATCTTCAGCTGCACGTTCATCGGGTGCGGGGTCCAGCCGAGGAAGGTGACGAATTTCTGCTTCTTCACTGCCCGCGACACTTCGGCGAGCATCGCCTGTTCGCTGGATTCGATCAGCTTCCACTGGCCGAGGTCGAAGTCGTTCTTCTTGATGATTTCCTGCAGCGAGATGTTCGCTGGCGCACCGGAGCCGATGCCGTAGATTTTCTTGTCGAACTTGTCGGCGTATTTGTTCAGGTCGGCAAAGTCATGCACACCGGCATCCCACACATAATCCGGGACGGCCAGGGTGAACTCGGTGCCGTCGAGATTCTTCGCCAGTTGCGTGACGTCACCGGTGGCGACGAACTTGTCGTAGAAGCCCTGCTGCGCCGGCATCCAGTTACCAAGGAACACATCCACCTGACCGTCCTTCAAACCGCCGAAGGTGATCGGCACCGCGAGGGTGTCGACCTTGGCCTTGTAGCCCATGCCGTCCAGCAGAAACCCGGTGATGGCGTTGGTCGCGGCAATGTCGCTCCAGCCAGGATCAGCCATTTTCACCGTTTCGCAGCTTTGCTCGGCAAATGCCGAAGCGCTGCCCAAGGCCAGCAGGCCAATCGTCAGTGCTGTGGATAACTTGCGCATGGACTTCCCCTTACATTATTGGTTTTGGCAGGGTTGTGGATAACGGGCCTTGCGTTCCAGATCGTCGAGGTCGATGTGGTTGCGCATGTATTGCTGACTGGCATCCACCAGCGGCTGGTGATCCCAGCTCTTCAGCTTGCCGATGGTCAGGGCATCGGCGACAAAACGACGGCGACGCTGGCTGGCGAGCACCTCGCGGTGAATCGCCGGGATGTCCCACTTGGCCCGCGCTTCGGCGATAAAATCGTCGAACAGCTGGCGATGTTGCGGCGACTGGCTGAGTTCTTCGAGTTCACGCGGGTCGTTGTGTACATCGAAGAGTAGGCACGGGTCGCTTTCACTGTAGATAAATTTGTAGGCGCCGCGACGGATCATCATCAGCGGGCTGACCGTGCCCTCTGCCATGTACTCGCCGAACACTTCGTCGTGCCCGCCCTGCCCTTGCAGGTGCGTCAGCAGCGAGCGGCCGTCCAGCGGCAAGTTCGGCTCCAGGCTGCCGCCGGCCAGTTCAACGAAGGTCGGCAACAGGTCGGCGGTGGACACTGCCGCGCTAACCCGGCCAGCAGCGAACTGCCCCGGCGCACTGATCAACAGCGGCACCCGCGCGGCCATCTCGAACCAGTGCATTTTGTACCAGAGGCCTTTCTCGCCGAGCATGTCGCCGTGGTCGCCGGAGAACACGATGATGGTGTCATCGATCAGCCCGGTATCTTCGAGGGTTTGCAGAAGTTTGCCGACGTTGGCGTCAATATAGCTGCACGCGCCGAAGTACGCACGGCGCGCATCGCGAATCTTATCCACAGGCAGCGGCTTATCCCACAGGTCATAGACCTTGAGCAGGCGTTGCGAGTGTGGATCGAGGGAATGTTGCTCCGGGGTGGTCGGTAGCGGGATGTCACCGTCGTCGTACAAATCCCAGAACGCCTTGGGAATCGTGTACGGGTCGTGTGGGTGAGTCATCGAAACGGTCAGGCAGAACGGCTGATCGCCGTCCTCGCGAATGTGATCGAACAGGTATTGCTGGGCCTTGAACACCACCTCTTCATCGAAGTCGAGCTGGTTGGTGCGCACGCACGGCCCGGCCTGCAGCACCGACGACATGTTGTGATACCAGCTCGGGCGCACGTCCGGCTCGTCCCAGTTCACCGCCCAGCCGTAGTCGGCCGGGTAGATGTCGCTGGTCAGGCGCTCTTCATAACCGTGCAACTGATCCGGGCCGCAGAAATGCATCTTGCCCGACAGCGCGGTGCGGTAACCGAGGCGACGCAGGTAGTGGGCGTAGGTCGGAATATCGGCAGGGAAATCGGCGGCGTTGTCGTAGGCGCCGATCTTGCTCGGTAACTGGCCGCTGACCAGAGTGAAACGCGACGGCGCGCACAGCGGACTGTTGCAGTAAGCGGCATCGAACACCACGCCCTGAGCGGCGAGGCGCGAAAGATTCGGCAGTTTGATTGGCGACGGGCCGTAGATTGGCAACATTGGCGCGGCCATTTGATCGGCCATGATGAAAAGAATGTTCTTGCGCTTCATGTGATCGCGGCATTCCATAGTGAATATTTATGCGACATTGCTGCGATCGAGCATGGAGTCCATGCCCTGTCCGGTAAAGCCCGCGCCGGACAATGACTAGGATAAGCACAGCTTATGTATGATGCCCTCGGCAATCTGTCCCTCGACCTGTTACGCGCCTTCGAAGCGGCGGCGCGCCATCGCAGCTTTACCGCCGCCGCGGTGGAGCTGGGCACCACGCAACCGGCGATCAGCCAGCAGATCAAGCGTCTGGAAGAACAACTGGGCGCACGGCTGTTTGACCGGATATACCGCGGCATTGAACTGACCGAGGGCGGGGCGATTCTTTTCGAGCAGATTAAGCTCGGTTTGCAGCATATCGACGCAGGGTTGAGCGCGATCAGTACGCAACAGCAACATGAAGTATTGCAAGTCGCCACCGATTTCGCTTTCGCCGCCTACTGGCTGATGCCGCGCCTGCACCGCTTTCATGAAGCCAACCCGAACGTCGATGTCAGCCTGGTCACCAGCGAGCGCAACCACAACATGCTACGCACCGACATCGACGTGGCGGTGCTGTTTGGTGACGGCCGATTTAAACAGGGCGAGAGCCATTGGCTGTTCAGCGAAGAAGTGTTTCCAGTGTGCAGCCCGCAACTGCTCAAGGGCCGCACCCTGCCCTTGCCTGCTCAGACGTTGCTGGAGTTTCCATTGCTGCACTTGCGCGGGGAAAACAGCAGCAACTGGTTTGACTGGAGCGGTCTGTTTCGCGAACTGGGCATCAACACGCCGCCGGCGCCGGGGCAATTGCGTTTCGACAATTACACGCTGCTGATTCAAGCGGCGATTGGCGGCCAGGGTGTGGCCATCGGCTGGCGGCACCTTGTGGATAACTTGCTGACCCAGGGCTTGCTCTGTCGGCCTGTCGCCGAGACCACGTTGTCGCGCCTGGGTTATTACGTGGTGTTGCCGCAACGCAAACGCCGGGGGGCGTTGATTCAACAGTTTGTCGACTGGTTGATGGCCGAGCAGGCGAGCAGTGCCGAGTCCCTCGCCGGAGTGGCATTGCCGTCGATTGCGGTTTGAACATCAAAAACAACTCCCTGTAGGAGCTGCCGCAGGCTGCGATCTTTTACGTACCCGACGTCGCCACAAAATTCACATGCTGCCCCACATGCAGATTCAACCGCAGCTCATCGGCAATCCCCACCGCGACCCGGTTCAGCCGTTCCAGCGGCTCCGCCAGCCCCGGCTCCAGATTGCCGCCCACTTGACTGAAATGCTCAATGGTCAGCCCCACCACCCCGTGCGGAGCATTCACCAGTGTCCACTGCAGCGGGCTGCTTTGCAGGGCTTCGCGGATTTCTTCGGCGGCGTGGCGTTGCAGCCCGTCGTCCAGATCTGGCTCGTCGAGCACGGCAAAATTCCCCACCAGGAACAACCGTGACACGTTGGCCGCTTGCAAGCCGTCGACCAACGCATCGACTGCTAAAACCTGTTCCACCGGCCCAAGCACTACGGATCTTTCTACATGGTCGCTGCTGAAAGGCAGGCCCGGTGCGTCCAGCAGACAGATCACTGCCGAGCTGCCGGCTACGCTTTGGTTGACCCGTTCGGCATCGAACAGATCGCCGCTTTTGGTGCGCAGGCCCGGACGTGGTGCGAGTACGTTCAAATCGTCGAGAATCGCGATGACTTCGTGCTGCCGTCGCAGCAATTCAGCCATCAACGCACCGCCCAGGCTGGCCATGGCACCATAGAGCACCACTTTCACCGTCGGGGTTTCGGCATTTTTCATGGCTGATTCCTTTTTGTTGTCCCTCGTATGGCGTGTGACACGCAGCCTGCGCCGAGGGTTCGAACCGATTCAGAGGCTTTCAGATGCACGCAATCAATGGCTATCACGCCCACGTCTATTTCGACGCTGACTCAATTGATCAGGCGCGCGCTTTGTGTGAACAGGCGGCGCAGTTGTTTCCTCTGAAGATGGGGCGCGTCCATGAGCGCCCGGTCGGCCCGCATCCAGACTGGAGCTGCCAGTTGGCTTTCGGCCCGGAGCTGATCGGTGAGGTGTTGCCGTGGTTGGCGCTCAATCGCAAGGGGCTGGTGGTGTTCCTGCACCCGGATACCGGCGATGACTTGCTCGATCACACCGAGCATGCGATCTGGATGGGCGCAATGCGGCCGCTGGATCTGTCTATTTTCTGATCAAAGCGTTTCTTCAGGCTCGCCCGGCAGATGCTCGTCCAGATGCAGCCAGGGCAATTGGCTGTCGGTCCAGATATGCCGCTCGGCTGGTGCCAACTCCGGGTGATCCAGTGTGGCGATGGTCACATCGATGCTCGCGGGACTGAGTTGCGTCACCAGCGCCAGCTGCGCGCCACAACGCGGACAGAAATACCGCGCGCAACTGTCCGACGAGTCATAGCGCGAAGGCGTCCCCGCCAGCCAATGAAAGCTGGCTGCCGGAACCGTGATCCACGTGGTGACAATCCCACCGCTGACTTTGCGGCAGATCGAGCAGTGGCAGTGGGCAATGTCGTGCAACGGCCCGCTGAACTGGTAGAGAATCTGTCCGCAGTGGCAGCCACCACTGTGCACTTCTTCCATGTCCCTGCCCTCCCGTCCCCGAAATGATTGACTCTAGCCGCATCCGACAGCCGGTTGGCCATTCGCCTGAAGCTTTCGTCAGCGAAAGGTAGCTGAAAGGTTGCCCGATTAGGATCGCCGCCACTACCGGCAACAGACCGGTTGGCCAACGCGTGTGATCGCTCGCATGTCAGGCCCAATTAACAACAACAATGGTGATTCTGATGTCCTCTGTAGCCCGCCTTCTCGCTGAAACTCCGCCCGTACGTCTCGTGCTTCCCGTTCTGCGCTGATCCCTTCCGATCCGCTCACTCAATTAGCCGCGCTACGCCTGGAGTAATCCCATGCTGACTTTCCTTGGCTTCGCCATGGTCATCACGTTCATGTTCCTGATCATGACCAAGCGCCTGTCTGCGCTGATCGCCCTGATCATCATCCCGATCCTGTTCGCCCTGTTCGGTGGTTTCGCGCCGAAGATCGGCCCGATGATGCTCGAAGGCATTACCAAGCTTGCGCCGACCGGCGTGATGCTGATGTTCGCCATTCTGTACTTCGCCCTGATGATCGACTCCGGCCTGTTCGACCCGGCCGTGCGCAAGATCCTCAAACTGGTCAAGGGCGACCCGTTGAAAGTTTCGGTCGGTACCGCCGTGCTGGCGCTCGTCGTTTCCCTCGATGGTGACGGCGCGACCACTTACATGATCTGCGTGGCCGCCATGCTGCCGCTGTACAGCCGCATCGGCATGAGCCCGCGGATCATGGCCGGTCTGATCATCCTCGCCGGTGGCGTGATGAACATGACCCCGTGGGGCGGCCCGACCGCCCGTGCCGCCAGTGCGCTGCATGTCGACCCGTCGGACATCTTCGTGCCGATGATCCCGGCGATGGCTGCCGGTGTGGTGGCGATCCTGATCATTGCCTACTTCTACGGCAAACGTGAGCGTGCGCGTCTGGGCGAGCTGCACCTGATCGGCGACGAAATCGATCACAGTGAAATCAGCGTGTCGCAGTTCCCCGATGCCCGCCGTCCGAAGCTGATCTGGTTCAACGGCCTGCTGACCCTGGCGCTGATGTGCACCCTGATCGCCGGCCTGTTGCCGCTGCCGGTGTTGTTCATGGTGGCGTTCAGCATCGCGATGATCGTCAACTACCCGTGCCTGCAAATGCAGAAGGACCGCGTTGCGGCCCACGCCGGCAGCGTGCTGTCGGTGGTCAGTCTGATTTTCGCTGCGGGTATCTTCACCGGTATCCTGTCCGGAACCGGCATGGTCGACGCCATGTCGAAAAGTCTGCTGGCAGTGATTCCGGACTTCCTCGGCCCGTACCTGGCGGTGATCACGGCGCTGGTGAGCATGCCGTTCACATTCTTCATGTCGAACGACGCGTTCTACTACGGCGTATTGCCGGTGCTCTCCGAAGCGGCCAGCCATTACGGCATCACCGCAGTGGAAATGGCCCGTGCCTCGATCGTCGGTCAGCCCGTCCACTTGCTCAGCCCGCTGGTGCCGTCGACGTACCTGCTGGTGGCGCTGGCCGGTATCGAGTTCGGTGACCACCAGCGTTTCACCCTGAAGTGGGCAGTGCTGGTCTGCCTGTGCATACTGGTGGCCGCCTTGCTGCTGGGGACGTTCCCGCTGTTCAGCACGTTGTAACGGCATTCACTCACCATGACGCCAGCTGCTTGCTGGCGTCCTGGTTTAACACTCGCTCAAAGGAATACACATGGATTGGCTGACCAACCCCGAAATCTGGGTTGCCTTCTTTACCCTGACCGCCCTGGAAATCGTTCTGGGCATCGATAACATCATCATGATTTCGATCCTGGTCAGCCGCATGCCCAAGCACATGCAGCAACGCACGCGGATCTTCGGCCTGGGCCTGGCGATGATCACGCGGATCCTGTTGCTGCTGTCGATCACCTGGGTCATGCGCCTCACCGCCGACCTGTTCGTGGTGTTCGGCCAGGGCATTTCCGGTCGCGACCTGATTCTGTTCTTCGGTGGCCTGTTCTTGCTGTGGAAGAGCTCGCAGGAGATGTACCACGCGCTGGAAGGCGAAGACGAAAGCGGCGACGAGCCTTCGGGCAAGGGCGGCAACTTCCTTTACACGATCATTCAGATCGCGATCATCGACATCGTGTTCTCGCTGGACTCGGTAATCACTGCCGTCGGCATGGTCTCCCATGTGCCGGTGATGGTCGCGGCAATCGTCGTCGCCGTGCTGGTGATGATGGCGGCCTCGGGCAAGATCAGCGAGTTCATCGACAAGCACCCGTCGCTGAAGATGCTGGCGCTGTCGTTCCTGCTGGTGGTCGGTACCGTACTGATCGCCGAGTCGTTCGACGTGCATGTGCCGAAAGGCTACGTCTACTTCGCCATGGCGTTCTCGCTGGCGGTGGAAGCGATCAACATCAAACTGCGCGGCGCGATGGCCCGGAAGAAACAGCAGCAGGATCCGGTGAAACTGCGCAAGGATGTTCCGGGGCAATAACCCGGTAGTCCTGAATCACGCAACACCCCTGTGGGAGCGAGCCTGCTCGCGAAGACGGAGTGTCAGTCGACAACAATGTTGGCTGATCCACCGCTTTCGCGAGCAGGCTCGCTCCCACAGTTGTTTGTGCATTCAGGCAGGGGGGACGAGGTTGTGCAGCACACGGTTCACCGCCAGTTCGCTGCGTTTAATCCCCTCAAGCTCTGACACAAAAACCTGTGGGAGCGGGCTTGCTCGCGAAGGCGTCGTATCAGTCGATAGAAATGTTGACTGGCCCACCGCTTTCGCGAGCAAGCCCGCTCCCACAGGGGAATCGGGGTTTTCAGGTCAGGTGGATAAAGCCATTTTCATGACACTTTTGTTTCAATCCGCACTTTAGCTGTGCAATGCTGGCGCCCAGTCCGTTAGCCAACTACAGCTTAAGTATCAAAAACGTAGAAACCGCGCGGTACCGTCAACTTGCCCCTTTGGGGCGCTGCTACTACAGGGGGTCTGCATGCTCACCCTGCTCAATTTGCTGTCTGCCGTGGCCCTGCTGATCTGGGGCACGCACATCGTCCGAACCGGCATCCTGCGGGTGTACGGCACCAATCTGCGCCATGTGATCGGCCAGAACATGTCCAAACGCGGGCTCGCGTTCGTCGCCGGCATCGTCGTGACTGCGATGGTGCAGAGCAGCAACGCCACGGCCATGCTCGTCACCTCCTTCGTTGGTCAGGGCTTGATGGCGCTGACCCCGGCGCTGGCGACCATGCTTGGCGCCGACGTCGGTACCGCGCTGATGGCGCGGGTGCTGACGTTCGACCTGTCGTGGCTGTCGCCGCTGCTGATTTTCCTCGGGGTGATTTTCTTTCTGTCGCGCAAACAGACGCGGCTCGGGCAGATGGGCCGGGTCAGCATCGGTCTGGGGCTGATCATTCTCGCGCTGCAACTGATCGTCGAAGCTGCCGCGCCGATTACCCACGCCCAAGGGGTGAAGGTGATCTTTGCTTCGCTGACCGGCGACATCCTTCTCGACGCCCTGGTCGGCGCGTTGTTCGCGATGATTTCCTACTCCAGCCTCGCCGCTGTGCTGCTGACCGCGACGCTGGCCGGCGCCAGCGTGATCAGCCTGCCGGTGGCGATCGGTCTGGTGATCGGCGCCAACATCGGCAGCGGTGTGCTGGCGTTCATGAGCACCAGCATGCAGAACGCCGCCGGGCGGCAAGTGGCGCTGGGCAGCCTGCTGTACAAACTGATCGGCCTGCTGCTGATCATCCCGGTGCTTGACCCGCTGGTGCACTGGATGGACGGTCTGGATTTCAGCCCGCAGGAAATGGTCATCGGCTTCCACTTGCTCTACAACACCGCGCGCTGCCTGATCCTGCTGCCCAGCGTCGCGCCGATGGCACGCCTGTGTGCCTGGCTGCTGCCGGAGCGCCCGGAGGTCAATGGCACCGCCAAGCCGCGGCATCTCGATGCGACGGCGCTGGTCACCCCGAGCCTGGCGCTGGCCAACGCGGCCCGCGAGACCCTGCGCATGGGCGACCTGATCGACAACATGCTCGACGCGATGCTCGATGTGCTGCGCGGCAAGCAGACCGCCATCACCCAGGAAATGCGCCGACTCACCGATGACGTCGAAGCGCTGTACAGCGCGATCAAGTTGTATCTGGCGCAAATGCCCCGCGAGGATCTCGGCGAACAGGACAGTCGGCGCTGGGCAGAGACCATCGAATTGGCGATCAACCTGAAACTGGCCAGCGACCTGATCGAACGCATGCTGCGCAAGGTGCAGCAGCAGAAGACTTCACAGCGTCGGTCGTTTTCCGAAGAGGGCCTGGAGGATCTGGCCGGGCTGCATCAGCAACTGATCGCCAACTTGCGCCTGGGCCTGTCAGTGTTCCTCAGCGGCGACAAGGAAAGCGCCCGTCAGCTGTTGCGCGAGAAACGTCGCTTTCGTGCACAGGAACGGCGTCTGGCCCATGCCCATGTCAGCCGTTTGCAACGTAAGATCGTGCAGAGTCTGGAAACCAGTTCGCTGCATCTGGAGCTGATTGCGGATATGAAGCGCTTGAATTCGCTGTTTTGCAGCAGTGCTTACGTGGTGCTGGAAACGGCCGATACCGGGGCGCTGGAAGCGGATGATATTGCCGACATTACGCATTCGCCTTGAACGTATGGGGCTGGGGTCAGTCAGTAACATTGATTCAGCCGCAAGATATTCGCGAGCAGGCTCGCTCCCACAGGGAATGAATTTCAAGGTGGGAGCGAGCCTGCTCGCGAAAGCGGCCTGAATAGCGACACGGATCTCCAAATCAGCCGTATGGAAGCCTGTTATGCGTTGCCTGTTGTTCGCCTGTCTGTTGCTCGGTTCCCTGCCCGCCTTCGCCGTTGATCGCTTTCAGGTCGAAGGCTACGCGCTGCCCAACGGTTTGCAGCTGTTGCTCAAGCCCGGCACCGAGCGCGGGCATGTGGCGATTCGTCTGGTGGTGGGCGTCGGTCTCGACGATTTCGACTGCGATGAAAAAGAGCTGCCGCACCTGCTTGAGCACCTGCTGTTCAGCGGCGTCGATGCCACCGGCGAAGGCGGCCTCGAGGAGCGCATGCAGGCGCTGGGCGGTGAGTGGAACGCGTTTACCAGCAACGCCGACACCACGTTCGTCATCGAAGCCCCGGCAAAGAATCAGCGCAAGGTCCTCGACCTGTTGCTCGACCTTTTGACCCAGACCCGCATCGACGACAACGCGATCAACGCTGCCAAACGTGTGGTCGAGCGCGAGGACGGCGGCCATTACACGCGCCTGCAACGTTTCCTCGACCGTCAGGACCTGGGCCACACCGCGAGCAATCAACTGGCGGTGGAACTGGGCCTGAAATGTCCGCAACGCGCCGAAGTCGGCCATCTGACCCAGAAGCAACTGGAGAAGGTGCGCAAGACCTGGTACGCGCCGAACAACATGACCCTGATCGTCGTCGGTGAACTCGACAAACTGCTGCCGGCCTATCTGGAACGCACCTGGGGCGCGCTTGAAGCGGTGGACCCGGCGGAGCACCGTGAGCTGCCGGACATCCGCACCAGCGCCGCCCATGAACGCACCCTCACCCGTGGCTTCATCGGCGACAGCGCCAAGTTGCACTGGCTGGTGCCGGAGCCGATGCTCGACGATCAGTACGACGAGACCTTCGACATCCTCAAGGACTACCTCGACTGGGCGCTGTACCGGCAGATTCGCCTGAATCACGGCCTGTCCTACGGGCCATGGGCCGAGCGTGAAGTGTTTGGCGGGGTCGGCTTCATGAGCCTCAACGCTGACGTGGATCGCGATGACCTCGCCGAAGCCCAACAGGTGCTGGAAGACCTCAAGGCCGACCTGCTGAAAAACGGCCTCGACCCGGACACCTTCGCCCGGATCAAACAAGCCGCCATCGCCCATCAGGCCTGGGCGGTACAGGGCAACAGTGCCATGGCGGATTACTACTGGAGCGCGCTGGGCGATTACGAGGACGGGCGCTTTGCCAACCCGGCCCGCGAGCTGCAAGGCGTGACCCTGGAAACGGCAAACAAGGCCATGCGCGAGTTGCTGTTGCAACCGGGATATCTGCGGATCGAGAAGCCGTTGCTCAGTGATGATGAAGTGTTGTGGCTGATTGCCGGTGGCCTGGGCGTGGTGTTGCTGGTGCTGATTGGCTGGCGGTTGCACCGTCGTAAGCCAGCCAAACACTGAACCTGTGGGAGTGGGCTTGCTTGCGAATGCGGTGTGTCATTCAGCAATGATGTCGACTGACACGGCCCCTTCGCGAGCAAGCCCGCTCCCACAGGGATCTGTGGTGATTTTACTGACCGGGAGCCTCGCCACGTCGCCCGGCGGACGGTACTCTGTCGAGGTTTTTTCCTACTCAGTCGTGAACCGCCAACATGCAGAAAATCCCCCTCCTGATCCAGCGCATTCTCGAGCTGATGAAGCGCTATCCCGGGGTGATTGCGCTTGGCGGTTTCATCTCCGGGGTCGGCAGTTTCATTCTGGTCGATCGCCAGCAGGGACTGGCGAGCTGGATCACCATCATCATGCTGCTGAGCTGGATCTGGCTGATGCTGGAGAACACCCTGACCGGCCTGTTCACGCGCATCTTCAAGCGGGAGATCCCCCAGCCGCTGCTGCGTTACGCGACGCAGATGATCCATCAGGAAAGCCTGTTTTTCGTCCTGCCGTTCTTCTTCATCACCACCACCTGGAACAGCGGTCAACTGATCTTCACCGGCCTGCTGTGCATCGCCGCGCTGATCTCGATTGTCGATCCGCTCTATTACAAATGGCTGGCGCCACGGCGCTGGGCTTTTCTCGCGTTGCACACCCTGACCCTGTTCGCCGCCCTGCTCACCGCGCTGCCGGTGATCATGCACCTGACCACCGCGCAAAGTTTCAAATGGGCACTGGGCACGGCGGTGGTGTTGTCGTTCCCGAGTCTGGCGTCGATCTTCCCGATCCGCACCGTGCGCAACGCGCTGGCCATTCTGTGCATCACCTTCGGCATTGGCGCGGTCGGCTGGACGCTGCGCTCGTGGGTGCCGCCGGCGACGCTGTGGATGACCGACGTGGCGATCAGCACCCAGTTGCAGGATCGCACCCCGGGCGACAGCCTCGAACAGGTCAGCGCCGAGCAGATCCGCAACGGCGGTCTCTACGCCTACACCGCGATCAACGCGCCGCGCGGGCTGGATGAGCGGATCTACCACGTGTGGCAGTTCGACGGCAAAGAGGTCGACCGCATCGCTCTCGATATCCACGGCGGGCGCAAGGAAGGTTATCGGGCGTGGACGCACAAGCAGAACTTCCCCGGCAACCCGGTGGGCAAGTGGCAGGTGCGGGTGCTGACTGAAGACGGTCAGGTGATCGGCGTGCTGCGTTTCGAAGTGACAGACAGCACAGCGATCAAAGAAAAGTAATCCGGTTCGTGCTATTACGTTAGTTCGCTTAATAGCCGGACAAGCACGGAGCTTATGATCAGCAGCTCAATGAGCGGTAATGCCCAACTGGACACGTCAATCAGCCCTGCCCGCCTGCGGGTTTCCGGGGACTGGACGCTTGCCCATTACGCCGACCTCAAGCACCTGACCGAAAAACTGACCGGCCAGTACGACGCCAATACCGTGGTCGACCTCAACAGCCTCGGTGCGCTCGACACCGCTGGCGCTTCGTTGCTGGTGGAGCTGCTCGGTTCCGAGCGTCTGGGCAAATCCGCCGAACACCCCGACTGCACGATTTCCCAGGCTGACCGCGCGCTGCTGCAGACTGTGTATCGCTCGCTGACTGATTTCTGTGTGCCGGTCAAAGAGCCGGAAGTCAGTGTCAGCGTGCAACTGCTGACCCGCATCGGGCGCGCCGTGGAAACGGTCTGGCAGGACACCCTGCAAGTGCTGGGTTTCATCGGCCTGATCCTCGAAACCATCGCCCGCAACCTGTTGCGCCCCAAGCGCTGGCGCATCACCCCCGTCGTCGCCCACATCGAACAGACCGGCCTCGACGCCGCGCCGATCGTGGCGCTGCTGACTTTTCTGGTCGGCGCGGTGGTGGCATTTCTCGGCGCCACGGTGCTGGCCAGTTTCGGCGCGACGATCTTTACCGTGGACCTGGTGGGCTTCTCTTTCCTGCGTGAGTTCGGCGTGTTGCTCACGGCGATCCTGATGGCCGGGCGCACCGCCAGCGCGTTCACCGCGCAGATCGGTTCGATGAAGGCCAACGAGGAGATCGACGCGATCCGCACCCTCGGCCTCGACCCGATGGAGCTGCTGGTGGTGCCGCGCGTGTTGGCGATGCTGGTGGCGCTGCCGATGCTGACGTTTCTGGCGATGCTCTGCGGGATCATCGGCGGTGGCGTGGTGTGCGCGGTGTCGCTGGGGATTTCGCCGGCGATGTTTCTCTCGCTGCTGCAGAGCGACATCGGTATTCAGCACTTTCTGGTCGGCCTGGTGAAAGCGCCGATCTTTGCCTTCCTGATCGCCACGATCGGTTGCCTGGAAGGCTTCAAGGTCAGCGGCAGCGCCGAATCGGTCGGTGCGCACACCACGTCAGCCGTGGTGCAGTCGATTTTCGTGGTGATCGTGCTCGATGCGGTGGCTGCGCTGTTCTTCATGGAGATGGGCTGGTGAGTCGTCTACCCCGCGCGCCCTCGGAGGCGGTGATCGAAGTCCGTGGCCTGTGCAATCGCTTTGGCAGCCAGAGCGTGCACGAGAATCTCGATCTGGATTTGTACAAGGGCGAAATCCTCGCCGTGGTCGGCGGCTCCGGCAGCGGTAAATCGGTGCTGTTGCGCAGCATTGTTGGCCTGCGCCGGCCCAGCGAAGGCAACGTGAAGGTGTTCGGGCAAAACCTGCCGAGCCTGTCCGAGCATGAGCGTTCGCTGGTCGAGCGGCGTTTCGGCGTGCTGTTCCAGAAAGGCGCGCTGTTTTCCTCGCTGACCGTCACCGAAAACGTCGCTCTGCCGCTGATCGAACACGCCGGCCTGAGCCGCAACGACGCCGAGCATCTGGCGGCGGTGAAGCTGGCGCTGGCCGGGCTGCCGCTGTCGGCGGCGGACAAATACCCGGCTTCGCTGTCCGGCGGGATGATCAAGCGCGCTGCGCTGGCGCGGGCCCTTGCGCTGGATCCGGACATCCTGTTTCTCGACGAACCCACCGCCGGCCTCGATCCGATTGGCGCGGCGCAGTTCGATCAACTGATCCTGACCTTGCGCGATGCGCTGGGCCTGAGCGTGTTTCTGGTGACCCACGACCTCGACACGCTCTACACCATCACCGACCGTGTGGCGGTGCTGGCGCAGAAGAAAGTGCTGGTGGCCGGCCCTATCGATGTGGTTTCGGAAACCGACGACGCGTGGATTCACGAATACTTCCACGGCCCGCGTGGCCGCTCGGCGCTGGACGCCGCCAAATTGCTCAACGAGGTCTGACATGGAAACCCGAGCCCATCATGTGTTGATCGGCCTGTTCTCAGTGATTGTCGTGGCAGGCGCCCTGCTCTTCGGCCTGTGGCTGGCCAAGTCCAGCGTCGACAGCGAGTTCAAGGATTATGAAGTGGTCTTCAACGAGGCGGTCAGCGGCCTGTCCAAGGGCAGCCCGGTGCAGTACAGCGGGATCAAGGTCGGTGATGTGGTCAACCTGCGTCTCGACCCGAAAGACCCACGCCGGGTGCTGGCGCGGATTCGTCTGGGCGGGGACACCCCGGTCAAGGAAGACACCCAGGCCAAACTGGCTTTGGCCGGGATCACCGGGACTTCGATCATCCAGCTCAGCGGCGGCACTCCGGAGAGTCCGAAGCTGCGTGGGCATGACGGCGAGCTGCCGACCATTGTCGCGGCGCCCTCGCCCATTTCCCGCCTGCTCAACGACAGCAACGACCTGATGACCGGCATCACCGCGCTGCTGAGCAACGCCAACCAGATGTTCTCCCCGGAGAACGTCGAGCGCGTCAGCAACACGCTGGCGCATCTGGAGCAGACCACCGGTTCGATCAACGATCAGCGCGGCGACCTGCGTCAGGCCATGCAGCAACTGGCGAGCGTCGGCAAGCAGGCCGGCAGCATGCTCGAGCAAACTTCGGCGCTGATGCGCAACGCCAACGGCCTGCTCAACGATCAGGGCAAGCAGGCGCTGGGCAGTGCCGAGCAGGCGATGAAGTCGCTGGAGCAAAGCAGCGCCACCATCAACGGCCTGCTGAGCAAGAACCAGAACTCGCTCGACAACGGAATGCAGGGCCTCAATGGCCTGGCACCGGCGATCCGCGAACTGCGCGAAACCCTGACTTCGCTGCGCGGCATTTCGCAACGCCTTGAGGCCAACCCCAGCGGCTACCTGCTGGGCAGTGACAAGAACAAGGAATTCACCCCATGAAGCTGACTCACTTCGCCCTCCTCGCCAGTTTCATTCTGCTCTCGGCGTGCTCGATCCTGCCCAAGGCCGAGCCGTCGGATGTCTATCGCCTGCCCGCCACGCAAGCACCCGCCTCGTCCAGTTCAGCGGCGACCCAGCACTGGTCGCTGCGCCTGAACAAGTTGCAGGCCAGCGAAGCGCTGAACCGGCCGAACATCGCGGTGATTCCACAGGGCGACGTGATCAGCAGCTACAAGGCTTCGCGCTGGAGCGATCCGGCGCCGGTGCTGGTGCGTAATCGGCTGCTCGATGGCTTTGCCCGCGATGGTCGGGTGACGCTGCTCAGTACCGATGACAGCAACTTCGCTGCGGATCTGGAACTGGGCGGCAGCTTGCAGGCGTTTCAGACCGAGTATCAGGGCAATCAGGCCAGCGTTGTGGTGCGCGTCGATGCGCTGCTGGTGCGCGGCTATGACCAGAAGATTCTCGCCAGCCGCCGCTTCGAAGAGCGCCAGCCATTGAATGATGTACAGGTGCCGGCGGTGGTCGCGGGGTTTGGACAGGCCAGTGATCGGCTGACGGCCAAGGTTGTCGCCTGGGCTGTTCAGCAAGGCCAGCAATTCACCCAACAACCCAGACCTTAAACCTTATACATAACCCCTGTGGGAGCGGGCTTGCTCGCGAAGGCGGTGTGTCAGTCAATATACAGGTCGACTGACCCGCCGCCTTCGCGAGCAAGCCCGCTCCCACAATGGGGATTCGTGGTTAACCGAAGAACCAGTAGCAAACGCCGATGGCGCCGAGTACGCCGGCCAATTCAGCCAGCAGCGCGCATCCAACGGCGTGCCTTGCGCGCTGAATCCCCACCGCACCGAAATACACCGCCAGTACATAGAACGTGGTCTCGGTGCTGCCCTGAATTGTCGCCGCCACCAGTGACGGGAAGCTGTCGACGCCGGAGGTCTTCATGGTCTCGATCAGCATCGCCCGTGCGGCGCTGCCGGAAAACGGTTTGACCATCGCCGTCGGCAACGCATCGACAAAACGCGTATCCCACCCGGCCCACTGCACCAGATGCCGAATGCCATCCAGACCAAAGTCCAGCGCGCCCGAGGCACGCAGCACGCCAATCGCGCAGAGCATCGCCACCAGATACGGCAGCAGGTTCTTGGCGACGTCGAAGCCCTCCTTCGCGCCCTCGACGAACGCTTCGTAGACCTTGACCTTGCGTAACGCGCCGATCACCAGGAACAGCATGATCAGGCCGAACAGCGTCAGGTTGCCAAGGATCGACGACAGCCCGGCCAGCGCCGTGGCCGACATCGTCGCCAGCAGCGCCATGAAGCCGCCGAGGATCAGTGCGCCGGGAATCAGATAGGCCAGCACCACCGGGTCCCAGATGCGCAGGCGCTGCATGAACGCCACCGAGAGGAAGCCGACGATGGTCGAGCAACTGGTCGCCAACAGGATCGGCAGAAACACCAGGGTCGGATCTGGTGCGCCTTGCTGGGCGCGGTACATGAAGATTGTCACCGGCAACAGGGTCAGCGACGAGGCGTTGAGCACCAGGAACAGGATTTGCGCGTTGCTGGCGATGGTCGCGCTGGGGTTGAGCTCCTGCAGCGCCTTCATGGCCTTGAGACCGATCGGCGTGGCGGCGTTGTCCAGGCCCAGGCCGTTGGCGGCGAAGTTCAGGGTAATCAGACCGAGCGCCGGGTGCCCGGCCGGAACTTCCGGCATCAGCCGCAGGAACAGCGGGCCCAGCACTTTCGCCAGCCATTCGACGATCCCGGCCTTCTCGGCGATGCGCAGGAAGCCCAGCCACAGGGTCAGCGTGCCGAACAGCAACACCATGACCTCGACCGAGAGTTTGGCCATGGCGAAAATGCTTTCCACCATCGCCGCGAAAATCCCGGCGTTGCCACCGACCAGCCACTGCACCAGCGCAGATATTGCCGCCACGACGAAGAAGCCAAGCCACAGGCCATTAAGCATCAGTCAAATCCCCCGGAAGATGCGGCGAATGATAGCGGGGTCGCCAGAAACGACAAACCCCGGATTGCTCCGGGGTTCGTGTGTGCCTCATTTGTGGCTTGGCTCAAATCCCCTGTGGGAGCGAGCCTGCTCGCGAAAGCGTCCTGTCAGTCCATCAATGCTTAATGACATACCGCCTTCGCGAGCAGGCTCGCTCCCACAAAAAAGCCGATCTCCACAGGTTTCAGCTATCAGTTCTTGGAGATCTCGCCAGCCGGCAGTTTTTCCTTGCTGCGCCAGTGCGGCAGGGAGTTCCAGTAGCGCTCGCCTTTGGCGTCGTCGTACATGCCTTCCCAGCGCGCGATAACCAGCACTGCCAA
This sequence comes from Pseudomonas sp. lyk4-TYG-107, assembly GCF_030209055.1. Taxonomy (NCBI): domain Bacteria; kingdom Pseudomonadati; phylum Pseudomonadota; class Gammaproteobacteria; order Pseudomonadales; family Pseudomonadaceae; genus Pseudomonas; species Pseudomonas sp. lyk4-TYG-107. The sequence continues at coordinate 338,991 of NZ_JARVST010000006.1, forward strand.
GGCGTTGCCGATCACGTTCAGTGCGGTACGCGCCATGTCCATGATGCGGTCGACACCGGCGATGAACGCCAGGCCTTCCAGCGGGATACCCACACTGCCCAGCGTCGCCAGCAGCACCACGAAGGACACGCCCGGTACGCCGGCGATGCCTTTGGAGGTGACCATCAGGGTCAGCACCAGCAGCAGTTGTTGGCTGATCGACAGGTCAATCCCGTACAGCTGGGCAATGAAGATTGCTGCGATCGACTGGTACAGGGTCGAACCGTCGAGGTTGAACGAATAGCCGGTCGGTACCACGAAGCTGCAGATGGCTTTCGGTGCGCCGTAGGCTTCCATCTTCTCGATCACCCGTGGCAGTACGGTTTCCGAGGAGGCGGTGGAGTAAGCCAGGACCAGCTCATCCTTGAAGATGCGCATCAGCTTGATCACCGAGAAGCCGAACAGCTTGGCGATCAGGCCCAGCACCACGAAGGCGAAGAAGGCGATGGCGACGTAAACCAGGATCACCAGTTTGGCCAGCGGCAGCAGCGAGGCGAAGCCGAAGTTGGCCACGGTCACCGCGATCAGGGCGAACACGCCGATCGGCGCGTAGTTCATGATCATGTGGGTGACTTTGAACATGCTTTCCGAGACGCCCTGGAACATCTTCACCAGCGGCTCGCGCAGGTCCGACTGCAGGCTCGACAGACCGAGACCGAACAGCACGGAGAAGAAGATGATCGGCAGCATTTCGCCGCGGGCCATGGCCGCGAAGATGTTCGACGGGATCAGGTTGAGGATGGTCTCGATGAACGCGTGTTCATGCTGCACTTCGGCGGCGGTCGCCTGGTACTTGGAGATATCCACCGTGCCCAGGGTGCTCATGTCGATGCCGGCGCCCGGGTGGAACAGGTTGGCCAGTAGCAGGCCGACGATGATCGCGATGGTGGTGACGATTTCGAAGTAGATGATGGTCTTCAGACCGATACGCCCGAGTTTCTTGGCGTCGCCCACGCCGGCAATGCCGACGATCAGGGAGGAGATGACGATCGGGATCACGATCATCTTGATCAGACGGATAAAGATATCGCCTGCCGGTTGCAGGACGTTGCTGATCCACCAGGCTTTCTCGGCACTGAAGTGGTTGAGCAACGCACCAATTGCAATCCCTAAAACCAGACCTATGAGGATCTGCCAGGCGAGGCTGAGTTTTGCCTTCTTCATTATCTTTACCCTTACTTGCGTTTGACTCAGGCACATGCAGGAACTGGAACGCTCTGTCAGCGGAAAAGTCTGTGCATCTGCCTCCGTATAAGGTGCCCCGAAGCGCGTATTTACGGCTCTTCGGCAGGCGAAAAAAGGCGCAACTATTCCGATGCAAGGTTGCGCCGTCTAATGCCGTAAACGCCTACCCTATGCCGAATCGGCATGAGCTTTTTTAATTGAAACTGGCGTCCCAACCGGTTCGATTACGACATTTCAGCCGGCATAAGTGCCGTGAACCGGCCATTGCAGCGTAGATTGGTTATTTTTTAAACGAGAAATTTCGACGGAAATCTTAAGAAAAAGCCTACGTTTGCAGACTAGATGTCCCACTGTTTAAAGGGACTCTTTCTCGATATACGGTCGCCAGGAAACACCGCGTAATGTTTTCGCGCGCAGTGTGAGGCATAAAAAGATGAGCAGGACGCTCTGGATCAATGTTTTTGCATCGGATAAAGCTCAGCGCAAGTCCGTCGAACCACTGAGGGTCGGCGAACCTGCGTCGCAGCTTTTACCCTGACCCGGCCCTCGCGCAGGCACTCCCTGTACCCGTAGGTCACTCCGACCCTGCAACAGTCAGAACGTCCCGGCCCCTTGGTCATGCGCCAGCCTTCCTCGGGTAGGCGCAATAAAGGGCAGCGGGGCGCTGCCCTCATGTTCGAATCAATACCACTTCGGATCTTTCTTCAGCGTTTCCATCAGCAGGTTCTGCATACCTTCATCCGGTTTGCCGAGGAAGCGGTAGGTGGCATGTCGCGTTGGCGACTTGTCGGCCGGCAGTCCTTCGGGCACATCGACGAGCATGGCATATGCATCTTTCTTGTCGAAGCTGAAGGCCACGATCAAGCGGTGGTTGAGGCACTTGTCTGCGGATTCACAGAGCGGGCCGACCAGGTACTTGTCGCCGTCTTCAGTCACGGCATTCATCTGCTGGTCTGGCGTGCCGGACAGATTCATCACCCATTCCGGCAGGCGTTCTTCGTGCTTCACAACGCCTTGCCAGGTTTTGCGGTATTGCGGGTCGGAGCTGAGCAGCTCGTTGACCCGCGCCTGGCCATCATTGGCCGCCATCGCCATGGCACTACCGCCCATAAGCAGGGCGGCTGCCAGTGTCTTCAAAGCAATCATCGTTAACCTCGGCCGCGACGGCCAAAGAAGAAGGAAGCGATGAACATCACCAGGAACACGACAAAGAGAATCTTGGCGATACCCGTGGCGGTGCCCGCGATACCACCGAAGCCCAGTACGGCGGCGATGATGGCAATGATCAAGAATGTAATTGCCCAGCTCAACATGGTGATTCTCCTTACTTCTCTATTTAGGGATATTGCGTGTTCCGGCGCGATGCGCCTGAATTCTTCGGTTCGTCAGAAAACCCAGCGCTCTTCACGTGGCTGTTGATCCAGCGGCTGTGGCTGATCGACATCCATCATGCGCATCGAGGCGCTTTCGGCCTGACTGCTGCTGACGGCGCTGAAGTGCGTCTGCGTGCTGTGTTGAATCGAGATCAGCGGCTCAGGCTTCTGGCTGTTTTCCCAGCTCAGGTATTGCTGGCAGGCGATCAGGGTGATCAACAGCGCAAGTACGCCAAACAGGCCTTGCTGGATATGCAGTGGCGAGATACGCACTTGGGCGGCACGTTGGCGAGTCATCCTGGGTTCCTCACTCTTATTCGGTTGGGGCAGTGGAATCTGCCCGGGCTGAATGAGGTATTGCAGGCTGCATGCCAGTTTTTTATTTGAAAAATATTCAATAAAATCAATGGTTTGTGAGTGAGTGAAATTCAGCGACGGACGCATCCTGCACGATGGGTCATCTACGGTCGTGCGAAATGCATGATTATTTCGTAGGAGATTTCATTCTTATGGAATTGAGAGCACGTCGCGGATGTCAGAAAAGTACGCAGGGAACCCTCTGTAAATCGGTGATTGTTTAAAAACTCAACAAAATCAACGGATTGGCCGTCAAGGCAGGAGAGAGCTACCCTCCCATGGCTCGCATCGTTCAGAATCAACCATGCAACTTGCCCGATTTTTCCGGGACTAACCCAAGATCAATCACTATGGAGCGTAGGAAAAATGGAATCTGCCACTGAGCATCAAGGCCGCATTCTGCTGGTGGACGACGAGTCCGCCATCCTGCGAACCTTTCGTTACTGCCTCGAAGACGAAGGTTATACGGTGGCCACCGCCAACAGCGCGGCTCAGGCTGATGCACTGTTGCAACGCCAGGTATTCGACCTGTGCTTCCTTGATTTGCGTCTGGGTGAAGACAACGGTCTCGATGTACTGGCGCAGATGCGCGTTCAGGCGCCATGGATGCGGGTGGTGATTGTCACCGCGCATTCGGCGGTCGATACCGCGGTGGACGCGATCCAGGCGGGCGCCGCCGACTATCTGGTCAAACCGTGCAGCCCTGACCAGTTGCGTCTGGCTACCGCCAAGCAGCTGGAAGTGCGCCAGCTCTCGGCGCGTCTGGAAGCCCTCGAAGGCGAGATCCGCAAACCCAAGGACGGCCTCGACTCTCACAGCCCGGCGATGAAAGTGGTGCTGGAAACTGCGCGGCAGGTCGCCGGTACCGACGCCAACATTCTTATCCTTGGCGAATCCGGCACGGGTAAAGGGGAACTGGCCCGGGCCATTCATGGTTGGAGCAAGCGCGAGAAGAAATCCTGCGTGACCATCAACTGCCCGTCGTTGACCGCCGAGCTCATGGAAAGCGAGCTGTTCGGCCACAGTCGTGGTGCGTTTACCGGCGCCAGTGAGAGCACTTTGGGTCGGGTCAATCAGGCGGACGGCGGCACGCTGTTTCTCGACGAGATCGGCGATTTTCCACTTACATTGCAACCCAAGTTGCTGCGTTTCATTCAGGACAAGGAATACGAGCGGGTAGGGGATCCAGTGACCCGTCGTGCCGATGTGCGGATTCTCGCCGCGACCAACCTTAATCTCGAAGACATGGTGCGCGACGGGCGCTTCCGTGAAGACCTGCTGTATCGCCTCAACGTGATCACCCTGCATCTGCCGCCATTGCGCGAACGTGCCGAGGACATCCTGACCCTGGCGGACCGCTTCCTCGCGCGCTTCGTAAAAGAGTACGCACGCCCGGCTCGGGGCTTCAGTGACGAGGCGCGCGAAGCGCTGCTGGGTTATCGCTGGCCGGGCAATATTCGTGAGCTGCGCAACGTGGTGGAGCGGGCGAGCATTATCTGCCCGCAGGAACGCGTGGAAATCAGCCACCTCGGCATGGCCGAGCAGCCGGCGAACAACGCACCTCGAGTCGGCGCCGCGCTGAGCCTCGATGAACTGGAAAAAGCCCACATCGGCGCGGTGCTGGCGACGGCAGGCACGCTGGATCAGGCGGCGAAAACCCTGGGCATCGACGCGTCGACCCTGTATCGCAAGCGCAAGCAGTACAACCTGTGAGCGCCCGACGATGAAGCTGGCGATGAAGTTGCGCACTCGCTTGTTCCTGAGCATTTCTGCGCTGATCACGGTCGCCTTGCTCGGGCTGTTGCTCGGGCTGGTCAGCGTGATGCAGATGGCCGGTACTCAGGAAGCAACGATCCGCAGCAACTTCGTGACCCTCGACCTAGGGCTCAAATTGCGCCAGACCCTCGGCGACCAGTTGGTGCTGATGCTGGCCGAAAAACCCGATCCAGCCGCGTTCGAAGCGTCAAAGCAGCATTACCTGCAATTGCTGGATGAAGGCATTTCGCAGGAGGCCGACGGCGATGGCCGCCAGTACGGGTTTACCCAGGCCAAGGCCGACTATCTGAGTTTTCTCCAGGCGTTCGAGCTGTCGCGTAATCCGGGCAATGTGCTCAGCGGCAACAGCGACCTCAGAGAACGCTTCAACATCTTGCGCAATGGTTTGATTGCCGAGCACAAGCACGCGCTGGACAACATCAACGCCGTGCAGCATGACGCCCGGGAAAGGGCGCTGCTGGTCTCCGGCCTGCTAGGGTTGGTGGGACTGGCGGTGCTGATCATCGGCTTTGTCACCGCGCATGCGATTGCCCGGCGTTTCGGCGCGCCGATCGAGGCGTTGGCGCAAGCGGCGGACAACATCGGCCAAGGCAATTTCGAGGTGACGCTGCCGATTTCCTCGGCGATGGAAATGAACCAACTGACCAAGCGCTTCGGGCTGATGGCCGAGGCGCTGCGCGAGCATCAGGCGACCAACGTCGACGAGCTGCTGGCCGGTCAGCAACGCTTGCAAGCGGTGCTCGACAGCATCGACGATGGCTTGCTGATGATTGACCGCGAAGGGCATCTGGAGCACCTCAATCCAGTGGCCCAGCGCCAGTTGGGCTGGGACAGTGACCGTCTTGGTCAGGGTCTCGGCAGCGCGCTTGAGCGCCCGGAACTCGACGCGCAACTGCAACTGGTGCTGCGCGGTGGCACCCTTGAGCGTGCTCCGGAAGATTTGAGCATCGAGGTCGATGGCGAATCACGTCTGCTGACTTACAGCCTGACGCCGGTCAGCCACACCCAGGGGCATATTCTTGGCGCGGTGATGGTGCTGCATGACGTCACCGAGCAGCGCGCCTTCGAGCGCGTACGCAGCGAGTTTGTGCTGCGTGCCTCCCATGAGCTGCGCACGCCGGTCACCGGCATGCACATGGCGTTCGGGCTGTTTCGCGAGCGGGCGAAGTTTCCCCCGGAGTCACGCGAGGCGGACCTGCTCGACACGGTCAACGAAGAGATGCAGCGCCTGATGCAGTTGATCAACGACTTGCTCAATTTCTCGCGTTATCAGAACGGTTTACAGAAACTCACCCTGGCGCCGTGCTCCATCGAAGACTTGCTGGCGCAGGCGCAATCGCGCTTTGCGGATGCGGCGGCGGCCAAAGGCATTGCCTTGAACGTCGAAGTGCAGGGGCCGTTGCCGCGCCTGCAGGCCGATCAGGCGCAACTGGACCGGGTACTGGATAACCTGATCGATAATGCTCTGCGCCACACTGCCCGCGACGGGCAGATCCGCCTGCAAGCGCGCCGACATGGCGAGCGGGTGATTATCAGCGTCGAAGACAACGGAGAAGGCATTGCCTACGGGCAGCAAGGGCGGATTTTCGAACCGTTCGTGCAGGTCGGGCGCAAGAAGGGCGGCGCCGGGCTCGGTTTAGCTTTGTGCAAGGAAATTGTGCAGTTGCATGGCGGGCGCATGGGCGTCTATTCGCGGCCGGGGCAGGGCACGCAGTTCTACATGGCGCTGGCGGTCTAGGCTTCGTCATCCAGCCGGCGTCCGGCAAGGCGCCGTCCACGGGTGATCAGTTCAATGAACTGCACCGCACTCAAGGCCTGGGCGAACAGCCAGCCCTGACCGAACTTGACCCCCTCGCTGCTGAGAAACACGGCTTGCGCTTCGTGCTCGATGCCCTCGGCAATCACCTTCAGATCCAGTGCCTGCGCCATGTGAATGATGTGCGGAGCAACGCCACTGCTGGCCGCGTCATGACCGAGTGCGTCGATGAAGGCCTTGTCGATTTTCAGGCAGTCCACCGGCAACGTTTGCAGGTAGGCGAGGCTGCAATAACCGGTACCGAAATCGTCGATCAACACTTGATGGCCGACATCGCGCAAGGCTTGCAGGTTCTCCCGCGCCACCACCACATCGATCAGCCCGCGCTCGGTGACTTCGAAGGCGATCTGCCGCGCCGCAACCCGGTGCAGGGTCAACAGCCTGGCCATGACCTGGCCGATGCGCGGCACCATTACGTCGCATGCTGCGAGGTTGACCGAGATGTACAGCTGCGGATTGGCGCGCAGCACTGGTCCCAGTTGTTCCAGCAGCCGCTGCAGGACGAAATCGGTCATCTGCCGAATCTGCCCGGTGTTTTCCGCCAATGGAATGAACAGGTCGGGGCTGGTCAGGGTGCCGTCCGGGCGGCGCCAGCGCAGCAGGGCTTCGGCGCCCACGCAATTGCGGCTGTCGAGGTCGAATATCGGTTGATACAGCACTTGCAACTCGCCCCGTCGTATCGCGCCCTGGAGTTCGGCGTCCAGTGACTGGCGCTGGCGCACCAGCAGAAACACGAAGAAACCGGCAAACGCCCCCAGCAGCAGGCAGGCCGGCACCATCCACCACCAGACGGTGGGAATGTGCATGCCACTGCGCGGAGTGATCAGCACCAATTGGTATTCCGGATTGTTGGTTGGCATGCGGTAGATCAGCCGTGACTGGGTGACTTGCAGGGCTTCGCGGCTCTTCGGTGGCCAGGTTTCGCTCGGTGGCCAAGTCTGTGCGGTGCCGAGTACCGGAATCGCTCGCCTGCCATGATCGAGTACCACCAGCAGGCTGCTGTCCGGTGGCAGGTCGACCATGTCGGTCAAATGCCCGCGCGATGTCGCCACACGGAAGTTGCCGCGCCCGAGCATCAGCGCCGCGCGGTTTTCATCGGGTTCGGTGGTGGTGTTGAGCCAGTAGCTGTAAGTCGGGCCCTTGATGTCCGGCGCGCGGACGACCGACAGTCCCTCCTGCCGGGGGCGGTTGGAGCAGATCCGCGAGCCGTCCATGTAGGCCGCTTCATAGACGAAGCGATAGTTGAACGTGACCTGTTGCAGGGTGGCGATCATTTCCTCATCGCAACTGCGCAACGGCTGCGCCTGGAGGTCGTCGAGACTTTCGCGCAACTGCCCGAACAGTTGCTCGAGGCGAGCCAGAAAACGCTCGCCCTGGGCGTTCATCTCCTGGCTTTCGTTCTGCTCGATCTGGCGCATGGCGACGAACATTCCGCCGGCGATCAGCAGGCTTGCACTGAGGACAGCCGCGATCATCGCCAAAAACCACGGGCGATAAAACCAGCTACGCAGCGTCGCTCGGGTAGCAACCATCATGGAATATCCGAAGAATTACCAATGAGTTATAGCTGCTGATTTCGATTTCGCCCTGACCGTCGGGCGGGCGTCATTATTTTGTCTGATTGAGTACCAGTAACAACGCGGCTGTTTGCGCGTCCGGCAAACCGTCGAAACGGGAAGGGCGGAAGTGCATCTGGAACGCTGCGAGCACGTGGCGCGTCGCCACATCCAGCTCGCCGGTTTGCGGAGTGTCGTAACCGACGCGCGCCAGTTGTTCCTGGAACCAGCTAATGCTCGGCAGTTCGGCGTTGAACTGTACCTGCTGCCGCGCCACCGCTTGTTCATTAGGCCATACGCCCAAGCCTTCAGCGGCCAGACGTTTCCATGGGAACAGTGGGCCGGGGTCGAGTTTGCGCAGGGGCGCGATGTCGCTGTGGCCGATGATATGGCGCGGGCTGATGCCCTGGCGCTGACTGATGTCCTTGAGCAGAACAATCAGCGACTGAATCTGCGCTTCGCTATAAGGGAACCACAGGCGCCCGGTCGGCGTGTCCTTGAAGCCCGGATTGACGATCTCGATACCGATCGAGCTGGAGTTGAGCCAGGTGCGGCCCTGCCATTGGCTTTCCCCGGCGTGCCAGGCGCGCTGGTTTTCATCCATCAGCTTGTAGATGGTGCCGCCCTTGTCGTCGCCGATCAGGTAGTGGCTGCTGACTTCGCCGTGGGTCAGCAGTTGCAGCGAACGCGCGAGGGACGCCGAGGTGTAATGCACGATCACGAACTGCACGCGGCTGTCGTGATTGGCCGAAGGATGGCTGGTGTCGTAACGCGGGCCGCTGGCACAACCGGCCAGAACGAGCAGCGACGCGAGGAGGGCAAAAAATTTCATGGCAGAAGGCAGTACACGCAAGACAGTAATGCAACAGTGTAACGTACTGCCTTGGGTCTCGACGGCCGGCGGGCTGAATTAAACAAAATGGAACAATTGCTCAGCCCAGCTCGACCCGGTTGCGCCCGCCGTTTTTTGCGCGGTACAACGCCTGATCGGCTCTTTTGAGCACCAGATCGCTGTGTTCTCCCATCCTGAACGACGCCAGGCCCATGGAGATGGTGATCGTCACCCGTTCGCCCTTGAAGTGAAACGGGCAGGCTTCGATCGCCGCGCGCAGGGTCTCCAGCAGTTTGGCGCCCACCGCAGGCGTGGTCGCCGGCAGCAGCAGAACGAATTCCTCACCACCAAAACGGGCAATGAAATCCGCTGCGCGCAGGCGTTTGCGCAGCACTATGGCGATGATCTTCAGCACCTTGTCGCCGGCCAGATGGCCGTAGTTGTCGTTGATGCGCTTGAAATGATCGAGGTCGAGCATCGCCAGACTCAAGGTGTTGCCGTGTTGCTGCCACTGCTTGATCTCGTGTTCCAAGCGTTCGCTCCAGGCGGCGCGGTTGGGCAGGCCGGTCAGCGGATCGATCAGGGCTTTCTGCCGCTGTTCTTCCAGGTGTTCGCGAAAGCCCAGGGCTTCCTGCTCCATGTGCGCCACACGCTCGGCCAGACCCTTGAGGCGTGCCGCCACTTCCTGCTCGCGGGCATCGCGTTGTTTCTGGTGCTGATCCATGGTGCCGAGCAGGCCTTCCAGATGGTTCTCCAGCACTTGCTTGAGGTCATCCAGATCGGCCGCTTCCTGCATGCTGGTCTGCAAACCATCGACCTGCTCGCGGATCTGCGTGTCCATCGCCCGCGCCGCCGAGCTGTTGTCGGCGTGGCCTTCGCTGGCGGCCTGCAGGTTGCTCTGGAACGCTTCGAGGCGCTCGTTGAGTTGCTGCAGATAGGCTTCGAATTCGTGCTGGCCGCTGTCGGTGATCGCCAGCATCAAGGTCGCCAGATCGTCGAGAATCGGCAGCAGTTCGTACCAGTTCAGGCCATTTTTCAACCGGTCGCGCATCGCCTCAGCCTGCGGGCGATGGCGCTCGGGCAGGGTCAGGTCGTCGAGCAGCCCGATCAGCGTGTCTTCGATGTGTTTGGCCACTGAACTGTAAGACGGCTCCGGCGAGTCGGGCAGGGCGTACAGAATGTCCTGCTCGGGTTGCTCCGGATCGATGGCAGCCAAGGCCTGGGCGATCGGTTCGGGCAGGGGCAGACTATCGAGGAGCAGCGGTGCCGGGATGTCGCCCGGGTGGATCAACTCGTCGGGGTTGAACGCGGCAGCAGGTGCTGGCGCCGTGATCGGGGTGGTCGGCCGTTCGGCTTCAGGTTCGGCCGCTGGTAGTGCAGGTGCAGCAACGGGTTCGCTGATCGGCTCGGCAGCAATGACCGGAGGCACGAACGCGAACACAGGTGATTCGGACTCGGGCTGCACTGCTGGCGTTTGCTTAAGCTCGGCCTCTGGTGGTTGCGCGATGGCCGCTACGGTGACGGGTGCTGCCGGAATCGGCTCGACCGCTGCGGTTGGCGCGGGTACCGGCTCAGATGCAGGTTCAGCGTTGGCCGGCGTCGGCGCCTGAGGCTGATCCGAAGACTCTGGCACCCCTTCACTGTCACGGCTGCCAAACAGGCGCTGCAAAAAGCCCGGGCGGTCGGGCTCGGGCGGCGTTTCCAGCTGGCTCAACGCCTTGCCCTGCAAACCACTGAGTTCGCTCAGCAGCAGCGGCATTTCCCGCGCCTGGCCGACCCGGCTGTCGAGTTGCTTGGCGAATTTCTTCAGCGGCTGGGCGACTTCCCGGGGCAGCGGCAGCGCTTGTAGCTGGGTGACCAGCGCGGTCAGCGCGGTGCTGACCTGATCGATTCGGGTTTCGCGACGTTGCTCGGAATCGAGCACGGCTTTTTCCAGGCGCGGCAGCAGGGCGGCGAGGCCGGCGTCCATGTCGTCGGTGCGCACCACGTCGCGCATCTCTTTCATGCACTGATCAACGACCTTGTCGGTGCCTTCAGCGGCCAGCGTGCTGCGCACCAGACCGCGGCGCAGCAAGTCGAGCCGGGCGGCCCAGCGACGTTCGAGCTTGTCCTGTTGTTCGATGCTTTTGAGGTACTTCTCTTTCCAGCGCTGGGCGTCGTCGCTCATTCAGGGGTTCCGCGAGGGGCAGGACTCAACGCGGGCAATGCATCGGCCGTGAGCGAACCCGGCAGACGAATCTCTACCGCGACCGGCAGGTGATCGGAAATGGGTTGGGCCAGCACTTCGACCTTTTCCAGGGTCAGGGTCGGGCTGAGCAAAATATGATCAAGGCATCGCTGTGGCCGCCAGCTGGGAAAGGTGGCTTGCATCTGCGGGGCCAGCAGGCCGAGATCGCGTAACGGTGACTGTTGTAGCAGATCACTGGCATGGGTGTTCATGTCGCCCATCAATATCTGGTGCTTGTAGCCACTGATCAGGTCACGAATATAGGCCAGTTGCAGGCTGCGCACCCGTGCGCCGAGCGCCAGATGCATCATCACCACCACCAGCGCCTCCGGACCTTCGCCGAAGCGCAGCAGGATCGCGCCGCGACCTTTCGGGCCGGGCAGCGGATGATCTTCGATCGCCCACGGCTTCAGGCGACTGAGCACGCCATTGCTGTGCTGGGCCAGTCGGCCGAGGTTGCGATTGAGTTGTTGATACCAGTAGGGGAAGGCGCCGAGGTGGGCCAGGTGTTCGACTTGATTGACGTAGCCTGAGCGCAGACTGCCGCCATCGGCTTCCTGCAGGGCGACCAGATCGAAGTCGCCAAGCAGGTCACCGATCTTCTGCAGATTGCCTGAGCGCCCGGTGTGCGGCAGCAGGTGCTGCCAGCTGCGGGTCAGATAATGCCGATAGCGCTCGGTGCTGATGCCGACCTGGATATTGAAACTGAGCAAGCGCAGACGATGGTCTGCGGGCAGGCCCGTGGACTCCAGGTGATGCTCGTTGACCTGCGGATCATGCAGGCCAACGCTGCGTTCGGTGCCCCAGCGGCGCATGGCGGTTACCGCGCTTAGTTGGCGGCTGCCTTGTTGGCCGCTCGCTCTTTGGCGACCAGTTGATCAGCCAGTTTCAGGGCTTGCTCGGCACCACCGGCAGAGCCGATGTCGAAGCGGTACTTGCCGTTGACGATCATGGTTGGCACGCCAGTGATTTCATACTTCTTGGCCAGCTCACGCGCTTTGACGATCTGACCTTTGATCGCGAACGAGTCAAAGGTGGCGAGGAACTTGTCCTTGTCCACGCCTTGTGTGGCGAGGAAGTCAGCCATGTCGTTCTTGTCGGTCAGCTTCTTGTGTTGTTTCTGAATTGCTTCGAAAACCGCAGCGTGAACCTTGTGCTCGACGCCCATTGCTTCCAGGGTCAGGAACATTTGGCCGTGAGCGTCCCACGGGCCGCCGAACATGGCAGGAATGCGTACGAAGTTGACGTCGGACGGCAGTTTTTCAACCCAGGGATTGATCACCGGCTCGAACGCGTAGCAATGCGGGCAGCCGTACCAGAACAGCTCCACGACTTCGATCTTGCCAGGCTCTGCCACTGGCACCGGGTTGGCCAGTTCGACATAGGGTGCGGCAGGGGCTTCAGCGGCCTGGGCGGTCACGCCGAACAGGCTGGCAGCGACGAGGGCGGCGCTGATGATCAGATTACGCATGCTTTACTCCTGGACAATTTTGGTCGCCTCGCGCGACCTGTTTTCAGACAGGTCCTGGCGGGCATGAGTTCTGTAGTGTAACGGCAGCGGCCACAAAAAAGGGCGGCCAAAGCCACCCTTTTTATACTTGCTGCGACGGATTAATCGAGCGTTAACGTTGCAGGAGATGTCCATCACCGTTAACGCTCGATTCAGGGCGGTTAGTGCAGGCCCTGGATATAGCTGGAGACTGCGGCAATGTCTTCGTCGCTCAGTTTGCGCGCGATGGTGCGCATGGTCATCGCGTCGCCGTCGTTGGCGCGACCACCTTCTTCCTTGCGGAAGTCGGTCAGCTGTTTGGTGATGTATTGAGCATGTTGGCCACCCAGGTGCGGGAAACCTGCAGCAGCGTTACCAGCACCGTTCGGCGAATGGCAGCCGGTGCAGGCTGGCAGGCCTTTGTCCAGGTTGCCGCCACGGAACAGGGCTTCACCACGCGCGACGATTTTTGGATCGGCAGCGCCGACGCTGCCTTTCTGGCTGGCGAAGTAGGCGGCGATGTCGGCCAGATCCTGATCGCTCAGGTTGGTCAGCAGGCCGGTCATTTCCAGAACGACGCGCTTGCCCGACTTGATATCGTGCAACTGCTTGTCGAGGTAGCGTTCACCCTGACCTGCCAGTTTCGGGAAGTTTGGCGCCATGCTGTTCCCGTCCGGGCCATGGCAGGCTCCGCAGACGGCAGCTTTTGCCTGGCCGGCGGCGGCATCACCGGCAGCATGGGCGAAGCCTGAAATTCCCACGGTCAACAGCAGACTCACGATCAATTTGTTCATCAGCTAATCCAACTACGGCTAAGGGTTAAGAGTTATGGACCGGGTTTACTCTCGCTCATCCAAAGGATGATGGCCTGGTAATCCTCGGCACTGCAGTCCATGCACAAACCACGCGGCGGCATCGCCTTGAAACCCTGGGTCACGTGTTGCACCAGCGTCTCCATACCTTTCGCCAACCTCGGCGTCCAAGCTGCCTGATCGCCTCTTGCGGGCGCCATGGGTAGTTGGCCGGAATGACAGGCACCACAAACACGGTTGTACACGGCTTCCGGTTCCTGTGTAGCCTGTGCGCCGCAAAGCGGTATCAGGACTCCGGCAGCCAGCAGCCATTTCGTCATAAAACGACCTTTTCAGGGTTGAGAGCGTTCTGCGTTCTGATGCGCAATCAAGGTCTTTGGCTCTCATGAACTTCATCCTTCGCTGGGACAAAGCACACACAAAATCTGCGGCATTATATACTGGCGTCACTGAAACGGAAGCGACACCGCGTTCCGCGCCCAATCCCGGCGCCGCCCACATCGGAAATCCCATGCAACTCAAGAATCCCATCCTCGGCCTGTGCCAACAGTCCACGTTCATGCTCAGTGCCGCCAAAGTCGATCAATGCCCTGACGACGAAGGCTTCGAAGTGGCGTTCGCCGGTCGTTCCAACGCCGGTAAATCCAGCGCACTGAACACCCTGACTCACGCCAGTCTGGCGCGTACCTCGAAAACCCCGGGTCGCACACAGCTGTTGAACTTCTTCAAGCTAGACGATGAACGGCGTCTGGTCGACCTGCCGGGCTACGGTTATGCAAAAGTACCGATCCCGCTCAAGCAACACTGGCAGCGTCACCTCGAGGCGTACCTCGGTGGCCGGGAGAGTTTGAAGGGTTTGATTCTGATGATGGACATCCGTCATCCAATGACCGACTTCGACCTGCTGATGCTCGACTGGGCCGTTGCCGCCGGCATGCCGATGCATATTCTGCTGACCAAGGCCGACAAACTGACCTACGGCGCTGCCAAGAACACCCTGCTCAAAGTGCAGGCGGAAATCCGCAAGGGCTGGGGCGATCTGGTGACAATCCAGCTGTTCTCCGCGCCAAAGCGCATGGGGCTGGAAGAGGCCTACACTGTGTTGGCAGGCTGGATGGAACTGGCCGATAAAGGTGCCGAATTGCCTGCTGAGTAAATCGCAGGCAAAAAAAGCCCCGGACTTCATATGGGGAGGGAGAAGTTCCGGGGTTCAAGTTCCGAACCGCTAGGGCGGGGTTCAGATATCTGCCAACACTTAACACAACATAGGAGCATCGAAGGGCTTCACCAGCCATTCAGTATCTCTGAGTAGTGAGTTGTCAGATTAGTTCAGATTTTTTTCAAAAAGCTTTGGAATAACCGCAAGCGCGATTCGAAATAAGCGCTTTTCGGCCGTTTGCCGCGACAGTGTGTCGCGGCAAACGCCCGGTCTAGACGCCTCAGTGCGCCTCATCCCAGTTGTTGCCGACGCCAACTTCCACCAGCAACGGCACGTCCAGTTTCGCCGCTTCGCTCATGTGCAGGCGGATTTCCTGACTCACCTGATCGACCAGATCCTCGCGAACCTCCAGTACCAGTTCGTCGTGCACCTGCAGGATGACTCTGGCGTCCAGCCCGGACGATGCCAGCCAGTTATCCACCGCCACCATGGCTTTCTTGATGATGTCGGCGGCGGTGCCTTGCATCGGCGCGTTGATCGCCGTGCGTTCGGCGGCAGCGCGTTCCTGCGGCTTGTTCGAGTTGATTTCCGGCAGATATAGGCGACGACCGAAGAAGGTCTCTACGTAGCCTTGGTCGGCGGCCTGCTTGCGGGTGCGCTCCATGTATTCGCGCACACCCGGATAACGGGCGAAGTAGGTGTCGATGTAGGCCTTGGCGGTCTTGGTGTCGACGCCGATGTCCTTGCCGAGTTTCTGCGCGCCCATGCCGTAGATCAGGCCGAAGTTGATCGCCTTGGCGCCACGGCGCTGGTCGGACGTCACTTCGCTCAGCTCGACCTTGAATACTTCAGCGGCGGTCGCGGTGTGCACGTCCAGATTGTTGCGGAAGGCGTTCATCAAGCCTTCGTCCTTGGACAAGTGGGCCATGATCCGCAGTTCGATCTGCGAATAGTCCGCCGCCAGCAGTTTGTAGCCTTTGGGCGCGACGAACGCCTGACGGATGCGGCGGCCTTCAGCGGTACGAACCGGAATGTTCTGCAGGTTCGGATCGCTGGAAGACAAGCGCCCGGTCGATGCTACGGCCTGGTGGTACGAGGTGTGGATACGCCCGGTGCGCGGGTTGATCTGCTCCGGCAGGCGATCGGTGTAGGTGCTTTTCAGCTTGCTCATGGAACGGTGTTCCATCAGCACTTTTGGCAAGCGGTGATCGTCCTCGGCCAGTTTCGCCAGCACTTCTTCGGCGGTGGATGGCTGGCCCTTGGCGGTTTTCTTCAGCACCGGCAGTCCGAGCTTTTCGTAGAGGATCACGCCCAGCTGCTTTGGCGAGCCGAGGTTGAATTCTTCACCGGCAATTTCGAAGGCTTCTCGCTCCAGCGCGACCATCTTGTTGCCCAGCTCAATGCTCTGGATGCCGAGCAGTTCGGCATCGACGAACGCGCCCTGACGCTCGATGCGCGCCAGCACCGGCACCAGCGGGATTTCGATGTCGGTCAGCACGCTGGCCAGGCTCGGGATCGCGCTGAGTTTTTCAAACAGGGTCTGGTGCAGGCGCAGGGTAATGTCTGCGTCTTCGGCGGCGTACGGGCCAGCCTGCTCAAGGGCGATCTGGTCGAAGGTCAGCTGCTTGGCGCCTTTGCCGGCGATGTCCTGGAAGCTCACGGTGGTGTGATCCAGGTACTTCTGCGCGAGGCTGTCCATGTCGTGGCGGGTGGCGGTGGAATTGAGCACGTAGGACTCAAGCATGGTGTCGAAAGCGATGCCGCGCACGGTGATGCCTTCGTTCTGATCACCGCCGATGGCGCAGTTGGCGAGAATGTTCATGTCGAACTTGGCGTGCTGGCCGACCTTGAGTTTGTTCGGGTCTTCCAGGATCGGCTTCAACGCACGCAGCACGGTGTCGCGATCCAGCTGCTCGGGCACGCCGATGTAGGAGTGGGTCAGCGGAATGTACGCGGCTTCGTTGGCTTGCACCGCGAACGAAAGGCCGACCAGTTGCGCCTGTTGCGCGTCGATGCCGGTGGTTTCGGTGTCGAAGGCGAACAGCTTGGCATTGTTCAGTTTCTCCAGCCAGACATCGAAACGCGCCTGATCGAGGATGGTTTCATACGCTGCTTCGGTTGGAGCGGCAGGGGCTTCTTCTGCGGGGGCGCTGAACAGATCGCCAGCCGGCGCAGGTTCGGCGGCCGCGCTCAGTTCCTGGCGCTTGGCGTCACGATCCAGATCATTCAGCCAGCTCTTGAATTCCAGCAGGGTGTACAGCTCGTAGAGCTTGGCCGGGTCTTCCGCGCCCATCTGTAGGTCATCGAGGGCGATGTCCAGCGGCACGTCGACCTTGATGGTCGCCAGTTGGTAGGAGAGGAAGGCCATCTCCTTGTGCTCTTCGAGCTTGGCCGGCAGGGTTTTCGCGCCGCGAATCGGCAGGGTCGGCACGATGTCGAGATTCGCGTACAACTCGGTCAGGCCGCCGTTGACGCCGACCAGCAGGCCGGAGGCGGTCTTCGGGCCGATGCCGGGAACGCCCGGAATGTTGTCGGAAGAGTCGCCCATCAGCGCCAGATAATCGATGATCTGCTCCGGTGCGACGCCGAATTTCTCCTTCACGCCCTCCACATCCATCGAGCTACCGGACATGGTGTTGACCAAGGTAATGTGGCCATCGACCAGTTGCGCCATGTCCTTGTCGCCGGTGGAGATGATCACCGGACGATCCGCCGCCGCGCTGCTGCGGGCGAGGGTGCCGATCACGTCGTCAGCCTCGACGCCTTCCACGCACAGCAGCGGGAAGCCGAGGGCGATCACGCTCTGGTGCAGCGGCTCGATCTGCACCCGCATGTCGTCGGGCATGCTTGGGCGGTTGGCCTTGTATTCGGCGTACATCTCATCGCGAAACGTCCCGCCCTTGGCATCGAAGACCACGGCGAACGGGCTGTCCGGGTACTGCTTGCGCAGACTCTTGAGCATGTTCAGCACACCTTTGACCGCGCCGGTCGGCAGGCCTTTGGAGGTGGTCAGCGGTGGCAGTGCATGGAAAGCGCGGTACAGGTAAGACGAACCGTCCACCAGGACGAGGGGGGCTTGGCTCATGAGCAGAATCAACCTTTTCGGCGGGCCCGGCGCTAGAATAGCGGGACCGTTGACGACAAAGGGACAAGGTTATCATGCGTACGTTAAATCGCTTGCTGCTGGTCGGTTTGATTGCGGCCTCACCATTGGCCGCGATGGCGGCGGATGATGCGCCGTCAAAGGAGCCGGAAGTTACCATTAACACGCACACCGAAGGCGACAAGGTCATTCAGGAATACAGCCGCAGTGGCTTTGTGTATGCGATCAAGGTCACGCCGAAGGGCGGCAAACCGTATTTCCTGGTGCGCGCCGATGGTTCGGACGCGAACTACATCCGTTCCGACCAGCCGGATATGCTGATTCCGTCGTGGGAAATCTTTACCTGGAAGTAAGATTCCCGACTTTTAATCGGCGCCGCTTGATCGCGGCGCCCGAACTGAGCAGTTTTTAACCATGTCTGTGTTCACCCCCCTGGCTCGGCCCGAGCTGGAAACCTTTCTCGCCCCTTATGGGCTCGGCCGTCTGCTTGATTTCCAGGGGATCGCCGCCGGCAGCGAAAACACCAATTTCTTCATCAGCCTGGAGCAGGGCGAATTCGTCCTGACCCTGGTCGAACGCGGCCCGGTGCAGGAAATGCCGTTCTTCATCGACCTGCTCGACGTGCTGCACGAGGCCGATCTGCCGGTGCCCTACGCGCTGCGTACCACTGACGGCGTGGCCCTGCGTGAACTGAAGGGTAAACCGGCATTGCTCCAGCCGCGGTTGTCCGGCAAGCACATTAAAGTCGCCAACGCCCAGCATTGCGCGCAGGTCGGTGAGTTGCAGGCGCATCTGCACCTGGCGACCCAGGGCGAGCGCATGATCAAGCGCAAGACCGATCGCGGCCTGGACTGGATGCTGGAGGAGGGCACGGAGTTTCTTTCGCATCTGGCGGACGAGCCGCGTGTGCTGCTGCGCAAGGCGCTGGATGAAATCACTGTGCAGAAAGAAAGAATTCTCGCGCTGCCACGGGCCAACATTCACGCCGATCTGTTCCGCGATAACGCGATGTTCGAAGGGACGCACCTGACCGGGTTGATCGACTTCTACAACGCCTGTTCGGGGCCGATGCTCTATGACGTGGCGATTGCCTTGAACGACTGGTGTTCGGATGAGGAAGGCTTGATTGACGGGCCGCGTGCCCGCGCATTCCTCGGCGCCTATGCGGCGCTGCGTCCGTTCACTGCCGCTGAAGCGGAGCTATGGCCGACCCTGCTGCGTGTGGCGTGTGTGCGGTTCTGGCTGTCGCGGTTGATCGCCGCCGAGCAGTTTGCCGGGCAGGACGTGCTGATTCACGATCCGCGGGAGTTCGAGCAGCGCTTGGCGCAGCGGCAGCAGGTCAACACCCCTCTACCGTTCGCGCTTTAAATTGTGGCGAGCGAGCTTGCTCGCGCTGGGTTGCGAAGCGGCCCCAAAATTCTGGCAGTCAGCCATATTTTGTGAGTGCTGCGCACTCAAGCGGGAGCAAGCTCCCTCGCCACGGGTCTTGTGGGGTTACAACGATTCCAGGCACCCGGCCAAATCGTTGCCCAGCTTCTCCAGCACCTGCTCATACCCCTGAGCTGTCGCCGGTGTATAGCCGCCCAACGCATCCAGCTCCGCCAGTTTCACCGGCAGGCCCGCCACCAGGGTTTCCGCCAGGCGTGGACGCAGCGGTGGTTCGCTGAACACACAGGTCTTGCCCACTTCCTGCAGACGCTTGCGCATCGCAGCCACATGCTGCGCACCCGGCTGCACTTCGGCGGCAACGCTGAACACGCCAGTGTGTTTCAGGCCGTAAGCGTCTTCGAAGTAATCGAAGGCTTCGTGGAACACGAAGTAGGGTTTGCCTTTAATGCCGGCCAGACGGTTTTTCAGTCGTGCATCCAGCGCATCGAGGCGTTCGTCGAAGGCTTTTGCATTGCTCTGATAGCGTTCGGCGTTGGCTGGGTCGGCAGCGCTCAAATCAGTCGCCATTTTGGCGGCAATAACCCGCGCGTTGACCGGCGATAGCCACAAATGCGCATCGAGCGTGCCCGGGCGGTGATCGTGATCATGCTCGTCGGCGTCTTCGGCGTGGGAATGGCTGTCTTCGGCAAAGCGGCGCAGTTTCATGCCGGGCAGATCCTGCACGGCAGCGCTTGGCAGCGTACGACCGTTGAGCACGCGCGGCAGGAAACCTTCCATGTCCGGGCCGATCCAGTACAGCAGGTCCACCGATTGCACCTTGCGCACGTCGGACGGGCGCAACGCGTAGTTGTGCGGCGACGCGCCCGGCGGCAGCAGCACTTCCGGGATGGCCACGCCGTCCTGCACCGCGGCGGCAATCAACTGCAGCGGTTTGATGCTGGTGAGAACCCTGACCTCGGCCTGAGCCGAACCGATCAGCAGAAAACTGGCGATAAACGCCACAAAAACAGAAAAAAGTCGGGACACGATGACCACTCAAGGAGGCGAGAACGGGTAACATAATAACGTCTCTATCAAAACGCGTCGCCGCCCATGCCTATTACACCGATTGCCAGCCGTCCCCACGACCACTCTCATTGCGTGCACAGCGCACTGACCGAGGCCGATACTTTGTGCGCCCAGAAAGGCCTGCGCCTGACTGCGTTGCGCCGGCGGGTGCTGGAGCTGGTGTGGCAGAGCCACAAGCCGCTGGGCGCCTACGACATTCTGGCGGTGCTCAGCGAGCAGGACGGCCGCCGCGCCGCGCCGCCGACCGTGTACCGTGCGCTGGATTTCCTTCTGGAAAACGGCCTGGTGCACCGCATCTCCTCGCTCAACGCTTTCGTCGGTTGTGTGCATCCCGAGCATGCGCATCAGGGCCAGTTCCTGATCTGCCGCGAGTGCCACGCCGCGATCGAGCTGGAACAGAAAGCCATCAGCGACGCGATCATCCACAGCGCCAGGGATGTCGGGTTCATCGTCGAAGCGCAGACCGTCGAAGTGGTCGGCCTGTGCTCCGGTTGCCAGGGGGCTTGATGAGCAACCCGTTGATCCGTCTTGAGCAGGTCGCCGTCACTTTTGCCGGGCAGACCGTGCTGGACAACATCGAGCTGAGCGTCGAACCGGGGCAGATCGTCACCCTGATCGGCCCCAACGGCGCCGGCAAGACCACTCTGGTGCGGGCCGTGCTAGGGCTGCTGAAACCGGACAGCGGCAGCGTCTGGCGCAAGCCGAAACTGCGCGTCGGCTACATGCCGCAAAAGCTGCACGTCGATCCGACCTTGCCGCTGTCGGTACTGCGCTTCCTGCGCCTGGTGCCCGGCGTAGACCGTCCGCGTGCGCTGGCAGCGCTCAAGGAAGTCGGCGCCGAACATGTCATCGACAGCCCGGTGCAAAGTGTTTCCGGCGGTGAAATGCAGCGCGTGCTGCTGGCTCGGGCGCTTTTGCGCGAGCCTGAGCTGCTGGTGCTGGATGAGCCGGTGCAGGGCGTCGACGTCGCCGGGCAGGCCGAGCTATACAGCCTGATTACCCGCCTGCGCGACCGTCACGGTTGCGGCGTGCTGATGGTGTCCCACGATTTGCATCTGGTGATGAGCACCACCGATCAGGTGGTGTGCCTGAATCGCCACGTCTGCTGCTCCGGGCATCCCGAGCAGGTCAGCGGCGATCCGGCGTTCGTCGAGCTGTTCGGCAAGAATGCGCCGAGCCTGGCGATCTATCACCACCATCACGACCACGCCCACGACCTGCACGGTTCGGTGGTCAAGGCGCCCGGTGCGGGCCACACCCACGTTCACGGAGACCACTGCAAGCATGGCTGATTTTCTGTTGTATGCCCTGCTTGCAGGTCTGGCGCTGGCGCTGGTGGCCGGGCCATTGGGTTCGTTCGTGGTCTGGCGGCGCATGGCCTATTTCGGCGACACCCTGTCACACGCTGCGCTGCTTGGCGTCGCCCTGGGCTTTCTGCTGGATGTCAGCCCAACGGTCGCGGTGACCGTCGGCTGCCTGCTGCTGGCGGTGCTGCTGGTGACCTTGCAACAGCGTCAGCCGCTGGCCTCCGACACGCTTTTGGGAATTCTCGCACCGAGCACGCTCTCTCTCGGGCTGGTGGTACTAAGCTTCATGCATGAAGTGCGGATCGACCTGATGGCCTATCTGTTCGGCGACCTGCTGGCGATCAGCCCGACCGATCTGGCGTGGATCCTCGGCGGCAGCGCGGCGGTGCTGGTGCTGCTGGTGACGCTGTGGCGGCCGCTGCTGGCGATCACCGTGCATGAGGAATTGGCCAAGGTCGAAGGCCTGCCGGTGGCGGGCCTGCGCATGGCGCTGATGCTGTTGATTGCGGTGGTGATCGCGGTGGCGATGAAAATCGTCGGTGTGTTGCTGATTACTTCGCTGCTGATCATTCCGGCGGCTGCGGCACAACGTCACGCCCGCTCGCCGGAGCAGATGGCCGTGGGCGCGAGCCTGCTGGGCATGCTCGCCGTATGTGGCGGGCTGGCGTTGTCATGGTTCAAAGACACCCCGGCGGGGCCGTCGATCGTTGTGACGGCGGCCGCACTGTTTCTGCTGAGTTTTGTTCTGCCCCGTCGAGGGGTGTAGACTTGCTCGCTTTTTGCGCAATTAGAGAGTCGCAGGAATGAAGCCGTTCGCCTCCCGTTATCTGCTCCTTGTCGCATTTTCCGTGCTGCTGGGCGCCTGCCAAAGCACGCCGCCGGTGGCCGAAGCCCCCGACGCGCGGGCCACGGCCATCGCACAGCTGGAGCAAAGCCTGGCCAGCAGCGAACTGGCCACCGCCGAAGACCAACTGGCCGCCTTGCAGGCACAAACCCCCAACGATCAGTCCCTGGAGCAATACCAGCGCCAGTTGGCTGAGGCCTACCTGCGCCGCAGCCAGATCGTATTGCAAAAGGGTGATGTGAACGCCGCAGCCACTGCGCTGAGCCGTGCCCGTGCCCTGATGCCGAAAGCCCCGGCGCTGACCGGTGGCGTCAATGGTGCCATCACCGAAGCGCGCAAAGCCGAGCTGGACAAAGCCGAAGCGGCGCTGCTGGCGGCCGAAGCCAAGCCGAAAGCCAAGGTCATCGATCCGACTGCCGAAAGCACCACGGTGGCGCTGAACATTAACGATAGCCGCAAGCTTCGCCGGCAACTCGACGCGATCGCCGCCGATGTGGTGAATTATGAGTGTGCCGTGAGCATTCAGGCGCCGCGCACCCAGGATTACCCATGGCTGGCGACGTTGCTGAGCAAGCGCGTGAAGAAACTCAATCCGGATTTTGAGCTGAAGATTGAAAAACAGATCCTGCGCACGGTGCCGGCGCAGATGGTTCTGATTCCAGCCAAACCCTAAAAGCTTCGCGAGCAGGCTCGCTCCCACAGGTACAGCGTGAACCCTGTGGGAGCGAGCCTGCTCGCGAAAGCGTCCTCTCAGCCAGCCAAGAACTTAAGCTGGAATGGCCTTAGCCTTAGGCTCCCGCGCCCAGACCCGATGCTGCCCGATCGCCGCGAAGAACGGCTTGGTCAACCCCGGCACATCCTTGCCCTGCAGCAGTCCTGCATCCGCTTCCAGCTTCAGTAGATCCTGTAACTGCTTGGCCTCGCCGTGCAGCGCAATCGCCTTGAGGTGCTTGTAGGCTTCCAGCAGGTAATGCAGCGCCACGCCATCGCCACTCAACGCCTTGATCGACGCCGCACCACCCGGCACGAACACCGCATCGAAGATCACTGAAGGCATACCTTCCATGGATGCGTCCACCGGCAGGGCTTTGCCGTCGGCAGTCTTCACCGGTGCCGATGTCGGGCCGAGCAGCTTGGCGTGCGCACCTTGCGCCGCCAAGGCTTTCTTCATCGCATCGATCGCCGCACCATCGACGCCGTTAGCGGCAAGAATCGCCACTTTGCGAGTTTTGATGTCCTCTGGCAGCAGATTCGCCTGACTCAGCGCTGGTGAATGATCGAACGAAGTCTCGCGCACCTCGACCGTGCCTTTGCTCGGCGCCGGCAACCCGAGGTTGGCCGCGACACGTTTGGCCAATTCCAGGTCAATGTTGGCGAGAATCTCATTCACCTGCCGTGCACGGATGAACTCGCGTTCGACCTTGCCCAGCTCGAAGCTGTAGGCGGCGATGATGTGCTCCTTCTCGTGCTTACTCATGCTGTTGAAGAACAGCCGCGCCTGCGAGAAGTGATCGCTGAACGACTCGCTGCGCTGGCGGATCTTGTTCGCATCGATGCGTTCCGGGTAGCTCTCGAAGCCGCCGTCCTGCGCGGCTGGCGGAGTCTCTTTCGGCCAGCCGCCATCAATCGAGTTCGGCTCGTAGGACGCGCGACCCTTGTCGATCACTGTGCGGTGCTGCGCGTCGCGCTGGCCGTTGTGGAATGGCGCCACCGGGCGGTTGATCGGCAGCTCATGAAAGTTCGGCCCACCGAGTCGGCTGATTTGCGTGTCGGTGTAGGAAAACAGCCGGCCTTGCAGCAGCGGGTCATTGGAGAAGTCGATGCCGGGCACGATGTGGCCGGGGCAGAATGCGACCTGCTCGGTCTCGGCAAAGAAGTTGTCCGGGTTGCGGTTCAGGGTCATCTTGCCCAGCGGGGTGATCGGCACGATTTCTTCGGGGATCAGCTTGGTCGGGTCGAGGATGTCGAAATCGAAGTCGTGTTCGTTTTCCTCCTCGATGATCTGCACACCCAGCTCCCATTCCGGGTAGTCGCCCATCTCGATGGCTTCCCAGAGATCGCGACGGTGGTAGTCGGTGTCTTTACCGGCGAGCTTCTGCGCTTCGTCCCACACCAGCGAACAGGTGCCGGCAGTCGGGCGCCAGTGGAATTTGACGAAGCGCGATTTGCCCTCGGCGTTGACCAGGCGGAAGGTGTGCACGCCAAAGCCCTGCATGCTGCGCAGGCTTTTCGGGATTGCCCGGTCGGACATGGCCCAGATCACCATGTGCGCCGATTCCGGCACCAGCGAGACGAAGTCCCAGAACGTGTCGTGGGCCGAGCCGCCGGTTGGGATCTCATTGTGCGGCTCGGGTTTCACCGCGTGGACAAAGTCGGGGAACTTGATCGCGTCCTGGATGAAGAACACTGGCATGTTGTTGCCGACCAGATCGAAGTTGCCCTCGTCGGTGAAGAACTTCACCGCGAAACCGCGCACGTCGCGCACGGTGTCACCGGAACCGCGCGGCCCCTGCACCGTGGAAAAACGTACGAACACCGGAGTCTTTTTCCCCGGATCCTGCAGGAAGCCGGCCTTGGTCAGCGTCGAATGGTTCTCATAGGCCTGGAAGAAACCATGCGCGCCAGTGCCGCGCGCGTGAACAATGCGCTCCGGAATGCGTTCGTGGTCAAAGTGCGTGATTTTCTCACGCATGATGAAGTCTTCCAGCAACGACGGCCCGCGCGGGCCGGCCTTGAGGGTGTTCTGGTTATCGGCGACCTTCACCCCTTGGTTGGTGCGCAGGGCCTGGCCGGTAGCGTCGGAGCGAAATTTCTCCAGGCTGTCGAGTTTGGCGTTGGTGTTGGCGCGATCCTTGGTATCGGTTCCGGCCAGCTGGCTTTTGTCGGTCGTAGGTTTCTTGCTGCTCATCAGACGTAAACTCCTCGGTTGACCCCTTTTTACGGGGACTCTTGAGCGTTTCCGGGCACGGTTACCCAGGGTTTCAAGTCGCTTAACTAGTGACCAATGAGCAGGAACGGGCGTTCCTTTTTTATGACCTTTGATCTTGTTATTGCCAAATCGAAGGTTAATTGCGAAATAAATGCTAAGAACCTCTATACGGACAGGCTAAAATGCGCGCCCGGCTAACCGCTGATCCTTTTCTAACGCGCCCCACAAGGTTCGCTACGTGATCGAGTTTCAAAACGTCCACAAAACTTACCGCGTCGCCGGTAAGGACATCCCCGCCCTGCACCCGACCAGTCTTTCGATTGAAAACGGTCAGGTCTTCGGCCTGATCGGCCATTCCGGTGCGGGAAAAAGTACCCTGCTGCGTCTGATCAATCGCCTGGAAGATTCCAGCGGCGGCAAGATCATCGTCGACGGCGAAGAAGTCACCGCGCTGGACGCCAACGGCCTGCGCCGTTTCCGCCAGCAGGTCGGGATGATCTTCCAGCACTTCAACCTGCTCGCCTCCAAGACCGTGGCCGACAACGTTGCGCTGCCGCTGACCCTGGCCGGCGAACTGTCGAGCAGCGAAATCAATCAACGCGTCGCCGAGTTGCTGGCCCGGGTCGGTCTGTCCGATCACGCCAAGAAGTATCCGGCGCAGCTGTCCGGCGGCCAGAAGCAGCGCGTCGGCATCGCCCGCGCTCTGGCGACCAAGCCGAAGATTCTGCTGTGCGACGAGGCCACCAGCGCCCTCGACCCGCAGACCACCGCGTCGGTTCTGCAACTGCTGGCCGAGATCAATCGTGAACTGAAGCTGACCATCGTCCTGATCACCCACGAGATGGACGTGATCCGTCGCGTCTGCGATCAGGTGGCAGTGATGGACGCAGGGGTGATCGTCGAGCAAGGTTCGGTGGCCGATGTGTTCCTGCATCCGCAGCACCCGACCACCAAGCGTTTCGTCCAGGAAAGCGAGCAGATCGACGAAAGCGAACAGCGCGATGACTTCGCTCACGTGCCGGGTCGCATCGTGCGTCTGACCTTCCAGGGCGAAGCGACCTACGCGCCGTTGCTCGGTACCGTTGCCCGGGAAACCGGGGTCGACTACAGCATCCTCGCCGGCCGCATCGACCGCATCAAAGACATTCCTTACGGGCAATTGACCCTCGCCGTCACCGGTGGCGACATGGAAGCGGCCTTCGCCCGCTTCACCGCCGCTGACGTTCATATGGAGGTGCTGCGTTAATGGAAATGCTCAAGGCTTTCTTCGAAAACATCGATTGGCTGGAAATCTGGCTGGCCACTGGCGACACCCTGCTGATGCTCGGTGGTTCGCTGTTGTTCACCGTATTGCTCGGCCTGCCGCTGGGTGTGCTGCTGTTCCTCTGCAGCCCGCGTCAGTTGCTGGAAAACCGTGGCCTCTACGCCTTCATGTCGTTGGCGGTGAACATCCTGCGTTCGTTGCCGTTCATCATTCTGCTGATCGTGATGATTCCGTTCACCGTGCTGATCACCGGCACCTCGCTGGGCGTGGCCGGTGCGATTCCGCCGTTGGTGGTGGGTGCGACGCCGTTCTTCGCGCGTCTGGTGGAAACCGCGCTGCGTGAAGTCGATCGCGGCATCATCGAAGCCACCCAGTCGATGGGCGCGACCACCCGGCAGATCATCATGAACGCCTTGCTGCCGGAAGCCCGTCCGGGCATCTTTGCGGCGATTACGGTGACCGCGATTACTCTGGTGTCCTACACGGCGATGGCCGGTGTGGTCGGCGCCGGTGGTCTGGGTGACCTGGCGATCCGTTTCGGCTACCAGCGGTTCCAGACGGATGTGATGATCGTCACCGTGGTGTTGCTGCTGATTCTGGTACAAGTGCTGCAAATGGTCGGCGACCGACTGGTCGTGCATTTCTCGCGCAAATAACCGGTTTTTGTAATCAAGAGATGAGCCGGCCATTCGCTGGCAGGCGCCAGACGGGCGCCTCATAAGGAGTTAGCTGAATGAAAAAACTGATCGCTGCTTTCGCTGCCGTAGCCGCTTTTTCGGCCCACGCTGAAACCCTGACCGTTGCCGCTACCCCGGTGCCGCACGCGGAAATCCTCGAATTCGTGAAGCCGGCCCTGGCCAAAGAAGGCGTGGATCTGAAGGTCAAGGTCTTCACCGACTACATTCAGCCGAACGTGCAGGTGGCTGAAAAGCGCCTGGACGCCAACTTCTTCCAGCACCAGCCATACCTTGATGAGTTCAACAAGGCCAAGGGCACCAGCCTGGTGGCGGTGACCGGCGTGCATCTGGAGCCGCTGGGCGCCTACTCGAACAAGATCAAGGATCTGAAGGATCTGCCAAGCGGCGCCAACGTGGTGATCCCGAACGACGCCACCAACGGCGGCCGTGCGCTGTTGCTGCTGGCCAAGGCTGGCCTGATCACCCTGAAGGATCCGACCAACATTCTGTCGACCCCGAAAGACATCGCGCAGAACCCGAAAGACCTGAAAATCCGTGAACTGGAAGCCGCGACCATCCCGCGCGTGCTGACCCAGGTCGATCTGGCGCTGATCAACACCAACTACGCGCTGGAAGCCAAACTCGACCCGTCCAAGGATGCGCTGGTGATCGAAGGCAACGACTCGCCATACGTTAACATCCTGGTGTCCCGTGCGGACAACAAGGACAGCGCCGCGATGCAGAAACTGGCGGCTGCGCTGCACAGCCCGGAAGTGAAGAAATTCATTACCGAGAAGTACAAAGGCGCGGTATTGCCGGCGTTCTGATTTAGATTGCTGCAACGAAAAGGGGGCGCCATGAGCGCCCCCTTTTTTGTGCCCGGAACACCGTCCCTGTGGGAGCGGGCTTGCTCGCGAATGCGTTGTGTCAGCCAACATTTCTTTATCTGACCCATTGCATTCGCGAGCAAGCCCGCTCCCACAATGGTTCAGTGTTGTTGCTACTTGCGGTTAAGCATTACCGGGAGCTGCGCAACCAGTTTGGCGTTGTTCAGCGGCGCCCGGATGAACCCACGCTGCGTCCCGTCCGGGCCGATCACCGCCAGGTTGCCACTGTGATCCACCGTGTAATTCGGTTTGCTGGTATCGGCCGGAATGAACGGAATACTCATCGCATTCGCGACCTTCTGCAGCTCTTCGATCGACTTCGGCGTCAGGCCCACGAACTGCGGATCGAAGTAGCCCAGGTACTGTTTCAACTGCTGCGGGTTGTCGCGGTTCGGGTCGACGCTGACCAGCACGATCTGCAGTTTATCCACAGCATCCTTGGGCAACTCGCTCTTGATCTGCCGCAGTTGAGCGAGGGTGGTCGGGCAGATGTCCGGGCAGAAGGTGTAGCCGAAGAACAGCAGACTCCACTTGCCTTTCAACTCGTCGATTGCGACCGGTTGGCCGTCCTGATTGGTCATGGTCACGCCGGGCAACGTGCGGCTCTGCGGCAGCAGGATGATGCCGGCGTCAATCAGCGCGGTGGGGTCGCCCTGGCCCTTGCCACTCAGCACTTTGTTGACGGTCAGTCCCAGGATCAGCGCGATCACGGCGACGAGGATGAAAACGGTTTTCTGGGTTCGAGTCATAGGTTCAACAGTAAGTAGTGGTCTACGAGCAGGGCGATGAACAACAGGAACAAGTAATAAATAGAGTACTTGAAGGTGTTGATCGCCGCGTGCGGCCGAGTGCCACGGTACAGCACCACGGCCCATTGCAGAAACCTTGCGCCCAGCGCGAGGGCGCAGATCAGGTAGAGCACGCCGCTCATGTGGATCACGTACGGCAGCAGACTCACCGCGAGCAGGGCGAAGGTGTACAGCAGAATATGCACCTTGGTGTAGTGCTCGCCGTGGGTTACCGGCAGCATCGGGATGTCGGCCTTGGCGTATTCCTCCTTGCGATGGATCGCCAGCGCCCAGAAGTGCGGCGGGGTCCAGGCGAAGATGATCAGCACCAGCAGCAACGGTTCGGCGCTGACATGGCCGGTAGCGGCGGTCCAGCCGAGCAGCGGAGGGGCGGCGCCGGCAAGGCCGCCGATGACGATGTTCTGTGGCGTCGCGCGTTTGAGGAAGCCGGTGTAGATCACCGCGTAGCCGAGTAACGAAGCGAGGGTCAGCCACGCGGTCAGCGCATTGGTGAACGTCAGCAGCATCGCCTGCCCGAGCAGCGCCAGCACCAGCGCAAAGGTCAGCGCCGCTGCCGGCGAAACCCGGCCCTCGGCCAATGGCCGTTTGTGCGTGCGCGCCATCACCGCGTCGATACGCCGATCCACCACATGATTGACCGCCGCCGCGCCGCCGGCACACAGCGCAATCCCCAGATTGCCGAACACCAGCACCGTCCACGGCACCCCGGCGCGGGTCGCGAGGAACATGCCGACCAGCGAGGTGATCAGCATCAGCACCACCACTTTCGGCTTGGTCAGCTCCAGATAGTCACGCCACAGCGCTTGCGCGGGACGTTCGCCGATCAGAAGCGCCATGGCGTTTCTCCTTTTATCGTGATGGGCGCAGCCGAATGTTTACGCGGGCTCAGACGCCAGCGCGCCAACATCGGCTGTTTGACCCGGACCAGACTGGTGCGCGCGTGGTAATTGACCAGCACCATGCTCAGCAGTAGCGCCGCGCCGCCGGCGTTGTGGGCCACGGCCACCGGCAGCGGCAGATGGAACAACACGTTGCTGATGCCGAGGGTGATCTGTGCGCCGAGGGCAATGACGACTAGCCCGGCCAAACGCGTCATGCCGACAGCCCTGAGCTGCCAAGCCAGACCGAGCAGGACGATCGTCACCAACAGCGCGCCGATGCGATGAGTCAGGTGAATCGCCGTGCGCGCGTCGCTGTCGAGCTGACCGCCGAGGTAATTGGGGCCGATGTGTTGGGTCAGGTGAAAGCCGTTGGCAAAGTCCGCCGGTGGCAGCCATTGACCGTGGCAGGTCGGGAAGTCGATGCAGGCCACCGCCGCGTAGTTGGAACTGACCCAACCACCCAGTGCGATCTGGCCGATCACCAGCAACAGCCCCGCCGTTGCCCAATACTGCAAGCGCTTGGGCACGGTCAGTGCCGGCAGCACCACGGACAATCTCAAGGTCAGCAAAAACAGCAGACTCAAGGTCGCAAAACCGCCGAGCAGATGCCCGGTGACCACTTGCGGCCAGAGCTTGAGCGTCACCGTCCACATGCCGAACGCCGCTTGGGCGAACACCACCGCCAGCAGAAACAGCGGCAGTTTCAGCGGCTGGCCCGGATGACCACGATTGACCCAAGCACGCCCGGCCAGAATCGCAATCAGCAGGCCGAGAGTGCCGGCGAAGTAGCGGTGGATCATCTCGTTCCAGCCCTTGTGCGCCACCA
The DNA here is from genome assembly GCF_030209055.1 of Pseudomonas sp. lyk4-TYG-107. Lineage (NCBI taxonomy): Bacteria > Pseudomonadati > Pseudomonadota > Gammaproteobacteria > Pseudomonadales > Pseudomonadaceae > Pseudomonas > Pseudomonas sp. lyk4-TYG-107. Next base: position 369,596 of record NZ_JARVST010000006.1, read on the forward strand.
CCGGCGAGTCGGGGTAATGCAGTTCGGCATGGGCCAGTTGGGCTTCGCTTTTCGGCACGCTGATAAAGCCGTAGCAGCCCGGCCAGTCCGGACAGCCGAGGCCGGCATGGGTCAGGCGGGTGTAGGCGCCGAGCAGCACGACGATCAGTGCCAGCAGGGTGGCAAACAGCGCGAGGCGAAATCCAGGTTTGGCCATGACGATGCCCTTATCCGATGTTCGACAGTTTCAGCAGGTGGCGCAGGTCGTTGAGCAGATCCTTGCCCTTCACACTCGGCTCGTAACGCAGCACCAAGTTGCCGTGGGGGTCGATGATCCACAGCTGTGGCGTGGCCTTGTCGCCGGTGGCCTTGCTCAACGCTGCGCTGTCCAGCGGGTAGCGTTGCAGCTGCGGGTATTCGCGGCTCAGCTTGGCTTCGTAGTCGGCGCTCAGCGGTTGGGCAGCGGCGAGGGCGTGGCTGGCGCGACCGGCGTCGCGACCGAGGCCGATCTGGATCTGCCGGGCGAGGTACACCAGTTGCTGGCAGTCCACCGCGCAATCCTTCGGCGCGGTCACCAGCATCTGCCAGCGCTGTTCATCGGCTTGCACGCCGAGGTCGGCGCGGGTCTGGCCGTTGCCGATCAGTTCGCCGTGGTAGCTGCGACCTTCCGGCACCCAGAACTGCAATTTGTACATGCCGGTAGCGAGGATCATCGGGCCGACCACGCCGAGCACAATCAGCAGCAGCTGAATCCGCCCGCGGCGGCGGGTGGCCGGGGTTTTCGCCTCAGACATGCTGGGTGGATTCATGGCCGTTCCCATGGTGTTTCTCCTTTGCGTTGTGCAATCCAAGGTAGAGGTAGAGGCCGAGCAGGGCGGTGGCCATGGCGAACCACTGCACGGCGTATCCAAGGTGTTTTTCCGGGCCCATGGCGACAACCGGCCAGTCGGCCTCATAGCTGGCGGGGCCGGGTTCGGCACGAAGTTCGTAGGCGAAGCCGTCGCGTTCGAGGGTTTTCCACAGCTTCGCCGGCTCGACGGCGGTGATCGTTTGCGGCCAGGTGCTGCTGGCCGGGTCGGCGTGCAACTGGAAGGTTGCGCCGGGGGCGACGTAGACCCAGGCGTCCAGGTTGACCGTGTCGGCGGGGGTGGAAAATTTTGGTGTTACCCGGCGATCCGGCCATGGCAACCAGCCGCGATTGACCAGCAGCCACTGGCCGGTGGCCCGATCCTGAAACGGTTGCAGCAGCTCGATACCGACCTTGCCGTTGCGCTGGCGGTTGTCGAGCAGCAGGCTGTGGGCGCCATCGAACTGGCCGTACAGATGCACACGGCGAAAGGCCGGGTCGGCGCTGTGCAGCAATTCGCTGCTGGCCATCGGATCAGCCGCGCGGCGCTCGGCATAAGTGGCGAGCAGGGCGGTTTTCTCCGCGCCCCGACCGAGCTGCCAGAAGCCCAGCGACACCAGCAGCGGCAGCAACAGCGCCACCACCACGGTCGGTATCACGCCCGGCCGGAAGCGCTTCATGGCCGTGCCACAAAGTCAGTCGTCGCGATCGCTATACTCAACTGCATCGCCTGTCCCCCGGAGTCTTCCCATGCTCAAAGCAGCCATCGTCCTGCTGCTGATTGCCACGGTGATCAGCCTGTTCAGCGGCCTGTTTTTCCTGGTCAAGGACGACAGCAGCTCCAATCGCCTGGTGATCGCCTTGAGTGTTCGGGTGGCACTGGCCGCTGCCACCGTCGGCTTGATCGCCTGGGGCTTCTACAGCGGCCAACTGGTGTCGCACGCGCCTTGGTGATCAGTGCTCAGAGCACGTAAACGAAGATGAACAGGCCGATCCACACCACATCAACGAAGTGCCAGTACCAGCTCGCCGCCTCGAAGCCGAACTGATGCTCGGCATCGAAATGGCCCTTCATGATGCGCATCAGCATCACGAACAGAATGATCGTGCCGATGGTCACGTGGGCGCCGTGGAAACCGGTGAGCATGAAGAACGTCGCGCCGTAGATGCCCGAACCCAGGGTCAGGCCCAGTTCGTGGTAGGCGTGCATGTATTCCTCGGCCTGCAACGCGAGGAAGCCGCAGCCCAATAGAACGGTGATCGCCAGCCAGATTTTCAGTGCGCCGCGATGGCCCTTTTTCAAGGCATGGTGGGCGATGGTGATGGTCACGCTGGAGCTGACCAGCAGGATCGTGTTGATCAGCGGCAGGCCCCACGGGCTGATGACTTCCTTGGGCGGCGGGAACAGTTTCGGGTCCGGGGTGTGCAGCAGCGGCCAGGTGAACTGGAAGTTCGGCCAGAGCATGTGCGCGATGCCTTTCGGGCCTTCACCACCCAGCGCGGGCCCCGAGACGTGGCGCACGTAAAACAGCGCACCGAAGAAGGCGACGAAGAACATCACCTCGGAAAAGATGAACCAGCTCATGCCCCAGCGGAACGAGCGATCGAGCTGCGGGCTGTACAGCCCGGCACGACTTTCCTTGATCACCGCCCCGAACCAGCCGAACAGCATGTACGCCAGCAACAGCCCGCCGACGAAAAAGATGTACGGGCCGTGGGATTCCGGGCGCGCTGCCTTCAGATCGTTGAACCAGGTCGCCAGGCCGTACACGGTGATGACCATGCCGAAGGTGGCGATGATCGGCCATTTGCTCTGGGCCGGGACGTAATAGTGCTCATGAGTTGCCATTTATTGTTCTCCTTATCGGGCACGCTTAACCGCCAGTGTTTGCAGCCACCGGAGGATGTCGGGCGGTGATATCGAACAGCGTGTAGGACAGCGTCAGGTGCTTCACGTCCTTGGGCATGTCGCGGTCAACGATGAAACGCACCGGCATCTCGATCTGCTGACCGGGCTGCAGCACCTGCTGGGTAAAGCAAAAGCATTCGGTCTTGTGGAAATACGCCGCGGCGTTGCTCGGCGCGATGCTCGGCACAGCTTGCGCACTCATCGGTTTGTCGGTGGGATTGCGCGCGATGAAAATCATCTCGTTGACCGCGCCGGGGTTGGCGGTCAGTTCGTCGTGCTTGGGGTAGAACTCCCACGGCATGTCGATGTTGTTGGTCGACAGAAACTGCACGCGCACTTGCCGTGAGCTGTCCACCACCTGCTCGCCCTCGTACTGCCCGGCGGTCTTGCCGTTGATGCCGAAGGCCTTGCACATCACGTCGTAGATCGGCACCAGGGCGAAGCCGAAGACAAACATTGCCACCACCACGCCGAGCAGACGGGTGACCAGTTTTTTCAGCGAGATCGAATCAGCCATGATTTTTGCCCTCGGCCGAGAACCCTGTGGGAGCTGGCTTGCCAGCGATGCAGCCGACGCGGTGTTTCAGGCAGGCCGCCATCGCGGGCAAGCCCGCTCCCACAGGAGTTTCCACAAGGCAGAAAGTGTTCATTTCACTTCCGGCGGCGTAGTAAAGGTGTGATACGGCGCCGGTGACGGCACGCTCCACTCCAGGCCTTCGGCGCCATCCCACGGTTTCGCCGGGGCTGGCGCGCCACCGCGAATGGTCTTGATCACGATGAACAGGAAGAAGATCTGCGTAGCGCCGAACATGAACGCGCCGATCGAGGAAACCATGTTGAAGTCGGCGAACTGCAGGTTGTAGTCCGGAATCCGTCGCGGCATCCCCGCCAATCCCACGAAGTGCATCGGGAAGAAGGTCAGGTTCATGCCGACGAACGACAGCCAGAAGTGCAGCTTGCCGAGGGTTTCGTCGTACATGTGCCCGGTCCACTTCGGCAGCCAGTAATAGGCCGAGGCAAAGATCCCGAAGATCGCCCCCGGCACCAGCACGTAGTGAAAGTGCGCGACCACGAAGTAGGTGTCCTGGTACTGGAAGTCCGCCGGGGCGATGGCCAGCATCAATCCGGAGAAACCGCCGATCGAGAACAGAATCACGAACGCCACGGCAAACAGCATCGGCGTCTCGAAGGTCAGCGACCCCTGCCACATGGTGCTGGCCCAGTTGAACACTTTCACCCCGGTCGGCACGGCGATGAGCATGGTCGCGTACATGAAGAACAGCTCGCCCACCAGCGGGATGCCGACCACGAACATGTGGTGCGCCCAGACGATGAACGACAGGAACGCGATGCTCGCCGTGGCGTAGACCATCGAGGTGTAGCCGAACAGCGGCTTGCGCGAGAAGGTCGGGATGATCTGGCTGACGGCGCCGAAGGCCGGCAGGATCATGATATACACCTCGGGGTGGCCGAAGAACCAGAATACGTGCTGGAACAGCACCGGGTCACCGCCACCGGCGGCACTGAAGAAACTGGTGCCGAAGTGGATGTCCATCAGCATCATCGTCACGCACCCGGCCAGCACCGGCATCACCGCGATCAGCAGGAACGCGGTGATCAGCCAGGTCCAGACGAACAGCGGCATTTTCATCAGGGTCATGCCGGGGGCGCGCAGGTTGAGGATGGTCGCGACCACGTTGATCGCGCCCATGATCGAACTGATCCCCATCAAGTGGATGGCGAAGATGAAGTAGGTGACGCTTTCCGGTGCGTAGGTGGTGGACAGCGGCGCATAGAACGTCCAGCCGAAGTTCGGCCCGCCACCGGCGGTGAACAGGGTCGAGACCAGCAGCAGGAACGCCGCCGGCAGCAGCCAGAAGCTGAAGTTGTTCATCCGTGGCAGGGCCATGTCCGGCGCGCCGATCATCAACGGGATCATCCAGTTGGCGAGGCCGACGAACGCCGGCATCACCGCCCCGAAGACCATCACCAGGCCGTGCATGGTGGTCATCTGGTTGAAGAACGCCGGCTCGACGATCTGCAGCCCGGGCTGGAACAGCTCGGCGCGGATCACCATGGCGAACGTGCCGCCGAGCAGGAACATGCAGAACGCGAACCACAGGTACAGCGTGCCGATGTCCTTGTGGTTGGTGGTCACGACCCAGCGCATCAGGCCTTTGGCGGGGCCATGGGCGTGGTCGGCATGACCGTGGTCATCGATTACAGCGCTCATGGCCGGTCTCCTTTACGTGAGTGGACGGGGCTGGCCGGGGCGCGCTGCCCCGGCCGGTTCACGAAGTACGCGATACACCGGCTCATTTGCTTTCCGCCTGTTTGAGCTCAAGCACTTCTTTTGGCGTGACCATGTCGCCCTTGTTATTGCCCCAGGCGTTACGTTCGTAGGTCACCACCGCTGCGATATCGACTTCCGACAACTGCTTGCCGAACGCTGCCATGGCGGTGCCGGGTTTGCCGAAGTACACGCGGTGCAGGTGGTCGGCTTTGGGCCCGGTGGCAATCGGTGAGCCCTTGAGCGCCGGGAACATCGGCGGCAGGCCCTGACCTTCAGCCTGGTGACAGGCCACGCAGGTGGTGTGATAGATCTTGTCGCCGCGCTCTTTAAGCTCGTCGAGGGTCCATTCCTTGCTGGTCAGCTCCTTGAGCTGCGCGGCTTCGGCTTTGCGGTCGGCAAGCCACTTGTCGTAGTCGGCCTTCTCCTTGACGTCGACCACGATCGGCATGAAGCCGTGGTCCTTGCCGCACAGTTCGGCGCACTGGCCACGGTAGAGGCCGGGCTTGTCGATGCGCGTCCAGGCTTCGTTGACGAAACCCGGGATCGCATCGCGCTTGACCGCGAAGGCCGGCACCCACCATGAGTGAATCACGTCGGCGGAGGTCACGAGGAAGCGCACCTTGGCGCCGACCGGCAGCACCAGCGGCTTGTCGACCTCGAGCAGGTAGTGCTCGCCCTTGGCTTCCTTGTTGTGGATCTGTTCGGCGGGGGTGGCCAGGTTGCTGAAGAACTCGACGTCCTGGCCGAGGTATTTGTAGTGCCACTTCCACTGGTAGCCGGTGATCTGGATATCGATATCCGGCTCACTGGTGTCGTACATGCGGATCAGGGTGGCGGTCGCCGGAACCGCCATCGCCACCAGGATCAGCAGCGGCACGACCGTCCAGAGAATTTCGACGGTGGTACTTTCGTGGAATTTTGCGGCGACCTGCCCGGTCGAGCGGCGATGCACGATCATCGACCAGAACATGGCGCCGAAGACGATGATCCCGATCACCACACAGATCCAGAAAATGGTCATGTGCAGGTCGAATACTGCGTGACTGATTTCAGTCGCTCCAGGCGCCATATTCACAGTCCAGGCCGCTTGAGCCGGGCTGAAAATCGACCACAACAGGAGGCCCATCCAGACGTGTGGATGTCGCATCATTGCGGGTTCCCCTTATCGTTCTTGTTATCCCGTAGGCGCAACGCCTTCGGCAAGGGAGCGGCTGCATCAGACTACGAACTTGAATCGCCGGGCCTTGCTGCGTGGGCAGTCGGGCGTCATCAGCTAACTCCATTCAATGGCGAGTATAGACAGCCATCGGGAATTGCAATGTCGACGCGTAAATGATCTGAAACAGCCGGGGCTTGCGCTCAAGGGTACGAATGGAGAAGGATGCAGACGAGTGGTGGCGAACCGATATAACGCTGCTGCATCAAGGATGAAATAATTATGACAAATGCGTCTTAGCATTTTTCGTAAGCCAGCTAAGTTATGTCTTCCCTATTTCATTGCCTTGTTCCCTGGAGTTTTCATGAACACCGCCGCATTGCGCGAGCAGATCCAAAAAGCCCGACAGACCGAAAACGAAACCGGACGGCTCAAGCGTCAGCTGGAAGCCAAGTTGCCTCATCTGCATTCGGCCATTCAGTTGCCGGACGCTAACCGCGAAGACGCGTTGACGAGTTTTGTCACCGCCTATATCGATGAAGTACCAGACATGCTGGACGCAGCCAATGAAGTTGCCAGGGAAGCGGGAATCGAGTCGCAGATCAAGCCGGTGCTGAAAATCGCCGAGCAGTACTTCCTCCAGCCGCCGGTCGGTCTGGACAGCCTGCTGGACGAAGCCTATCTGGCGCACCGCTTTGTCGAAGAGGTCAACGACCTGTACATCAAACACCTCGGCCAGCCACTGATCCCCTTGGACATGACGGTCGCCAACCTGATTGCTCACCAATTGCTCGGTGAGGAATTTGCCAATCAACTGGACGAAGTGGTGCATCACACTATCGACGAGATGCTCGACGACGAGAGTTTTGCCCTGGAATCGGTAGAGGCCTACCGCGACAAACTGAGCAGCCCGGATACCGGTGCTGCGTGGAAGCGCTGGCCATGCATGGGCCGTCGCCTGGGTGTGGGCCTGGAGCTGGACCAGCCTGCTGCCTGATTCAAAGCCCGGTACAAATCCCAATTGTGGGAGGGGGCTTGCTCCCGAAGACGGTGGATCAGTCACTATCAATGTCGACTGACCCATCGTCTTCGGGAGCAAGCCCCCTCCCACAGGGGTATTTCAAGATCAGGTTTTTAGCCGGCCGCACCGATCCCGGTATTGGTCCGAACCCGCCCCTCCAACCGTCGCTTCAACCCACGCGACTCAATCAACAGCTTCGAGCCCTTCGCCGCATTCGCCCGGCCCCATTCCTCCAGCAACTCCAGACACGAATGGTCGATGTAGCTCAGGTTATTGAGCGGCACATGCACCGTCGTGCCTTGCGGAATACTGCCCAGCACTTGCGTCAACGCCGGCACTTTGAGGAATGTCGCCGCACCGATCAGACGCAACTCCATCTCGCCGTCCTGCGGCAGATCGATCAGGCTGATCTTCAGCCGCGAAGCCTTGAACGCCAGTTTCAACATCGTCAGGCCGAAACCGATCAACACCCCGGTCAGCAGGTCGGTGAAGATGATCGCCAGCGCCGTGGCGGCGTAGGTGAACATCGGCATCCGCCCGTAACGACCCAGACCGCGAAAGGCTTTCAAGTCCACCAGTTTGAACCCGGTATACACCAGCACCCCCGCCAGACTCGCCACCGGAATGCTTTGCAGCACGCTCGACAGCAACAGCACGAACGCCAGTAGCCACAGACCATGGAAGATCGTCGAGTAACGGGTGGTTGCACCGGCCTGGACGTTGGCCGAGCTGCGCACGATCACCCCGGTCATCGGCAGCGCACCGAGCAGACCGCAGAGCATGTTGCCGACACCTTGCGCCGACAGCTCACGGTCGAAGTCCGAGCGCACGCCGTTGTGCATGCGATCCACCGCTGCGGCGGACAGCAGCGTTTCGGCGCTGGCGATGAACGCCACGGCAAAAGCCGCAATCAGCAGGGTTGGATCAGCGAGGCTGAGCAAGTCCGCCGGTTTCAGCCAGTCAATGGCTTCGGCGAGGTTCTCCGGTACCTCAACCCGTTTGACCTGCAACGCCAGCAACAGGCTGGCGCCGGTCGCCAGGCCAACACCGAGCAGCGCACCAGGAATGAAGCGCAGCGAATGCGGGCGAAATTTCTCCCACAGCCACATCACCGCAATGGTCGCCAGGCCGAGCAAGCCGGCCTGCCAGCCGAACGACGGCAAGGCTTGCGCCACTGCGCCGGGGAAGGCCGTGAGGTTATCCAGCCCGGACGGTTGTGGCTTGGCATCGAGCATCACATGCACCTGCGACAGAACGATCAGCACGCCGATCCCCGCGAGCATGCCGTAGACCACCGCTGGCGCCGTGACCCGAAACCAGCACCCGAGCTTCAGGCGCCCGGCCACCAGTTGCAGGAAACCCGCAAGCAACAGAATCGGCCCGAGCATCTCGATCCCGTGCTGGCGCACCAGCTCGAACACCAACACCGCCAGACCGGCCGCCGGCCCGCTGACCTGCAACGGCGAACCCGCCAGCCAACCGACCACCAGACCACCGATGATCCCGGTGATCAGGCCTTTGGCCGGCGGCAACCCGGAAGCGATCGCAATGCCCATGCACAACGGCAGCGCGACCAGAAACACCACCACCGAAGCCAGCAGCTCCCGTGGCAACACCGCTTTCAATTGAGCAGCACGCATGATGACTCTCCCGAAGCTTTCTTCAGGCATGGCTTCGCCGAACCGCTGAAACAGCGGCCGGCATCAAGCCACACAGATTTTTAGGAGGATTTAGAAGCGCGCTTTGGGCGTCGCCACCGGAATCGGATGGCTGCCGTCGAGCGGCAGGAAGCGTCCCTGATCCGCGTCGTAAGCCTTGATTTCGCTGGTTTCGATGTTGTAGACCCAGCCATGGATGAACAGTTGACCGTTCGCCATGCGTGAGGCTACCGAAGGATGGGTACGCAAGTGCTGCAGTTGGGCGATGACGTTCTCCTCGGTGAGGATCGGCATGCTTTCTTTTTCTTCGGTGCAGTTACAGTTTTCGTGCACCATGGTTTTTGCCACTTCGGCGTGGCGCAACCAGGCTTTGACCGTCGGCATTTTTTCCAGGCTGTCCGGATTGAGCACTGCGCGCATGGCACCGCAATCGGAGTGGCCGCAGATGATGATGTGTTGCACGCCCAGCGCCAGTACCGCGTATTCGATGGCAGTGGAAACGCCACCGTTCATCTGGCCGTAAGGCGGTACAACGTTGCCGACGTTACGGGTCACGAACAGATCGCCTGGCGAACTCTGGGTGATCAGCTCGGGCACGATGCGCGAGTCGGCGCAGGTGATGAACATTGCCCGTGGCGATTGCGCCGTGGCGAGTTTCTTGAAGAGTTCTTCCTGCTGCGGGAAGACCTCATGATGAAAATGCAAAAAGCCGTCAACGATCGTACGCAACGCTGCATCGGCGGATTCCGCCCCAGGGACGGCTTGCGCCGACGCAGCCAACGGCTGTTTATCCTTGTCACTCATGATTCATCCTCTTTGGCGGATTCGGGGAGTCGTTCCCGTGTATTCCGGTATGAAGCCAGTGGCTGTTTAAAACATCCGGGTCATCCAGACCCGTCAGTCACTCGATGAACAAGGTAGCCGCCGAAACTTAACTCAAACTGAATCGAGCGCTCTAGAACGTGTGTTCCAGGTCACAAAAAACGTGACTGAGGCATTTCGACGGAAGGATTCCAACCCGGCAACCATAGGCAATTGTCGCTAAATCAACGACATCTGGCGACCCGGCGGACAGAAGGCCGTGCAGTCCAGGTTATAGCCCTCACGGTGGTTTAAACCGAGACGTTTAATGGCTTTGGCGAAACGTTGCGCGAGCAGGTCGGCGAACGGCCCCTCGCCGCGCATCCGCGCACCGAACCGGCTGTCGTAGAGCTCACCACCTCGGCTCTGGCGGATCAGGCTCAGGACATGGGCCGCGCGCTGCGGATAGTGCGCCTGCAACCATTCCTCGAACAACGGCGCCACTTCCAGCGGCAGGCGCAGCATCATGTACGCGGCGCTTTGCGCACCAGCCGCATGGGCTTCGGTCAGCAGGCTTTCGATTTCGCTGTCGTTGATCATCGGGATCATCGGCGAACACAGCACCCCCACCGGAATGCCTGCTTCGCGCATCACCCGGATTGCCCGCAGCCGTGCTTTCGGGGCAGCGGCTCGCGGTTCGAGGATACGTTTGAGTTCATCGTCCAGCGTGGTCAGGCTGATCATCACCGCCACCAGCCGTTGCTGCGCCAGCTCGGTGAGCAGGTCGAGGTCGCGCAGAATCAGCGAACCCTTGGTAACGATGGTCACCGGGTGCCGGTAGCGCAGCAGTACTTCGAGGGTCTGCCGGGTGATCCTGTGCTCGCGCTCGATGGGCTGATACGGATCGGTGTTGGAGCCAAGATTGATCGGCGCGCATTGGTAACCGCGTTTGCTCAACTGTTCCTCAAGCACCTGGGCGGCGTTGGTCTTGGCGATCAGCCGAGTTTCGAAATCCAGCCCCGGCGACATGTCCCAATAGGCGTGGCTGGGTCGCGCGTAGCAATAGATGCAACCGTGCTCGCAGCCGCGATAGGGGTTGATTGAGCGATCGAAGGGCAGGTCTGGCGAGGTGTTGCGGGTGATGATGGTTTTCGCGGTCTCGATCATCACCTCGGTGTTCTGCGTTTCGGGCACTTCCTGATACCAGCCGTCGTCCTCGGCCACCGAACGGTTCGGCGCAAAGCGGTTGTGCGGGTTGGTCGCGGTGCCGCGGCCGCGCGGTGGCAATGGAGTAGACATGAAAACGCCCAGATACTGTGTGCATATACAGTATCTGGGCGTTGCTCATCTGGCTAGTGCCGTCGGGCGACTGGTCAGTTGTGTTGCGTGACCTGACCGAGGTCATCGCCGGAGGTGTGCTTCATATCCTCCTTACGCAACTCGGCGACGTCAGCGGCTTTCACCGGCGCACCTTTGTTGCCCCAGCTGCCACGGATGAAACTCACCACATCCGCCACTTCCTGATCCGACAACCGCCAGGCGAAACCCGGCATGGTGAAGGTCGAGGGTGCCGTGTGCGTCGCCGGCAAGGTACCGCCCTTGAGCACGATGTGGATCAGCGAGGTCGGGTCTTCCGATTGCAGCACCGGATTGCCCGCCAGCGCTGGGAACACCCGGGTGTAGCCATGGCCGTCGGTACGGTGGCAGGCCGCGCAGTTGTCGATGTACACCGCTGCGCCGCGCTGACTGTCGTCGCCGTTCCACAGGGCTTTGGCCGCTTTCTCATCGTACTGATGCGGCTGATCGTTTGGATCAACTGCCGGCAGCGACTTGAGGTAACGAGCAATCGCCGTCAGGTCGGCATCGGTCATGTATTGCATGCTGTGGGTGACCACATCGCTCATGCCGCCGAACACTGCACTGCGGTCGCTGCGGCCGGTCTTGAGGAACTGCACCAACTGCTCTTCGCTCCAGCTGCCCAGGCCATCCTTGTGATCACCGCGCAGACTTTTGGCGATCCAGCCTTCCAGCGGCGCACTGCCGGCGAGGAAGTTGTTGCCGTCCGCCGCGCTCAGGGATTTTTCCTGCATGGTCAGCGCCCGTGGCGTATGGCAGGCGCCGCAATGGCCGAGGCCTTCGACCAGATAGGCGCCACGATCGATCACCGGATCAGCCGAGGTGGTCTTGTAGTCCTCGACTTTCGGCGCAAACAGCCAGCGCCAGCCCATCAGCGGCCAGCGCATGCTCAGCGGCCATGGGATGTCGCTGGCCTTATTCTCCTGGGCCACCGGTTCGACGCCGTGCATGAAGTAAGCGTAAAGCGCCTGCATGTCGGTTTCGCTGACCCGGGCGTAGGACGGATACGGCATTGCCGGGTACAAGGTACTGCCGTTTTTCGCCACGCCATGGCGCACGGCTTTGTCGAAGTCCTCAAAGCTGTAATCGCCGACACCGGTTTTGTCCGGGGTGATGTTGGTCGAGTAGATCGTGCCGATCGGCGTTTCCATCGGCAGGCCGCCGGCGAACGGTTTGCCGCCCTTGGCGGTGTGGCAGGCCACGCAGTCACCGGCGCGGGCGAGGTATTCGCCTTGTTTGATCAACGCCTGATCAACGTCGGCGGCGTGGACAGCCGCGCTGCCGAGCAGCGCCAGGGTGGCGATAACGATATTCTTCATGGTCATCGCTCCTTATGCCTGAACCAGCGGGCCGGGGTTTTTCAGGTACTGCTCGCGGATCGCCTTGGCCGACCAGTAGGTCAACGCCGCCACCAGCCCGGTCGGGTTGTAACCCAAGCCTTGCGGGAACGCCGACGCGCCCGGTACGAAAACGTTGTGCACGTCCCAGCTCTGCAGGTAACGGTTCAGGGCACTCTTCTTCGGATCGGTGCCCATGATTGCGCCACCGTTGAGGTGGGTGGTCTGGTAGGCCGCGGTGTTGAAATGATCACCGACCTGCTTGCCGATCACCGCGATGGCTTTCGGGCCCATGGCTTGAGCGACCTTGCCCATTTTCTCGACCATGAAGCGGTTCATTTTGATGTCGTTTTCCTGCCAGTCGAAGGTCATGCGCAGCAGCGGCAAGCCGTAGGCATCGCGGTACACCGGATCCAGATCGAGGTAGTTGCCACGGTAGGACTGATGCGCGCCGTGGGCATCCATCGACACCTGGTGGGTGTAGTAATCGGCGGTCGCGCGTTTCCACTGGCTGCCCCAGGCCGGGGTGCCGGGCGGGTTTGAGGTGCCGGCAATCGGGCGGCTGCCCGCCTGGTTGACCCACATTGGCGAGCCGCCGACGAAGCCATGCGGGCCGTGGTCGAAGTTGTCGGCGTTGAAATCGTCCAGCGCCACGCCGTTGCCGCCGGCGCCGATGAAGTTGTTGGTGTGGGTGTCCTTGTCAAAGAACGCCTTGATGGTCGCCATGTTCTGGTAGGCGAAGTTACGCCCGACCACGCCTTCGCCGCTGATTGGGTCGTACGGTTTGCCGATGCCCGAGAGCAGCATCAGGCGCACGTTGTGCAGCTGGAAGGCGCCGAGGATCACCAGATCCGCCGGCTGCTCGATCTCGCGGCCCTGGCCGTCGATGTACGTCACGCCGGTGGCCTTGGACTTGGTGCTGTCGAGGTTGACCCGCAGCACATGCGAGTTGGGCCGCAGCTCGAAATTCGGCAGTGGCTTGAGCGCCGGCAGAATGTTCACGTTCGGAGAGGCCTTGGAGTACATGTAGCAAACGTAACCGCTGCAGAACCCGCAGAAGTTGCACGGGCCCATCTGTGCGCCGTAGGGATTGGTGTACGGGCCTGAGGTATTGGCGGAGGGCAGGTTGTAGGGTTTGTAACCGACCTCTGTCGCCGCTTTGCCGAACAGTTGTGCGGAAACGGTGTTCTTCTGCGCTTGCAGCGGGAACGGATTGGAGCGATCCGGTGCGTAAGGGTTACCGCCCTTGCCCTGACCGACCAGTTGGCCCTTCACGGTCCAGGCCTGGCCGGAGGTGCCGAAGACCTTTTCGGCGAAATCGAAGAACGGCTCCAGCTCTTCATAGCTGACGCCGAAGTCCTGGATGGTCATGTCCTTGGGGATAAAACTTTTGCCGTAACGCTCTTCGTAGTGGCTGCGCATGCGTAGCTCGATCGGATCGACGCGAAAGTGCACGCCCGACCAGTGCAAACCGGCGCCGCCGACGCCATTGCCCGGCAGAAACGCACCCAACTGGCGGTTCGGCAGGGCGATGTCGTTGACGCTGTGGCGGATGGTGACGGTTTCTTTCGAGATGTCCTGAAAGAGTTTTTTGCGCACGCTGTAGGTGAGTTCGTCGATCACCTGTGGATAGTTGCCGTCGGGGTAGGTGTCCTGCATCGGCCCGCGCTCCAGCGCCAGCACGTTGAGCCCGGCTTCGGTCAGCTCCTTGGCCATGATCGCGCCAGTCCAGCCGAAACCGACGATCACTGCGTCGACCTTCTTCATTACGGTTGCCATGCTCAAGCCCTCTCGCCGCGAATCGAAACTGCCGGGAAGGGGTATTGCTCGTTGCGTTCCACCCAATCCATGAAATCGGCGCGGGCGCCGGGGAAGCCGATCATGGTCCAGCCAACCATGCCTTTATTGCCGCCGTGGATCGGGTCGCAGAAGAACCCTTCCTTGGTGTTTTGCAGCAGCAGGCTGAAGAAAATCTTCGCTGGAACCGCATCGAACTGTGGTTTGCCGGCTTCGAGCTGCTTGAGCAAATCTTCTCGGGTAGCGCTGTCTTGCTCAGCAAATGTTTTACCGTTGAGGGATTTTGCCCACTGATCCGTGGCAGCGATGCCCAGGCGATAGATCTCTTTTGGCACCAGTTTGCTCTGCCAGCCCATCTCCGGCGCAGCGTCGGCGTTGAACGGACCTTGCATGTACCACAGGGCACCGGCGGCGTACGAGGTGTTCATCTGGCGGTCGATGTATTCCGGCACGCCGGCTTCCAGGGCACCCGGGCCTTGCTCGTCGTTGGGAATCAGGTGTGCCACGGCGGCGTTGATGAAGGCCCATTCCTCGGCGGTGAAATAGCTCGGCTGATAAGCGCTGGCGTCAGCTTTGGCCGGTGTTGCTGCGGGCGTCGACGGGGCCGCTTCAGGCGCCGCTTGCAACACGCTGCTGCCCAGACCGCTACCGGCGAGGGTGACCACGGGAATCAGGGTCAGGGATTTGCGCAAGAACTCACGCCGCGGGTTGTCTCGATCTGCGTCAGACATGGGGGTGCACCTTATCAGGCATTGATGGTTGTCCGCCGTTTCTGCGAACGGCGTGAGCATTTTTTCGTCGCGGCGTGGCCCGGTGGTTGACCGGGAAAAGGGGGACGCCTGCAACATCGTGTGACAAATGGTAGCAGGCTATGCATCGGGTTGAACCGATTCAGCGGAAAAAGCTGCGGTTTTTTTACCTGAGTGCTCAATGAAATCGCACGGATTCACGATTCTTTGACAAGTGCCTCACAGGGCTTTGACCGTCAGACGTGGAAGCTGCGAGGCCTTTCATTGATGAATTCCGATACGGTCAGCCCAGCATGTCTCGAGTGCGCCTTTTCCTTGCTTTGTGTTTGTCGCTTGTTGCCTTGTTGCACTTGATGCCGGCCCAGGCTGACGCCGCTGCAACATCGCGTCCGCCGGAGTGGGCGCAACCGGTTGAAGTGCAGTACAACCTGTTCCAGATGTCGCCAACCCTCTACCGCAGCGCCTTGCCGGATGGCGGCGCAGTGCCGTTGCTGAAGAACCTGAAAGTGGCGACGGTGATCAACTTCCTGCCGGAAGCTGACAGCAGCTGGCTGTCGGAGCCGGGCATCAATCAAGTGCAACTGCCTTATCGCACCAACCATGTCGATGACGCCGATGTGCTCAAGACGCTGCGCGCGATTCAGGCTGCCGAAGCCAATGGCCCGGTGCTGATGCATTGCAAACATGGCTCCGACCGCACCGGCCTGATGGCGGCGATGTACCGGATCGTGGTGCAGGGCTGGAGCAAGGAAGACGCGCTGAACGAAATGACGCAGGGCGGTTTTGGTGAAAGCGGCCATTTCAAGGATGGCGTGCGCTACGTGATGCAGGCCGATGTCGACAAGCTGCGCACCGCGCTGGCCAACGGCGACTGCAGCACCAGTGCCTTTGCCACTTGCTCGATGAAGAGCTGGTTCCAGTCAGTCAACCTAAAGTAAGCCGCACCCTCCACGGCATTGCACCGTGGAGGGTTATTTGCCGGCTCAGTCTTCGGACTTTTTCTTCAGCTTCGGATTCGGGAAGAATTGCACGGCCTGGACGGTCTTGTCCGGCGCCGGCTTGAGCGCGCTGGTATTGACCCGCGTGCCCAGTTCCTTGGGAACCGACAACCCTTGCTCGTTCAATGTATCCGAGTAACCGCAGGCCACACACTCACGGTGCGGCACGCTGTCCTCGTTCCACATCATCAGTTTGTCCGGCTCGCTGCACGCCGGGCAGACAGCCCCGGCGATAAAGCGCTTCTTGGTAATCACAGGTGCCTCACTCATGCTGCTGCGTCCTCACTCAGGCCGCTATGGCGCAAGAGTGCGTCAATCGATGGCTCACGGCCACGGAAGTCGACGAACAGCACCATCGGTGCCTGCGAGCCGCCACGCGCGAGAATCGCTTCGCGGAAGGCGCGACCGGTTTCGGCGTTGAGCACGCCGTCTTCTTCGAACTTGGAGAAGGCATCCGCCGACAGCACTTCCGCCCACTTGTAGCTGTAATAGCCCGCCGCGTAACCGCCGGCGAAGATGTGCGCGAAGCTGTTGGGGAAGCGGTTGTACGCCGGTGGACGCATCACCGACACCTCGTCGCGCACGCCTTCCAGCACTTGCGCCACGCTGCGGCCGTCACCATGGGTGGCGTGCAGTTCGAAGTCGAACAGCGAGAATTCCAGCTGACGGACCATCATCAGCCCGGACTGGAAGTTTTTCGCCGCGAGCATTTTCTCCAGCAGGTCTTGCGGTAGCGGCTCGCCGGTTTCGTAATGACCGGAAATCAGCGCCAGGCCTTCCGGCTCCCAGCACCAGTTTTCCATGAACTGACTTGGCAGCTCGACCGCATCCCACGCCACGCCGTTGATCCCGGAAACACCGGCGTGATCAACGCGGGTCAGCAGGTGATGCAGGCCGTGACCGAATTCGTGGAACAGGGTGGTCACTTCATCGTGGGTCAGCAGCGCAGGCTTGCCGCTGTCGGCCGGGGTGAAGTTGCAGACCAGGTTGGCCACCGGGCTTTGCAGCACGCCGTCGACGGTGCGGCGACGGTCGCGGGCGCCGTCCATCCACGCACCGCCACGCTTGTTGGCGCGGGCGTAGAGGTCAAAGAAGAAGCGCCCGACGTGCTGGCCGTTTTCCTTGATTTCGAACAGGCGCACGTCCGGGTGCCAGGTGTCGAAGCCTTTCAGTTCGGCGATTTCAATGCCGTACAGGCGCTGGACGATAGCGAACAGACCGCCGAGGACTTTATCGATCGGGAAGTACGCACGCAGGGTTTCCTGAGCGACGCTGTAGCGCTGCTCGCGGAGTTTTTCCCCGTAGAAACCGCTGTCCCAGCTTTGCAGATCGGCGCAGCCCTGTTCGGCGGCGTAGGCGCGCAGCTGCTGTAGATCCTGCGCAGCGAACGGCTTGCTGCGTTTGGCCAGGTCGCGCAGGAAGCTCAGCACCTGATCGCTGGACTCGGCCATTTTCGTGGCCAGGCTCAGCTCGGAGAAACTGGCGAAGCCCAAGAGTTTTGCCAGTTCCTGACGCAGGTCGAGGATCTCTTCCATGACCGGGCCGTTGTCGTTCTGCCCGGCGTTCGGGCCTTGGTCCGACGCACGGGTGCAGTAGGCGGCATAGACTTCTTCACGCAGCGCGCGATCCTGGGCGTAGGTCATCACCGCGTAGTAGCTCGGGAATTCCAGGGTGATCAGCCAGCCATCGAGACCTTTGGCCTGCGCGGCGGCAGCCATTTGCGCCTTGGCCGAATCAGTCAGGCCGGCGAGGGCAGCCTCCTCAGTGACGTGCTTGGTCCAGGCTTGCGTGGCGTCGAGCAACTGGTTGGAGAAGCGGCTGCCCAGCTCGGACAGTTTGCTCTGCACTTCGGCGTAGCGCTTCTGTTCGGCTTCCGGCAGGTCGATACCCGACAGACGGAAATCGCGCAGGGCGTGTTCCAGAATGGTTTTTTGCGCCACGTCGAAACCGTCGGCTTCCGGGCTGTTGGCCAGCGCTTCATAGGCCTGAAACAGCTCGCGGTTCTGGCCCATCTCGGTGGAGTAGGCGCTCAGGGCCGGCAGGCACGACTCGTAGGCTTCGCGCAGTTCAGCGCTGTTGCACACGGCATTGAGGTGGCTGACTGGGCTCCAGGCAGCGCCGAGGCGATCGTTGAGTTCGTCCATCGCCAGCACCAGGCCGGTCCAGGTCGGGTTTTGAACCTGGGTCTTGAGAATTTCGGCGATGGCGGCGCGGTTGTCGGCCAGGATCGTTTCGATGGCTGGCAGCACGTGTTCGGCACGGATCGTGGAGAACGGCGGCAGGTCGTAGGACTGCAGAAGAGGGTTGTTCACGCTCACGGTTGGCACCTTGGCTGGAAGAAACATGCGCCCATCTTAATTACAATCGACACTCACCGCAGCTATCGGCGACAGAGAGAGAACTTATCGTGCCCGTTCGCAAGTACCAGAATCACACCCCGCAGCTCGGTCAAGGCGCGTTTGTCGACGCCTCCGCGGTGGTGATCGGCGACGTCGAAATCGGCGAAGACAGCTCCGTGTGGCCGCTGACCGTGATCCGTGGCGACATGCACCGCATCCGTATCGGCGCGCGCACCAGCGTGCAGGACGGCTGCGTGCTGCACATCACCCACGCCGGGCCATTCAACCCGGACGGCTTTCCGCTGCTGATCGGCGATGACGTGACCATCGCCCACAAGGTCATGCTGCATGGCTGCAGCGTTGGCAGCCGCGTGTTGATCGGCATGGGCAGCATCGTCATGGACGGCGCGGTGGTCGAGGACGATGTGATCATCGGCGCCGGCAGCCTGGTGCCGCCGGGCAAGCGCCTGGAAAGCGGTTTCCTCTACGTGGGCAGCCCGGTGAAGCAGATCCGCCCGCTGACCGACAAGGAACAAGCCTTCTTCACCTACAGCGCGGCGAACTACGTGAAGCTCAAGGACCTGCATCTGGCCGAAGGCTACGACCAGCTCTGAATCGACCTACACCTGCTCAGGATTTCTCATGCACTACCAGACCGTACTGTTCGACCTCGATGGCACCCTGACCGACCCGCGTGAGGGCATCACCCGTTCCATCCAGTTCGCTTTGAGCAAACTCGGCATCGACGAGCCGGACCTGAGCAAACTCGAACACTTCATCGGCCCGCCGCTGTTGCAGGCATTCATGCAGTTTTATGGCTTCGACGAGGCCAAGGCCTGGGAGGCGGTAAATTTCTATCGCGAGCGCTTCAAGGTCACCGGCCTGTACGAAAACCGTGTGTTCGATGGCGTCACACCGTTGCTCGAGACCCTGAGCGGGCAAGGGCGACAGCTGTACATCGCGACCTCCAAACCTTGGGAGTTCGCCCGGGAAATCGCCCGGCACTTCGACTTCGCCAAACACTTCAAGGTGATCTACGGCAGTGAGCTGGATGGCACGCGGACCAACAAGGTCGAGCTGATTGCGCACCTGATCGCCGAAGAAGGGCTGGATCCGGCCAATACGCTGATGATCGGCGACCGCAAGCATGATCTGATCGGCGCGCGCAGCAACGGCGTGGACGCGGCGGCAGTGGGCTATGGGTTTGGCAGTTTTGAAGAGTTGAGTGCCGAAGCGCCGGCTTATCACTTTGAGACTTTGGCTGAGTTGCATCAGGCATTTTTGCGGCGCTGATGAAATTGCTTTCGCGAGCAGGCTCGCTCCCACGGGGGATTTTTGTTGCACCCCGCTTCAATGTGGGAGCGAGCCTGCTCGCGAAGAGGCCAGTTCAGCCAATGCGAAATCAGGATTCTGCCAGCGCTCTTAGTGCCGCCTTACGCTCCGCGACAGGTAGCCCGCCCAACTTCTCAACCTCAACATAAAACCGCACCCAATCCCCCCCAACCTGCCTGAACAGTGCCGCAAACGCCGGCACCCACTGGTCATACAGGCCAAACGGCAACAACCGCGCATTGTTCAGCGGCATATTCACCCACGCGTCATAGCGCTTGTCCCCGGCCCACTGGCTGTCGCGCGTCACCCGGTAATCGCGCCGAAACCGCTCGAATTGCGCTGCTTTACGCTCGCGCATCTGCTCGGCCGGCAGCGGCTGGGCGTAAAGCGCTTCAAGCCGCGAGCGCGTTTCCAGCACCAGTTCGATGAACTGATCGCGCTGCTTGAGCCTGGCATCGGTGTCCGGCGGCAGGCCACGAAACGCCCGCCACTGGCGGGTGCCTTCCTGCTCGACAAACGTGGCAAACGACTCATTGAACTCGGTGTCGTCCTTCACATAGAAGCGCTGATGCGCCAGTTCATGAAAGATCAGCGTGGCCAGGCGTTCGTCACCCCAGCCCATCATCGAATTGAGGATCGGGTCATTGAACCAGCCGAGGGTTGAATAGGCCTCGACGCCGCCAATCGCCACGTCCATGCCTTGCAGGCGCTGAATCGCCGCTTCGCCCCGGGCAGCGCTCTGGCTGTAGTAGCCGCGATAGGCCACGCAACCGGCGATCGGGAAGCAATGGTTCTGCGGGGTCAGGGAAAACTCCGGGGTGGCGAACACGTTCCACACCACATACGGCCGGCCGATGTCGGCGTACAGCCGATAGCTCTGGTTGTCCGGCAGGTGCAGCTGTTCGCTGGCGAAGTCCCGGGCCTTTTGCGACTGGGTCAGGTGCGTGCGCAGGGTTGCATCGCGGCTTGGGTCGGCAATCACCTTGGCCACCGGCTCACGCGCTCGCAACAACTGCAACTGACCGCTGGCCAACTGGCTGTAATAGCTGACGCTGGAACAACCGTTGAGCAACAAAAACATCACCCCCGGAAACAAAATCCGAAAAACGCGATCAAGTAACCCATGGCTTGGAAGCGGCCTGCTCAAAATAAAAATCCTTTGGAAAGTCTGCCCGCAAGACTATCCCGCCATTTGGAGCTTCGCTATGCGCATGTTGTTGCTGACAGGAGGCCTGCTGACGCTGGCCGGTTGTGCCGGATTCGGAATGCCCGATCCTGACCCCTCGCAAGCCTGGATTGATCTCGATGCCCGGCAACAGGACACGGCGTTGCAAGCGCTGAAAGTCGATGACAAGGCAACTGTCGACAAACGTTATTTCGAAGTGCAGCCCGGCAGCCATGAGTTGAAGGTGCGTTATCAGTTTCCGGTCGAAGCCACCAACATCGGCCCCGACGCCGAACCGCTGTGGCGCGATTGTCAGTTGAAGGTGAAATTCAAGGACTTCAACGCCGGTCAGCGCTATCAGTTGCAAGCCGGCAGCATCGGTTTTCGGCCGTGGGCCAGGCTTTATGATGAACAGCGCAAAGTCGTAGGGCAGGGCACACCCGCAGGCTGCCAGAAAACCTGATCGGGATTATGCTGGATGTCCAAATCACGGGACATTGATCATGCACAGGTTGACGTTGTTGCTCGCTGCAAGTCTGCTTGCTGGCTGCCAGAGCCCGATGCCGGCAGCCGATCCCGGCAACGCCTGGGTCGACTTTTCGATGCCGACACCCGGCGGTAAGGTGCTGATGGCTGAACGGCTGGACAACGTGCGCCTGCGGGACGGGCGCTTTTTCCAGGTCGCGCCGGGCAGTCATGAGCTGACGGTGCGCTTCGATTTCGAGATCTTCGGTGGCAGCCAGGGCTTGGACACCGACCCGCAGGAACGCCTGTGTTACATGACCGTGCGCTACGATCATTTCGAAGCCGGGCAACGTTACCGACTTGAAGCCCGGTCGCTGGCGTTCACGCCGAGTGCTCGGTTGATCAATCGCCAAGGGCAGATAGTTGCCGAAGAACGCCAGATCAACTGCGTGCCTTGAGCGGACTGTCAGATGTCGTTTTTCTGGTAGACGATCGCTTTTGTGCCGTTTTCGCAGGTGCCGACAACCATCGCCACGTCGTGCTTGTCGGCCTCTTCCTTGCTGACAATTTCCAGTGTGTAAGACGGCACTGCATTCGCCTGGATCTTTACTTCGATCTCTTTCTTCAATTCCTCGCAGTCTTTCGGTGCGGCGAGAACCGTTGTGGCCAGTGCACTGCAAAGAATCGCCAAGCCAATACGTTTCATAGATGAAGCTCCCTGATGCAGCGCGCACGGGCGTGCGCTGAAGCTGCTGTCACTTATTCGACCATATTTTTGCGGGGCAGGTTCTGACTTCGCTCACATCTTCAATAACTGCGCTGATTTGTGGATTACATTCGCGAGCAGGCTCGCTCCCACATTTGAAGTGCATTCCAATGTGGGAGCGAGCCTGCTCGCGAGTGGGTCAGTCAGCGCTGATTCAGCTAACCAGCGAAGCCTCAAGGGTAATCTTCGCATTCAGTACCTTGGACACCGGGCACCCTTCCTTGGCCTTGTTGCTCAGTTCCTCGAACTGCGCCTGAGTAGCGCCCGGGATTTTCGCCTTGAGGATCAACTTGATCGCGGTGATGGCAAAGCCACCCTCGACCTGATCCAAGGTCACTTCAGCCTGGGTGTCGATGCTCTCGGCCTTCAGGCCCGCATCACCGAGAATCATCGAGAACGCCATGGAAAAACAGCCGGCATGCGCCGCGCCGATCAGTTCTTCCGGGTTGGTGCCCTTGCCGCCTTCGAAGCGGGCCTTGAAGCCGTAGGGGGCTTCTCTGAGGACACCGGTTTCAGTGGAGATCGAGCCGATGCCGGTTTTCAGATCGCCTGCCCAATGTGCGGATGCTTTCTTCACGATAGCCATGTCTGCCTCCTCAAGATCTGGCGCGGAACGCCGCGCCGTCGTGGTTTTTGCTTGCAAGGCTTCTGAGGATAGACGTCGGGACAAAGTTCAGCCCGGTTGAATCGTTGACTTTTTTAGTAGGAAATTTCATCGCGGCTATTGAAACTCGGGTATATGCCCTCATTGCATAAAACACGCTTATGGATTGGGCAGGTTTTCGTTCGCAAGAAAAACCTGCCTCCTCATTCGGAGACGCAGGTTTATGAAGCAACTGTCCGACGTAAAGTTTTCCACCCTTGATCTGGTGCCCGTGCGCGAGAACGGCAGCCCGACGCAATCGCTGCGCAACTCGCTGGATCTGGCACAGCATGTCGAGAAACTCGGCTATACCCGCTTCTGGGTCGCCGAACACCACAACATGGACGGCATCGCCAGTTCTGCCACCTCGGTGTTGCTGGGATACTTGGCCGGCGGTACCTCGACGATTCGCGTCGGCTCCGGCGGGGTGATGCTGCCCAACCACGCGCCGCTGGTGATCGCCGAACAGTTCGGCACTCTTGAAAGCCTGTACCCGGGACGCATCGATCTGGGTCTGGGCCGCGCGCCCGGCTCCGACCAGATGACCGCCCGCGCCCTGCGTCGTGAGCGCTCCGGCAGTGCCGATGATTTCCCGGAAGACGTCGCCGAGCTGGCGCGCTTCCTCGGCCCGCGCACCCCGGATCAACGGGTGATCGCCATGCCCGGCACCGGCACCAACGTGCCGATCTGGTTGCTCGGTTCCAGCCTGTTCAGCGCGCAGCTGGCCGGTGAGCGTGGTTTGCCCTACGCCTTCGCCTCGCACTTCGCCCCGCGCTTCATGCACGAGGCGATTCGCGTCTACCGCAACCACTTTAAGCCGTCGGCAGTGCTCGATAAACCGTACGTGATGCTCGGGGTGCCGTTGGTGGCGGCCGATACCGATGAGCAGGCCGACTACCTGGCGACCTCGGTGTACCAGCGAATTCTCGCGCTGATGCGTGGGCAGAGTCTGGTGCAACGTCCGCCGGTGAAAACCATGGACGGCCTGTGGCTGCCGCATGAGCGCGAGGCGGTGGGAGATTTCCTCGGTCTGGCGATGGTCGGCAGCCCGCAGAAGATCCGTGCGAAGCTGGAGGTGCTGGTCGAGCAGACCCAGGCCGATGAGCTGATTTTCACCTGCGATCTGTATGAGCATGCCGATCGCCTGCATTCCTATGAGTTGCTGGCCCAAGTCATGAAGGGCTGACTCTGGAATACGGCTTCTGTGGGAGCGGGCTTGCTCGCGAAGACGGAGTGTCAGACACCCTGGATGTCGGCTGACATAACGCTTTCGCGAGCAAGCCCGCTCCCACATTGGGAACCAGTGGCCCACAAAAAAGCCGACGCCTTCGCGTCGGCTTTTGCATTTCAATCGCGATCACCCGCGTTTGTAGACGATTTCCTTGGTGCCGCCTTCACAAGTGCCCACAACTTTTCCGCCATTGGCTCCCTTGTCGACAACCTCCAGCGAATACCCTGCAACGCCCTTGGCATCCAGCTTCGCTGCAATCTCGCCTTTCAGCTCTTCACAAGGCTTGCCAGCAGCAAACGCGCCACCCGCAAGGCTCAACAAACCTACTGCCAATATGAACTTCTTCATCGGTCGCACTCCCTGGTCGGATTAAAAGAGGTGGGCATCAGGTCTCCCGATGCACTCACCTTGTAGCGCTTTGCCATTCCTATGGCACTCGGCCAGCGCGCAAGTTCAGAAGCGTAGCCCAAACTCAGCTGCTGGCAATCCGGAAGCCGACTTTGAGTGTGACCTGGAAATGCGCAGCCTTGCCGTCCTTGATGTGGCCTCGGGTCTCGACCACTTCAAACCATTCCAGATGTTTGATGCTCTTGTTGGCTTCGGCCAACGCGTTGTTGATGGCGTCTTCGATGCTGCTGGTGGACGAGCCGACCAGCTCGACTTTCTTGTACGTATGATGGTCACTCATGGCGATCTCCTGGATGTGTGGATTTGAGACTAGCAGTGAATCTGCACTGTTGATTTCGGCGGCTCAATGCAAGCGAAGTTCAGATTTTCTGCACTTTCTCAAACCGCTGAAGTCCCAACCAACACACGCCACTCATCACCAATGCAGGAGAGCCACCATGGCCAACACCTCTTTACGTAAAGCCTCGTTGCAAAGCATGGAAGCCGAGATCGAGAGTCTGCTCAAATCGTTGGAAAGCCTGAAGGACGACGCGTCCGACGAGTCGCGCAAGACCCTCAAGGCGCTCAAGAGCAACGCTGAAAGCGCGCTGAAACATTCGCGCAGCCTGCTCAGCGATGCCTATGAAGAAGTTAAAGTGAAAACACGCGAGACCGGCATCGCCACCCGCGATTACGCTCAGGAACACCCTTGGACCACCGCCGGTGTGGCGGTCGGTGCAATCGGTCTGCTGGCTGCTTATTTGCTGTTCAAGCGCGGCGAGTGATCCGTCTGGCGCAGCTCATTCTTGAGCCATTGCGCCAGTTGCCGGGCGCGTCCGTCTGCGGCGCGCTTGGGTAGCCACAACGCCAGTTGCGCCGGGGTTTCGCAAAAGCCCCACGGCGCAACCAGGCGACCGGCCTTCAAGTCCTCGGCCACCAGCGGCTCTGGCGCGATTGCCACGCCGAGTCCGGCCACTGCGGCTTCCAGCAGATAATACAAATGCTCAAAACCTTGCCCCAACTTCAACGCCTTGGCGTCGAGGTGATTTTGCTGTGCCCAACTCGGCCAGGCTTGTGGGCGCGATGTGGTGTGCAGCAGCGGCTCGCTGAGCAAGGCTGACGCCGGCGCCGCTTGCAGGCGTTGGTAGCCGCTGAACAGCGGGCTCATCACCGGGCCGATGCGTTCTGCGGCCAGTTCGTAGACCTGCATGTCTGCCGGCCATGGCGGCTCGGCGAACAGCAGCAAGGCATCGAGTCCAGGGCGCCGTGGATCGAGATCACCTTCACCCGCTGACAAGTGCAGACGCAAGTCCGGCAGATCGGCGTTGAGCCGCCCCAGGCGTGGGATGAACCAGCGCGCCAACAGACTGCCGGAGCAGCCGAGCACAAACGGCGCGTCAGCGGTGCTTTGCGTCAGCTCGGCACACACACTGCGCAAGCGATCGAAGGCCTCACCGCTGGCATCTCGCAGACGAACACCGGCATCTGTGAGTTTCAAGCCGCGACCATCCTTGACGAACAGGCTCACGCCCAGATGCTCTTCGAGCGCTTTGAGCTGACGGCTGACTGCACCATGAGTGACGTGCAGCTGTTCGGCCGCCTGACTGACGCTGTTAAGCCGGGCGGTGGCTTCGAACGCGCGCAAGGCGTTCAGCGGGGGAAGGTCGTGGCTCATGGTATCTGTGAGTTTTCCTGACAGGTTGTGGCGATCTTATCGGTTTTCAGCCTGGGAGGTCAGGGGTAGAGTGGACGCCATTGTCTTCTCACCCGAATTCACCTGGAGCACATCATGACCCAGACTTCGAACACCTCCAACCTGCGTAGCGGGCCTGACGATAACGGCCTGTTCGGCGCGTTTGGTGGCCGCTACGTGGCGGAAACCCTGATGCCGTTGATCCTCGATCTGGCCCGCGAATACGAGGCGGCCAAGGAAGATCCGGCGTTCAAGGAAGAGCTGGCCTACTTCCAGCGTGACTATGTCGGTCGTCCGAGCCCGCTGTACTTCGCCGAGCGTCTGACCGAGTTCTGCGGCGGCGCGAAGATCTACCTCAAACGCGAAGAGCTGAACCACACCGGCGCGCACAAGATCAACAATTGCATCGGCCAGATCCTGCTGGCGCGGCGCATGGGCAAGAAACGCATCATCGCCGAGACCGGTGCCGGCATGCACGGCGTTGCGACTGCCACCGTGGCCGCACGTTTCGGTCTGGACTGCGTGATCTACATGGGCACCACGGACATCGAACGTCAGCAGGCCAACGTGTTCCGCATGAAGCTGCTGGGCGCCGAAGTGATTCCGGTGGTGGCCGGCACCGGCACCCTGAAAGACGCGATGAACGAAGCGCTGCGTGACTGGGTGACAAACGTCGACAGCACCTTCTACCTGATCGGCACCGTGGCCGGCCCGCACCCGTACCCAGCCATGGTGCGCGACTTCCAGGCGGTGATCGGCAAGGAGACCCGCGAGCAGCTGCAAGCTCAGGAAGGTCGTCTGCCGGACAGCCTGGTGGCGTGCATCGGTGGCGGTTCCAACGCCATGGGCTTGTTCCACCCGTTCCTTGACGACCAGAGCGTCGAGATCATCGGCGTCGAAGCGGCCGGTTACGGCATCGAAACCGGCAAGCACGCGGCGAGCCTCAATGGCGGCGTACCGGGTGTGCTGCACGGCAACCGTACCTTCCTGCTGCAGGACGACGATGGCCAGATCATCGACGCCCACTCGATTTCCGCCGGCCTCGACTATCCCGGCATCGGCCCTGAGCACGCCTGGTTGCATGACATCGGCCGCGTCCAGTACACCTCGGTCACCGACGACGAAGCCCTCGCTGCGTTCCACCAGTGCTGCCGCCTCGAAGGCATCATCCCGGCGCTGGAAAGCGCCCATGCGTTGGCTGAAGTGTTCAAACGCGCACCGAAACTGCCGAAGGATCACCTGATGGTGGTCAACCTCTCCGGCCGTGGCGACAAAGACATGCAGACCGTCATGCATCACATGGAACAGTCGAAGCAGGAGAAACACTGATGAGCCGCCTGCAAACCCGTTTTGCCGACCTCAAGCAACAGAATCGCGCCGCGCTGGTGACCTTCGTCACCGCCGGTGATCCGGACTACGACACCTCGCTGGCGATCCTCAAAGGTTTGCCCGGCGCTGGCGCCGACGTGATCGAGTTGGGCATGCCGTTCACCGACCCGATGGCCGATGGTCCGGCGATTCAACTGGCGAACATCCGTGCCTTGGGCGCCAAGCAGAATCTGGCGAAAACCCTGCAAATGGTTCGCGAGTTCCGCGAAGGCAACAGCGACACGCCGCTGGTGCTGATGGGCTACTTCAACCCGATTCACATGTATGGCGTTGGGCGTTTTATCGCTGATGCCAAGGAAGCGGGCGTCGACGGTCTGATCGTGGTCGACATGCCGCCAGAGCACAATAATGAACTGTGCGACCCGGCACAGGCTGCAGGTCTGGACTTCA
Organism: Pseudomonas sp. lyk4-TYG-107; assembly: GCF_030209055.1. NCBI lineage: Bacteria > Pseudomonadati > Pseudomonadota > Gammaproteobacteria > Pseudomonadales > Pseudomonadaceae > Pseudomonas > Pseudomonas sp. lyk4-TYG-107. Next base: position 397,297 of record NZ_JARVST010000006.1, read on the forward strand.
TCCGCCTGACCACCCCGACCACTGATGATGCGCGTCTGCCGAAAGTGCTCAATGGCAGCTCGGGCTTCGTTTACTACGTGTCGGTGGCCGGTGTGACCGGTGCCGGTGCGGCGACTCTGGAACACGTCGAAGAGGCGGTCACCCGTTTGCGTCGCCACACTGACCTGCCGATCAGCATCGGTTTCGGTATTCGTACTCCGGAGCAGGCGGCGTCCATCGCTCGTTTGGCGGACGGGGTGGTGGTGGGTTCGGCACTGATCGATCACATCGCCAATGCGACCACGCCGGCCCAGGCTGTCGATGGCGTGCTGGGTCTGTGCAAGGCGCTGTCCGAGGGCGTGCGTCAGGCCCGCGTCAGCTGAAGGTAAAGTTCCTGATACAGAGGAATTAGCGCCTCACATCACGGCCTAATTGAGCAAGACCGAGGGATTCAGAACCACGTTCTGAATCCCTTTTTGCTGTTGGTGCAGTGAGGAAGACTTGATGAAAATGCCGAAACGTCTGATTGCCGGACTGGGCGTGCTGATGCTCAGCGCGACGCCGCTGCTGGCCAGCGCTGATCCACGCGATGATCCACGCGATGATCATGACCACGGCGGCCCGCAGCAGGGCCACTACGACAACCGTGGTGACGATCACCGTGGCCCGCAGAACGACCACCGTGGCGGCCCGCCGCGCGATTTCGGCCCGGTGCGCCAGACTATTCGCGACAATCATGGCTACTTCGTGCGCGGTGCACCGCCACCGCCGGGCATTCGTCTGGAACGTGGCCGGCCGTTGCCGCACGGTTATTACGGCGAGCGGCTGGACGGTCGGGCACTGAGTCGTTTGCCGGTGTATCCGGGTTATGAATGGCGCCGCGCTGGGGGCGATATCGTGCTGATCGCGGTGGGTACCGGGATCGTTTACGAAATTCTGGATGGTGTTTTGTACTGATTTGGCACGATCATCTGTGGCGAGGGAGCTTGCTCCCGTTGGGGCGCGGAGCAGCCCTGAAAATTCGGCATTCAACCGATTCACGACTGCTGCGCAGCCGAGCGGGAGCAAGCTCCCTCGCCACAAGATTCAGTTCCAGTTTTCTGTCTCAGGGTAGCTCCAGTCCGCCGGACGCCTTGTGCAGTTTGCGCAGATGCTCGCCGATCTGCTTCACGTTGGCTTCGCTGGCGGCAATTTCGGCCGCTCGCTTGGGTTCCAGCAACTTGCGCACTTCCTTGTCCAGATCGCCGCTCAGCGCCAGCAGTTGTTTCTGGCGTTGGGCGCTTTCGTCCTGCAGGCGCTTGAACTCGCTTGGTTGCGGCAGCCCGTAGCCACGGCTGTCGAGCAGTTCTGCCGGACGACTGAGGAAGCCGCTGTTGGCGAGAATTTCCTGCAGGGTGGCGTTGGCCTTGTCCATGCCGCCGTTTTCCAGCTCCCGAGCGCCGAGGTAACGCTGCTTGACCTCGTCCTGGGCCAGCAGCAACTGACGGCGATAGCTCGCCTGTTCCAGCAGGAGCAATGCAGCGCTGGTGCGCAGGTCTGCACGTTCGAACCACTGGCGACGTTCCTCGGCAGACAGCGATAGCCAATCTTCGACGCTGGTTTGCTTGATCGGCAGCTGCTTTTTCAACACATCGAACATCGCCTGATAGCGATCGCGGAACGAGTCGAAGCGATAACCCAGGCGCAGCGCTTCCTTGGGATTGTCGAGCACGCTGGTGTCGGCCAGCCCCCGGCCTTTGAGCACTTCGAGCAAGCCGTTGGGCATGATGCTGTCGAGGCCGACGAGTTGCTTGTTGTTGCTGCCGCTGCGCAGCAATTTCAGGCCTTCCACCGCGCAGTTGTTCGACAGGAAGAAGTAGTTGCCGTCATAACTCCAGTGCATTTCGGCAGCGTGTTCGACCACGCCTTCGATCTCGTCGCGTGACAGATTCAATGGCACCGAGGCGAGGCTGCGCAATTCAGTCTTGGTGTATTCGTCGATGACCTGCGCAAGCGGCAGGACGAACAGGCGTGACGGATATTTGCCGACCAGTCCGTCCCAGCTCGACAACTGCACGTCGCCGACAAAGGCGCGGTAGGACAGCACCAGGTGCTGGTCGAGGTCGAGCCGGCAATCCGGGCCCCGTGGTCGACCCGGTGCGCAGATCACCAGGCGCAGCATGCTGTGGCCCCAGCGGCTGACCCAATTCTGGTTGGCTTCAGCCAGCAGATAATCGACGGCATACACTCGCTCCGGGTCGACCTGGCCCAAGGGCTGTTTGGCGAAGTCGTTGCCGGCGTTGAGAAAGGCGAAGGTATTGCTGCAGGTGTCCTTGGCCGGTGGTGCCCAGCCGAAGCGCGCCTTGTAGTAGCGATAGAGCGTCGGACGGCGGCAGGCATAGCTCGGGTCGAGGAGGAAATACTCCATGTTGACCGCGACAAACTCTTTCGGACTGGAGATTTCGTACAGGTCCGGACTGCGGGCCACCTGACGGTTGTGCTGTTCACGCTCGCCGCGGCGCCCGACGTACTGTTGCCAGCCGGCGAGATCTAGCAGACGTGGATCATCGCTGAGGGTAAAGCGGCGCTCGGTCTGGCCTCGGCACTCGTCGGGAATGCCGACCAGGCCGGCGCTGTTGCTGCGGCGAGTGCAGCGCTGGATCAGCGTGCGTTCGGCGGCGGGCCACAGACGCGCGCGATCGTAAATGTGGGTGAGTTCGTGCAGCACCGTTGCCAGCAGTTCCTGACGCACCGTGCCGTGGGGGCGATTGGTTTTCTCGTTGGCCGCGCTGCCGTCGGTGAGGCCGGCGAGCAGTTTGCGGTTCAGGTCGAGCTCGGCAACCAGGGTCGCCTGGCCGTAGGCGTTACCGGGCATGTCGTCGGTCCAGCCGACATCGATGCGCCGGTCCAGTTGTTCGACGAAGCTGGGTGGCAACTTGTGCATGGCTTCATCGAGCAGCGCCTGGCTGGCCTGCTGCTGAGCGGGGCTCAGGCCGTCGGTCTTGAGCCGCAATTGCAGGCTGGCGTGGGCGCTGTTGCCAAGCAGCAACAACGCCCCGGCCAGTAGCCAGGCGCCAAGTGACTTCACAGGGCGAGGATGGCTTCGGCGAGCACCTGATCACTGGCGTCGCGGGCTTCCGGCACGCGCGTGCGCAAGGTGTTGAGGGCGGCTTCCAGGTGCGCACCGCGGATATCGCCGTTGGTGGCAACGAAGCTGGCCGCATCGTCGTGGGCTTCGCGGATGATTTTCGAATCGCGAATCGACGTCGTGGTATCGGAGGTGAAATCGATGGTGCGCTGGGAGGCACGAACGATGATGTTACTGGTGGCTACCAGGGTGTGTGCCTGGGCCACATCGGCCAACAAAAACAGGCCAAGGGCGGCAGCAATCAGCGGGCTACGCATGGAACGACTCCGGAGGGCAATGTTAACGAGGGATCATGATAACTATTGGACGAGAATTGCCTGTGCCAGTTCAAGGTCGCTGACATGAAGTTTTGGTCGGGATTTGCGCAAGTAATGCAGGGCGGATTCGAGCTGCGCGCCGCGCAATTGACCGTCACTGGCAACAAACGCCGCCGCGTCATCGTGAGCGGCGATGATCAGTTTACGGTCGAACGGTGCGGAAGACACCATTCCGGTCGCCCAAACGCTGACCACGGTGTTTTGTGTGGATACATCAAAGGCATCGACCGAGGTCGCCCAGAAGGCACTGACCAATACGCAAGGGAAAAGCAGTCTGAATAAACGCATGAGACTCGGTAACGGTTAACGAGCTTCAAGGCTAGCGCAAATGCCCGGGCCAGAGCCAGCGGCGAAACATCGGGACACGACTGGCGTGCCCCGTGCTGCAACGGCGGATCAGATCGCGAGGATGGCTTGCGCCAGTTGGAAGTCGGTCGCGTTCAGCTGCGGTGCCTGATGGCGGATCAGGTCGAGGGCGCTTTCCAGTTTCACGCCACGGATCTGGCCTTCACTGGCGACGAAGCTGGCAGCGTCGTCACGGGCGGCGATCACGACTTTGTTGTCACGCAGCGAAGAGCTGACATCGGAGGTGGCGTCCGAGGAGGATTTCAGCGCGCCAACCACGGCGTCGGTGGTCACAATGAAGCTGGAGGCACTGGCGTTGGCAGCCACGGCCAGCAAGGCGGCAGCGCTGAGCAGGCGAAGACGGGACATGGTGGATCTCCTGATAGTAAACCGTATTGAGAGGTGGCTTGTGTCTGATGAGTCAGACGCGGGTTACAGAAGATTCGCCACGTTCTGGCGTGGATATTAGGCCTGCGCGTGAGGTTCGGACAGTGGGCAGAATGCTAGCGCCAGAATGGGTTCTCCAGTTCTCTGAGCCGATCGGCATGGCTGAGGCCCAGATCCGCTAGGTCGCGCTGGTCCAGTTGAGCCAGCAGGCGCCGCGTCCTGGCGCGCTCCAGTCCTTGCCACAGGGGGCGAAACAAGCGCCGCAACGGGTGCGAGTGAGCGCGGGGTAGAGTCGAAGCTGTCGAAACATCCTGTAAGCCTTTCATGGCGTTTTCCTTAAACCGAGGAGGGTTAAGGAAATGCTGCGCCCGATGCAGTTTGGCGAGCAGATACACTCATGAAAAATTGTACTGGTTCAGATTTTGTTTATTGAGAACTGTACCTGTACTTTGATTATTCTGCTGTACGGGCATTTTCGAACCCTGAAACGACAAAACCCGTCGCGGTTTCCCGCGACGGGTCTTGTGTGTTCAATTCGGGTTGCTGGCGGTGGGTCTGACGACCAGAGCCAGCGACGCTACTTAGCGCCAGAACGGCTTGCTCAGCTCTTCGTAGCGTTGTGCTTCGCTGATACCGGCGTCAGCCAGCAGACGCGAATCCAGACGAGCCAGTTGGTGGCGGCTGGAGATGCGGCGCTGCCACAACATCAGGTTGGCGATAACGCGCAGAGGCAGGGAAGCCTGGTTTTTTGCAGCTTTGTCTTCGAAGAACAGTTCGGAACTGAGTGTACGTTCCATGGTTGACATCCTTCCGCTTGTGGCGGGATCAGGTAGTGGTTTAACTGGTGCCCATGATCCTCTCGTTTGCCTAGTCTCTCTAGATACAGTTCAACTGTATTGTGAGTGACCAGTTAACTGTTTATAGGGGGTGTACGGGTCGAAATTGAGCAAACTGTACCTGTTGGCACTAATGTGGTGCGTTTTTGCTCAATTCGAGGAAGGAGGTAGGCAAAATCTGTAGGAAACAACCGGTACAGCAGTACAGTTTTTGCCAGATGTGGCGGGTTAAAAAATCCGCTGACACAAACTGTGTTTGCATCAGCGGTTTGACTGTGTGATTACACCGCGAGCATGCGTCCGGTTTCTTCCAGGTTGATGTGCCAGCTCAGGGCTTCTCGCAGGATGTGCGGGGTGTGGCCACCGATGGCGCACGCTGCGGTGAAGTAGTCGTTCAGCGCCTGGCGATAGTCCGGGTGCACACAGTTGTCGATGATCACCCGGGCGCGCTCGCGCGGGGCCAGGCCGCGCAGGTCGGCCAGGCCGATTTCGGTCACCAGGATGTCGACGTCATGCTCGGTGTGGTCAACGTGGCTGACCATCGGCACCACGCTGGAAATTGCGCCGCCCTTGGCGATCGACTTGGTCACGAACACCGCGAGGTGCGCGTTGCGCGCGAAGTCGCCCGAGCCACCAATGCCGTTCATCATCCGCGTGCCGCAGACATGGGTGGAGTTGACGTTGCCGTAGATGTCGAACTCCAGCGCAGTGTTGATGCCGATGATACCCAGACGACGCACTACTTCCGGGTGGTTGGAGATTTCCTGCGGGCGCAGCACCAGTTTGTCCTTGTACTTCTCCAGGTTGCCGAACACGTCGCTGTTGCGCCGCTCCGACAAAGTGATCGAGCTGCCCGACGCAAAGCTCAGCTTGCCGGCGTCGATCAGGTCGAAGGTCGAGTCCTGCAGCACTTCGGAGTACATGGTCAGGTCTTCGAACGGCGAATCGATCAGGCCGCACATCACCGCGTTGGCGATGTTGCCGATCCCGGCCTGCAACGGGCCGAGCTTGTTGGTCATGCGCCCGGCATTGACTTCCTGCTTGAAGAAGGTGATCAGGTGCTCGGCGATGGCATTGGTGTCGACATCCGGGGTCGACACCGTGGACGGCGAATCCGCCTGCTGAGTGATGACGATGGCGACAATCTTCTCCGGCGGGATCGGGATCGCGGTGCTGCCGATGCGATCGTCGACTTTCACCAGCGGGATCGGCGTGCGCGTCGGGCGATAGGTCGGGATATAGATGTCATGCAGGCCTTCGAGGTTGGCGTTGTGCGCCAGGTTGATCTCGACAATCACCTGCTTGGCGAAAATCGCGAAGCTCGCCGAGTTGCCCACCGAGGTGGTCGGCACGATGTGGCCTTGCTCGGTGATGGCCACGGCTTCGATCACCGCGATGTCCGGCAGCTTCAGTTGCTGGTTGCGCAGTTGCTCGACGGTTTCCGACAGGTGCTGGTCGATGAACATCACTTCGCCGGCGTTGATTGCCTTGCGCAAGGTGCTATCGACCTGGAACGGCATGCGCCGCGACAACACGCCGGCCTCGGTCAGTTGCTTGTCGAGGTCGTTGCCCAGGCTCGCGCCGGTCATCAGGCTGATCTTCAGCGGCGTGACCTTGGCTCGCTCGGCCAGTGCGTGAGGGACAGCTTTGGCTTCGCCCGCGCGGGTGAAGCCGCTCATGCCGACGGTCATGCCGTCTTCAATCAGCGCGGCGGCGTCGGCGGCGCTCATCACTTTATCCAACAACGAAGGCAGGCGAATACGGTCACGGTACATGGATTATTTCTCGGGAAGCGAGTAGCAGGATGCGCAGTCTAGTGAATTTCGCGGGCGCCTGTCCCGCTACCAAGGTCGCAAACGAGGCGTCTATTTAGCGGGTTTGAAGTAAAACACCGTTACCGGATCTGCAACAACGCGGCAAATTGTCCGACGCTGTGCGCAAACAAAAACGCCCCGACAAGTCGGGGCGTCCGGTGCAGCTGCGGAGGATTACTCCACCGCTTTGACCATGTCTTCGATGACTTTCTTCGCGTCGCCGAACACCATCATGGTCTTGTCCAGGTAGAACAGTTCGTTGTCCAGACCGGCATAACCGCTGGCCATCGAGCGCTTGTTGACGATGATGGTCTTGGCCTTGAACGCTTCGAGAATCGGCATGCCGGCAATCGGCGATTTCGGATCGTTCTTGGCGGCCGGATTGACCACGTCGTTGGCGCCGAGTACCAGCACCACGTCGGCCTGGCCGAACTCGGAGTTGATGTCTTCCATCTCGAACACCTGGTCGTAAGGCACTTCGGCCTCGGCGAGCAGGACGTTCATGTGCCCGGGCATGCGACCGGCCACCGGGTGGATCGCGTACTTCACGGTCACGCCACGGTGGGTCAGTTTCTCGGTCAGTTCTTTCAAGGCGTGCTGCGCGCGGGCCACCGCCAGGCCGTAACCCGGGACGATGATCACGGTGTCGGCGTTGGTCAGCAGGAAGGTTGCGTCGTCGGCCGAACCGGATTTAACCGGACGGGCTTCTTTCGCTCCGGCAGGTCCTGCGTCAGCCGTATTGCCGAAACCGCCGAGCAATACATTAAAGAAGGAACGGTTCATCGCCTTGCACATGATGTACGAGAGAATCGCACCGCTCGAACCCACCAGCGAGCCGGCAATGATCAGCATCGAGTTGTTCAGCGAGAAGCCGATACCCGCTGCAGCCCAACCCGAGTAACTGTTGAGCATCGACACCACCACCGGCATGTCGGCGCCGCCGATCGGGATGATGATCAGCACGCCCATCACGAACGCCAGGGCCAGCATCAGCGCGAACGCTGCGAGGTTGCCGGTGAGCATGAAGGTCACGCCCAGCACCAGTGTCGCCAGACCCAGTACTGCGTTGAGCTTGTGCTGACCGGCAAACTGTACCGGTGCGCCCTGGAACAGACGGAACTTGTACTTGCCCGACAGCTTGCCGAAGGCGATCACCGAACCGGAGAAGGTGATTGCACCGATCGCCGCTCCGAGAAATAGCTCCAGACGGTTGCCCGCCGGGATCGAGTCTCCCAGTTGCTTGACGATGCCCAGCGATTGCGGCTCGACCACCGCGGCAATGGCGATGAACACCGCCGCCAGACCGATCATGCTGTGCATGAACGCGACCAGTTCCGGCATCTTGGTCATTTCAACGCGCTTGGCCATGATCGAACCGGCGGTGCCGCCGATCAGCAGGCCGACGATCACGTAACCGATACCCGCAGTCGCCAGCTCAGCCCCAAGCTTATAGATGAGGCCGACGGTGGTGAGGATGGCCAGCGCCATGCCGAGCATGCCGAACAGGTTGCCGCGCCGCGAGGTGGTCGGGTGCGACAGGCCTTTGAGGGCCTGGATAAAGCAGATCGACGCGATCAGGTAGAGCGTCGTGACGAGATTCATGCTCATTACTTCGGCGCCTCTTCTTTTGCTTTCGGGGCTTTCTTCTTGAACATCTCAAGCATGCGGCGGGTGACCAGGAAGCCACCAAACACGTTGACCGCAGCCAGTGCCACGGCGAGGGTGCCCATGGTCTTGCCCAGCGGCGTGACGGTCAGCGCAGCAGCGAGCATGGCGCCGACGATCACGATTGCCGAAATGGCATTGGTCACCGCCATCAACGGCGTGTGCAGCGCAGGTGTAACGTTCCAGACCACGTGGTAACCGACATAAATCGCCAGCACGAAGATGATCAGGTTGTAGATACCGGGGGAGATAAGCTCTTCCATCGTCTGAATCCCTGCTTAGGCGTTTTTGCGGATGACTTGGCCGTCGCGGCACATCAGGCACGCGGCGACGATGTCGTCTTCGAGGTTGACGTCGAACTGGCCTTCTTTGGTGAACACCAGCTTGAGGAAGTCCAGCAGGTTGCGGGCGTACAGCGCCGAGGCGTCTGCAGCGACTTCACCGGCCAGGTTGGTCGGGCCGACGATGGTCACGCCGTTCTCGACCACGACCTGATCGGCGACGGTCAGCGGGCAGTTGCCGCCCTGAGCTGCCGCGAGGTCGATGACCACCGAGCCCGGCTTCATCTGCGCCACGGTGTCTGCGCTCAACAGTGTCGGCGCCTTGCGGCCCGGGATCAGTGCGGTGGTGATGACGATGTCGGCCTGCTTGGCGCGTTCGTGCACAGCCTGGGCCTGACGTTGCATCCAGCTCGCCGGCATCGGGCGAGCGTAACCGCCGACACCGACCGCGCATTCCCGCTCTTCGTCAGTCTCGTAAGGCACATCGACGAACTTGGCGCCGAGGGATTCGATCTGTTCCTTAACCGCCGGACGCACGTCAGACGCTTCGATCACCGCACCCAGACGTTTCGCCGTGGCAATCGCCTGCAACCCGGCCACGCCGGCACCCAGAATCAGCACGCGCGCCGCTTTCACGGTGCCCGCAGCGGTCATCAGCATCGGCATGAAGCGCGGATAGTAGTGCGCGGCCAGCAACACCGCCTTGTAGCCGGCGATGTTTGCTTGCGACGACAACACATCGAGACTCTGCGCCCGAGAGGTACGTGGCGCTGCTTCGAGGGCGAACGCGGTGATCCCGCACTCGGCCATTTTGGCGATGGTGTCGTTATTGAAGGGGTTGAGCATGCCCACCAGCACCGTGCCGCGCTTGATCAGCGCCAGTTCGGCGTCGCTGGGGGCGACCACTTTGAGAATCAGCTCGGCGCCGAACGCATCGTTGGCACTGCCAATGGTTGCGCCCGCCGCTTCATAGGCACTGTCGACAACGCTGGCTTTAACGCCGGCGCCGGTTTGCACAGTGACCTTATGACCTTGGCTGATCAGCTTTTTAATGGTTTCCGGGGTTGCAGCAACCCGTGTTTCACCGGTCTGGGTTTCGAGAGGAACACCAATGTGCACGTCAAATCTCCTGCGTGATCTTATTGAGTAAACCCAGGCACTGCGGATGGTGCGACTGGGGCGGCCGATCAGCACGATCCCGCCAAATCAGGGCGGGGCGCGGCATTTTGCAGGCGAACTTTATGCCCTTCAAGGGATTATGACGGGTGACGGAAAATTAACTACAAGTCATCCCGTGACCGAATGTCGCAGATGGCCAGTTGAATCCCTTGCAGGCCGTGCCTTGCAAGGATTCTGGCTGAATTTGAAAAAATTTCTCATCGGCGGCGTGAATAGGCCGTAATGAGTCGTGGATGGAGGCTCAAAGCCACGTCTTCAGGCGCTTGTGGGACGTCTGTACGACTTTCGGATACAGTCTGTGATTTTGCGACAAATACTTATATCTGTAGGGCTTTGATTTTCCTGACTACCGGGTTAGTAATCGCTGTAAGCCTTTATCCTTCTAGGCTGTAGCTGTTTGCCTGATTGACCAGCCAATCGCGAAAAGCCTTGAGTGATGCCGATTCGACCTTTCGCTCCGGAATCATCAGGTAATACGCCTTGATGCTGGAAAGCGCATTCGGGTTGGCGACCACCAGGCGTTTCTCGGCCAGTTCGCGCTGAATCAGAAACGGTGGAATCAGCGCGATGCCCATGTCGTGCATGGCCGCTTGGGCCAGCATGGAGAATAGCTCGTAGCGCGGACCTGTCATGTCGCGTGGGATGTTCAGGTGCTGCGAATTGAACCATTGGCGCCAGGCGTAGGGGCGAGTGGTTTGCTGCAACAGAGGCAGCTCGGCAATCTCGTTGGGTGTCAGATGTTTCTTGCTGCCGAGGAGAGCGGGGCTGCATACCGGCATCGGATTTTCGCCCATCAGCCTGTGGGATTCGGTACCCGACCAATCGGCGTCGCCAAAGTAGATCGCTGCGTCGAAATCGGTGTCGGCAAACAGGAACGGACGAGTGCGGTTGGTCAGGTTGACGGTGACCTCGGGGTGCTTGAGCTGGAAGTCCTTGAGCCGTGGCAGCAGCCATTGCGTGCCGAAGGTCGGCACCACCGCCAGTTCGATCACGTTGGTGCCTTGCTGGCCCATCACCGAGAGCGTGTCGCGCTCGACGGCGTCCAGTTGCGTGGCCACCCGACGGCTGTAGGAAAGTCCCGCTTCCGTCAGCTTCACTCCACGTCGCGAGCGCCGGAAAAGCTCCACACTGAGGAACTCCTCAAGGCTGGCGATCTGTCGGCAAATGGCGCCTTGGGTGAGGGAAAGTTCTTCGGCAGCCTTGGTAAAGCTTTCGTGGCGAGCGGCGGCTTCGAAGCTGATCAGGGCCGTGGTGCTGGGTATCTTCCTGCGCATGTACGTCAACCTCACTAATGCGCCGCATAAAAGGTATTCAGCGACGTTTCGGAGTGAGAAATTAGCACAACAGGATGCGAAATCCTCGTTTGCCCCGTAGGCGAGCCGGGCCTAGGATCAATGCCACGTTAATTCACCGATTTGCGAGGACATACTCATGGGCGGTAAAGCTAGCTTCAATTGGATCGATCCCCTGCTGCTGGATCAACAGCTCACCGAAGAAGAGCGCATGATCCGTGACACCGCCGCCCAATTCGCTCAGCAGAGCCTGGCGCCCCGCGTGCTTGAAGCTTTCCGCCATGAGAAAACCGACCCGGCAATCTTCCGCGAAATGGGCGAAGTCGGCCTGTTGGGGGCGACCATTCCTGAGCAGTACGGCGGTAGCGGCTTGAACTACGTCAGCTACGGTCTGATCGCCCGTGAAGTAGAACGCGTCGACTCCGGCTACCGTTCGATGATGAGTGTGCAATCGTCGCTGGTGATGGTGCCGATCAACGAATTCGGTACAGAAGCACAGAAGCAGAAATACCTGCCGAAACTGGCCTCCGGTGAATGGATCGGCTGCTTCGGTCTGACCGAACCAAACCACGGTTCCGACCCGGGCGCGATGATCACCCGTGCGCGCAAAGTCGACGGCGGCTACAGCCTGACCGGCGCCAAGATGTGGATCACCAACAGCCCCATCGCCGATGTGTTCGTGGTCTGGGCCAAGGACGATGCCGGCGACATCCGTGGCTTCGTACTGGAAAAAGGCTGGAAGGGCCTGAGCGCACCGGCGATTCACGGCAAGGTCGGCCTGCGCGCCTCGATCACCGGCGAAATCGTCATGGACAACGTGTTTGTCCCGGAAGAGAACATCTTCCCGGATGTGCGCGGTCTGAAAGGCCCGTTCACCTGCCTGAACTCCGCACGCTACGGCATCTCTTGGGGAGCCTTGGGAGCTGCCGAGTTCTGCTGGCACACCGCTCGCCAGTACACCCTCGATCGTCAGCAGTTCGGGCGTCCATTGGCCGCTACCCAACTGATCCAGAAGAAGCTGGCCGACATGCAGACCGAGATCACTCTGGCGCTGCAAGGCTGTCTGCGCCTGGGTCGCATGAAGGATGAGGGCACTGCGGCGGTCGAAATCACTTCGATCATGAAGCGCAACTCCTGTGGCAAGTCGCTGGATATCGCTCGCATGGCCCGTGACATGCTGGGTGGCAACGGTATCTCTGACGAGTTCGGTGTGGCCCGTCATCTGGTCAACCTGGAAGTGGTGAATACCTATGAAGGCACCCATGACGTTCACGCGCTGATCCTCGGTCGCGCGCAAACCGGTCTGCAGGCGTTCTATTAATAGGAGAACGACCATGGGCGCGCTGTCGCATCTGCGAGTACTGGATTTATCACGCGTGCTGGCCGGGCCGTGGGCCGGACAGATTCTCGCCGACCTTGGCGCCGAGGTGATCAAGGTCGAGCGCCCGGGCAATGGCGACGACACGCGCGCCTGGGGGCCGCCCTTCCTTAAGGACGCTTATGGTGAGAACACCAGCGAGGCGGCTTATTACCTGTCGGCCAACCGCAACAAGCAATCGGTGACGATCGACTTCACTCGCCCCGAGGGGCAGCAGCTTGTGCGGGACCTCGCGGCCAAGTCGGACATTCTGATCGAGAACTTCAAGGTCGGTGGGCTGGCTGCCTATGGGCTGGACTACGAGTCGCTGAAGGCGATCAATCCGGACCTGATCTATTGCTCGATCACTGGCTTCGGTCAAACCGGGCCGTATGCCAAGCGTGCCGGTTATGACTTTATGATCCAGGGGCTGGGCGGGCTGATGAACCTGACCGGTCGTCCTGAAGGTGATGAAGGCGCCGGGCCGGTGAAGGTGGGAGTGGCGCTGACGGACATTCTTACGGGGCTATATTCGACCGTGGCGATTCTGGCGGCGCTGGCTCATCGTGATCACGACGGTGGCGGGCAGCACATCGATATGGCTTTGCTGGATGTGCAGGTCGCATGCCTGGCGAATCAGGCGATGAACTACCTGACTACTGGCAATGCGCCGAAACGACTGGGTAATGCACACCCGAACATCGTGCCCTATCAGGACTTCCCGACGGCCGATGGTGATTTCATTCTTACCGTTGGTAATGACGGCCAGTTCCGCAAGTTTGCCGAGGTAGCGGGCCAGCCGCAGTGGGCGGATGATCCGCGTTTCGCGACTAACAAGCTGCGGGTGGCTAACCGCGCGGTGTTGATTCCTCTGATCCGCCAGGCGACGGTATTCAAGACCACCGCCGAATGGGTGGCGCAGTTGGAGCAGGCGGGCGTGCCGTGTGGGCCGATCAATGATCTGTCCCAGGTGTTTGAGGATCCGCAGGTGAAGGCGCGGGGGTTGGCGATAGAGCTGCCGCACGCACTGGCGGGGATGGTCCCGCAGGTGGCGAGTCCGATCCGGCTGTCGCAGACGCCGGTCGAGTACCTTCGCGCGCCTCCTTTATTGGGCGAGCATACGTTGGAGGTTTTGCAGCGGGTGCTGGGTCTGGGCGCTGGCGCGGTAGAGGCACTCAAGGCTGATGGAGTGCTTTGAGTATCGCCTCTATATAGAAGAAGGCTGTTTCCTGCCTATATATAGATGGAATTGTGCGTTTTTTAACCGATCTGTAAGTTGTTGAAAGAAAACTGAAATTAACGGTTGACGGCAGATTCTGGAAGTCTATAATTCGCCCCACTTCCGGCGCAGTCGAAACGGAAAACTCCTTGAGATTCAACGAGTTACGCAGTTTTCGGCAGCGACTTGCTTCAGTTCATCGAAGCCTG